>JACPTI010000108.1 GCA_016192845.1 Acidobacteriota bacterium
TGGTTCGTGGGTTCGAACAACCAGACGCGCCCGTCCCGCTCGATGATCACCGCTCCGGCCGAGACCTTCTTCCAGCTCTTTGGCATCGGCGGCGGTGAGGTCGCGCCACGCCTGTCGTCGACCAGCTTGGCCCAACCGGCTGCGCCTGATGGAGGCTGCGCTGCGCCCATCGGTACGCCGTTGAGCACCGAGGGCACAGGACCATCGGGCACGAAGACGGCGACCGCGGTCGGATCTTTCCAGCTCTCGTTCGCCGAAGGGGTCGTCGGACATTTGATCTTGACCGGCTTGCCGTGATCGTCCGGACGTGGATGGTACGTCGGCGCTGAAGACCGAGGAGTCACGCTGTCGTCTCCTGTCGTGTGACGAGTAATGCTTCGGCCAGCGCGACGATGTCGTCCGGCCAGTAGTCCGGTGGCCGCGGTTGTCGTGCGCCGATCGCCTTGATGGGTCGGCACCCAGCACGACTGTCCTCCATCGCGCGGGGATGGCCCGGCGTTCCTCGGCAGCGCCGAGCAGGGTGCCGGCGATGGCCGCGTTCGTGTCCGTGTCGCCGCCCTGCCGAATCGTGTCGATCAGCGCGGCTTCGAAGTCGCGCGTGTGCGCCAGGTGGTAGAACGCGTTCTGGAACGCGATGGCGACGTGCCCCATGTTGCGGATGTAGCTCTCGGGACGCCGGCCGGCACGCGCGGCGCCCAGCGCCGCCGCGATCGCCGGTGCCGTCGCGCGATGGCCCTCCGCGATGCGCGCGGCGGTCGCGAGCATGCCGACCCTGTCCGCGCCGATGATCCCGGCCGCGATTGCGGCCGCATAGGCGGCGTAAGCTGCGGCACAGGCTGGATGGGGGTGAGAGAGTTCCGAGTCCTGCCACGCGACGCGAGCCGCGGTGTCCGGATCTCGTGCCCAGACGCCGATCGGCGACACGCGCATCAGCGAGCCGTTCGACTGGCTGTCCCGCCGCGCAGCCTTTCGGGCTGCCTCCGCCTTGCCGGCGGCGGCGCGAGCGGCGGCGGACATGGCAGCCTGGGTCGTCGTGCCGATATCGAAGGGTGCGACGAGTACCAGCGGCCGTAGGCTCCGGCGACCGCTTCCGCATCATAGTCAGTGCGGCCGGCAAGCGTGCGGGCGAGCGCGAGAGCGAGTTCCGAGTCGTCGGTCGGCTGGCTGGCCACGGTATCCCACACGCCGCCGTCGTGGAGTTCGCGGACACCGTCTGGATACCGGCGAACGATCTCTTCCTGCGGCTGGAATTCGACGAGCGCGCCCAGGCTGTCGCCGATCACCTGCCCGAGGAGGGACGCTGCGGCGCGATCGAGCTCCGCCTCGCTCGCGGTGCGTGGCCAGGCGAGCGAAACCCGTGCGGCTTGCCTGGCCTCGCCCGCAACGCTGTCCCAGGGGCGGGCTATCAGGTCCCGGGCGGCTACCGGCGCCCCGCCGAAGCAGGCGCGGAGAGCGCTGTCACCGGTCGTTGAGTAGGCGACGGAGTGTCCGCGTTCGTCGAGCAACACTCCGCCCGCGCCCAGCAGCAAGGCGTGGCCGGCGGCATAGTCGAGAGCGGCGGGGCTGCTCGTCGAGACGGCGACGATGCCATCACCGACGGCCACCCGAGCCAGGCGATAGGCGATGCTCGGCAAGGACACGAACCGACCCGGCTGCACGAGGCCAGCGTTGCCGATGGGCCGCGAGCTCGCGCGGTGATTCAGGAACACGATGTCGCCCGGCATCAGCGTGCGCGTCCGGAGGTCCACGCGAACGGGAGTGCCGTTCCGAAGGAGATCGTCCATCCCCGCCATCCAGGCGATCAGATCCGGCCCGCGATCGGGGCTCAGAGGCGCGTAGACGGCTCCCAGCGGCACGACGCGGGACATCGCGCAACACGGCCGAAAGGCGTAGTCACCGTAGTCGAGCGGCTCGTGGTCGCATGCGCGTGACCACTCGGCCATCTGGCGGTCGATGCCGGCGCAGGCGAGCGGTCACGCGCAGCCGTCGTCGTTGCCCGAGGGTGAGGCTATTGCCCGAGCAAGCGGGACCTGCCCTCCGGGGTCAGGATGTAGCACGTCTCCGATTTCCGCTTCGGACCGATGCTGCGCGGTTGGCTGTGGCTGACGACGTTTTCGCGTTGCAGCATCTGGAGCAACTCGACCTTGCCGGGCAGCTTGAACCGCTCCTTGATGGGCTCGAGCACGAAGAGCGGGATGAACCCGCGGCCGAGCCACTCGGCCATGCCGGGAAGCGTCCGGATCGCACAACCACGGCGGAGTAGAGAGCCTTCGGCGTGTCTGCGATGGCGGCTGGCGGACGATCCGCTCGAACTGACGCGCGACACCGGAGGCGTGACCGGACGCCGGCAATCGGTATCACGCGCAGTGCCTCGACAACGTGAGTCTCCCGATCGACCACGGCTCGCGCCGCTCGGCCGGCTCTCGATTCACCACCTCGTTGTCGACCGCGCCCGGTCCATCAGCCTGCTGCGACCCCTGAACTAGCCGAATGGGCCATCCGGCGGATTGACCGAAGGCGGCGCTCTGGCGAACCTCGCGCAAGTGGATGGTCGTACAAGGGGGCATCGGTCGATGGACAAGGTGGATCGCTGGAAGGGCATTGTTCCGGACGAGGAGCTCGCCGTCTACCGCAAGGGCGCATTCGGGAACCGCATCGGCCTTGGCGCGAAGCCAGCCCTGCTGAACATCGACACGACGTGGATGTTCGTCGACCCTGCCTACGCCATGTGCGGCCGGGAGATGCCGGAGCTGAAGCGCGCGCTGGTGCGCATCACGACGACGTTTCGGGACCTCGACCTGCCGATCTACTACAGCCGACGTGACGATCGAAGCCACCCCACCCGGCGCGGTATCTGGAACCTCAAGCTCTCGAACGCCTCGGAGGCCGAGTACACGAGCGACCCCCGGGCCGACGAGTGGCCGCCGGACTACGCGCCGGAGACGCGGGACGTCGTCATCCTGAAGAACAAGCCCTCGGCGTTCTTCCAAACGCCGCTCGAGTCGTTCCTCCGCTACGACGGGATCGACACCCTCGTCATCGTCGGGATCTCGACCAGCGGCTGCGTGCGCGCCTCTGTGACCGATGCGTTCTCGCACAATTTCCGCGTCGTCGTCGTCGAAGAGGCCTGTGGCGACCGCTCGCCCTCAGCGCACCGCGCGAACCTGTTCGACATGGACATGAAGTTCGCCGACGTAGAGTCGATCGATCACGTGATCGCCGAGCTGACCCGACGCCACGGGAGCCCGCGTGCCATGGCGGCGGCGAGCTGACGTCCTGGGGCGGCACGCGCGCCGGTGAGTTCCGCCGTCGTCGAGTTCGAGAACATCGGCAAGTTGTTCGAGGCCGGCCGGCAGGCTGTGCGAGCGGTCGAGCACGTCGATCTCGGCGTGCACGACGGCGAGTTCGTGACGATCGTGGGCCCGTCCGGGTGCGGCAAGTCGACGCTGCTCAACATGGCCGCCGGGCTGCTCCAACCCACCGAGGGGACGGTCCGATATCGCGGCGTGCCGGTGACCGCGTACAACCATGCGACGGGCTACATGACGCAGAACGATCACTTGCTGCCATGGCGCGACGTCGTCGGGAACATCGCAGTCCCCCTTGAGATCAAGCGCTTCCCGCGTGCCTCCATCCGTGAGCGCGTGCAGGCGCTGATCGATCTCGTCGGCCTGACCGGCTTCGAGCGCTCATACCCCGCCCAGTTGTCGGGCGGGATGCGCAAGCGCACGGCGCTCGCGCGGCTGCTCGCTTACGACCCCGAGACGTTCCTGATGGACGAGCCGTTCGCCGCGCTCGACGCGCAGCTCCGGGTGAACATGCAGATCGAGGTGCGCCGCCTGTGCCGCCGGCTGAACAAGACCGTGCTGTTCGTCACCCACGACCTCGACGAGGCCGTCGCCTTGGGCGACCGTTGTGTCGTGTTCTCGCCGCGCCCGGGCACCATCCGAAAGATCGTCGACATCCCGCTGGCGCCGACGCGTGACCTTCTGCGGCTGCGTCACGATCCCGCGTACGTGGCAATGACCGCCGAGCTCTGGGACATGATCGCGCCTTCGCTCGCCGCCACGGGCGGCGAGCCGGTCTGAGCGAACCGGCCGATGCGGCTCAACGCCCTGCGGCTCCTGCTGCTCATCGTCATCGTCGCGAGCTGGGAGCTCGTCTCCGGCCGGGTGATTTCGGAGTTCTTCATCAGCCGGCCGTCGGTGATCGTCGGGATCCTGCGCGAGTGGACCGTGAACGGCAGCATCCTCTTTCACGCCGGCATCACTGCTGGCGAGGCGTTCTCGGGGTTCCTGCTCGGCGGCCTCGCCGGGATGACGGTCGGGATCGTCCTCGGGCGCGCCCGCCTGCTCGCCGATGTCGTCGATCCCTTCATCATGGCGTTCTACAGCTTGCCGAAGATCGCGCTCGCGCCGCTGTTTATCCTCTGGTTCGGCATCGGCATGGACATGAAGATCGTCCTCACGGGGACGGTGGTGTTCTTCCTGGTATTCCTCAACACTTACACCGGCGTCCGGAACGTGAGCCGCGAGCTCGTCGCGATCCTGAGCCTCATGGGAGCGAGGGAATGGCACCTGCTCGCCAAGGTCGTCATCCCGTCCGCGGTCACCTGGGTGTTCGCCGGGCTTCGCATCTCGGTGCCGTACGCGCTCATAGGCGCCATCGTCGGTGAGCTCATCGCTTCGAACCGGGGGCTTGGGTTCCTGCTCGCCGACGCGGCCGGCCAGTTCGACACAGGCGGGGTCTTCGCCGCCCTGATCGCGATTATGCTCCTCGCGTTCCTGCTCAACACCGCGGTCAAGTACACCGAGCGAAAGGCGATGCCGTGGAAGAGCGCCGACGAAACCCGCGAGGTCACGATCTGAGCGCCCATCTCGGGAGGAGGACTCCGATGCGACGAGTGATTCGGACTCTGGTTGTCGCCATGATCGTGGCCCTTACGATGGTGTCCGAGTCGGCAGCTGCCGACAGGATCCGCTTTGTCCAGTCGTCATGGGGCTTCCTGTTCGTGCCGGCGATGGTTGCCAAGGAGCTCGGCTATTTCGCGGAGCGCGGGATCGAGGCCGAATACACGACCGGCCTCGGCGGCGCGGAGTCGCTGGCTGCCGTGATCGCCGGCAACGCGGAGGTCTACGTCGGCGCGCCCTCGTCGTCGCTGCGCGCCCGCGAGAAGGGGACGGACACGGTCGTGTTCGGCGCGAGCATGACCCAGTACGCGAGCAACGTGACGATCGCGAAAGAATGGGCGGAGAAGTTCGGCGTCACGGAGCGCAGCTCGTTCGAGGACAAGGTGAAGGTCCTCAAGGGCGCAAACATGGGCGTGGTGGGGCTTGGCAGCGGCACGCACCAACTCATCATGTTCCTGGCCAAGAAAGCGGGGCTCGATCCCAACCGCGATCTCACGGTCGTGAATTTGACGACCGCCTCGGCCATGCTGGCGGCCTTCCAGCAGCGGCGGATCCAGGGCTTCTCGTTCTCGTCGCCCACGAGCGACATTGGCGTGCGCGACCACAACGGGATCATGTTGTTCCACACGACGAAGGGCGACATCAAGGAGCTCGAAGGGTTCCTCTACATCGGGTTCGTCGCGCGCGACTCGTGGCTGAAGAAGAACCCGGACCTCGTCAAGCGGATGCTGAAGGCGGTGCAGAAGGCGCTCGACGACCTCCACGACCCCGTGCGCACGACCAAGGCCCGCGACGCCATCCATGCGAAATACCACCCGAAGGTCGAGAAGGCCTTCTTCGACACGCTGTGGGCGAACACCATTTCGGCGTGGCCTCGCACGGTGGCGGTCACGCCCAAAATGGCCGGCCGGGTCGTCGACTTCCTCAACAAGTTCAGCTCGACGCCGTACGACGAGTCGCTCACACGAACCGGCTTCGACTTCGACGTCGCGGCGTCGATCGGAAAGTAGCCGCTAACGACTGCGCCAGGCCGTCGAGCAGATCGAGCGCGAGCTCGTACCGGCCGAGGGGCGTGCGCGATCCGCCCTCCTTGCGCGCCGGTTTGTGAAGCAGCCGGCCCCCGCTCGACGTGGTGGCATCACGTTGCCCTGCACGAGTGAACTCGCGGTCAACGCCGCAAAGAGGAGAGGCAGCCACGGATCATGTTGGCATCGACGTCCACAAGAGGGAAAGCCAAATCCGTATCCTGGCCGAGGGGGGCGAGCTCATCGAGCAGCGGATCCGCACTCACGTGAGCGTTTCGCGACCGTGCTCGGCACTCGGCCGCGCGCAAGGATCGTCACTTGCCGTGCGTGGCCGACCGACACTTCGTAGCGCGAGGTGTCAAACGCGATGAGGCGCACCATCGGCGAGATCGCCACGTTCGTGACCAGCAAGAACGCCGGCCCGTTCCTGCTCACGCTGGACGTCGTCTTCCCCGACGAGCCGACCTACCGCCGGTTCAAGGCGCTGCGGGCCCTTGACCGCGCGACGGTGGCGCGGCTGTACGCCATCAAGGAAGATGACGTGCTCAAGATCATCGAGTTCGATCCCGCCTACGCGATGAAGGTGACGTTGCGGCGGCCGTGGGGCTCGGGCGCCGTCGGCGAGCGCGACGTGTACGGCGCCCAGCAGCACGTGCCGCTCATGCAGCACGCCGTGGAGTGGTGACCGTGGCCCACCAGATGACGATCCTCGCCCCCGAGGGCATGCTGGGCTACGGCATCCCCGCGCGGTCGATGGAGGAAGGGCTCAAGCGCCAGCCCGACGTGCTGGCCGTGGACGCCGGCTCCACCGACCCCGGACCCTACTATCTCGGCGCTGGCGTGCCATTCACCAACCGCCGCGCCTTCACGCTCGACCTCGCGACGATTCTCAAAGCCGCCAACGCGCGCCGCATCCCGGTCCTGATCGGCTCCGCTGGCGGCGGCGGCGGCCGGCCGCATCTTGAGTACACCCTGGAGGTCTATCGCGGGATCTGCCGCGAGCGCGGCTATCGCTTCCGCACCGCCGTCATCGGCGCCGAGGTCGAGAAGGCCTGGGTCAAGCGCCAGATCGCGCGCGGCCGCGTGAGCCCGCTTGACATCGCCACCGAGCTGACCGAGGCCGAGGTCGATCGCAGCGCGCGCATCGTGGCCCAGATGGGCGTGGAGCCGTTCCTGCGCGCGCTGGACCTCGGTGCCGAGGTGGTCATCGCGGGCCGCGCCTGCGACGCCGCCGTCATGGCCGCCCCCGCCATGCGGGCCGGCTTCGATAAGGCGCTCGCCTATCACATGGGCAAGATCCTCGAATGCGGCGGCGCCGCCGCCTACCCGCGCCACGGCTCCGACAGTCTGCTGGGCGTCATCGAGCGCGACGCGTTCACCGTGGAGCCACCCAACCCCGACAAGGTCTGCACGGTCGCGTCGGTGGCGGCCCACTCGCTCTACGAGCGTTCCGATCCCTATCGCCTGGCGCTTCCCGGCGGCAGCATTGATCTGACCCACACACGCTTCGAGCAGGCCACGCCGCGCGCCGTGTGCGTGCGCGGTACCCGCTGGGTGGAGGCGCCGGCGTACACGCTCAAGCTCGAGGGCGCCGCGCGCGTCGGCTTCCGCACGCTGACGCTGGCCGGCGTGCGCGACCCGCTCCTGATCGCGAATCTCGACGTCTATCTCGACAACGTCCGCACGCGCGTGGCCGAGACCTACCCGCCCGACGGCTACCGGCTGCTCTTCCACGTCTACGGGCGCGACGGCGTGATGGGCCCGCTCGAGCCCGTGCGCGAGATCCGCGGCCACGAGATTGGCCTCGTCATCGAGGTCGTCGCCGACGATCCCGACTCGTCCGCCGCCATTCTCGCCCTGGCGCGCTCCGTCGCGCTGCACGTGACGTACCCCGGCCGCAAGGCCATCGCGGGGAACCTCGCGTTCCCCTTCTCGCCGTCCGACCTGAAGGCCGGCGACGCCTACGAGTTCAACGTGCATCACCTCATGACCGTGGACGATCCGCTGGAGCCGTTCCTCATCGAGATGGTGGAGGTCTGAGATGGCCGACCTCACCGAGGCGGAAGTGCGCGCGCTGGTCCAGCAGTGCCGATCCTCTATCCGATCGTTGTGGCGGCCGGCTTCGACCCGATCTGGTTCGGGATCGTGCTGGTCATCATGATCGAGCTCGGCCCATCACGCCGCCGGTCGGGCTCAACATGTTTGGCATCCAGGGTCTCTCGGACGGGCGAGAATGAGCGAGGTCGTGTGGGGCTTGCTGCCCTTCGGCCTGATGATACTGGCCTCCTGCTCCTCTCGATGTTCCCCGGGATGGTCACCTGGCTGCCCACCCGGGAGGTGATCCGGCGATGACCGTGCCCGAGCTCCGCCGCGAGCACGGCAGTCTGCGGGCGCTGTTGGCGCGCCCCGGCCTCGTCGTCGCGCCCGGCGCGTACGACGTGCTTACCGCGCGGCTCGTCGAACGCGCCGGCTTCCCCGCGATCTACATGACCGGCTCCGGCGTGTCGATCAGCGCGCTGGGCTTTCCGGACATCGGCCTCGTCTCGCTCTACGAGGTCTGCGTGCGTCTCGAGCAGATCGCCGGCGCCGTCGGCCTGCCGGTCATTGCCGACGCCGACACGGGGTTCGGCAATCCGCTCAACGTGCTGCGCACGGTGACGGAGCTCGAGCGTCGCGGCGCCGCCGCCATCCAGCTCGAGGACCAGGAGATGCCGAAGAAGTGCGGCCACGAGCCCGGCCGCACGCTCCTGCCGGTGGAGGAGATGGTGGCCAAGATCGAGGCCGCGCGCGCGGCGCGCTCCTCGCCGGAACTGGTGATCGTGGCCCGCACCGACGCGCGCACCACCGATGGCCTCGCTGAGGCGATCGCGCGCGGCCGGCGCTACGCCGAGGCCGGTGCCGACGTGATCTTCGTGGAATCGCCGGAGACGCCCGAGGAGATGCGCGCGATCTGCGCCGGCATCCCGGCCCCGACGCTGGCCAACATGGTCGAGGGCGGGCGCACGCCGATCCTGCCCCAGCGCGATCTTGCTGACACCGGCTACAAGGTCGTCATCTATCCGAACTCGCTCACCCGCGTCATGGCCCGGGCCGGCCAGCGCCTGCTCGACGAGCTGAAGCGAGCGGGCACCACGACCGGGCTGGCCGCCGACATGCTTACGCACGGCGAGCTGTGGGATCTCTTCGGTCGGCGTGAATGGGAGCGGCTCGAGGCGAAGTTCGTCACCAGGAAGCAGTCATGATGTTTGCCGGGCCCCCCGCTGGCGATGCGCAGACACGGGTGACGGCGGCCCTCGGCGTCGTCGTAGTGCTGGCGCCCGCCGGGCTCACCGTGTCTCTCCTGTACCGAGCGAGACGATGTCGCGGGTACGCGGTGCTCTGCTAGAACCCGGGCCGAGCCTCGGCCCGGAGTTCCATTGCGGTGCTGTGCGTCGAGGGCTTCAACAACAAGGCGAGAGTCACCACCAGAACCGCGTTCGGGTTCCGGACGTATCGCGCAATGGGAATGGCTCTCTATCACACCCTTGGCGCCTTACCGGAGCCGGAGACTCCCCACAGATTCTGCTGAGGAGCTCTTTCCTGTAAAGGATCGCAACACCGACTGGCGTCGGTACGACCGCGAGGAGCTTGAAACGCGATGCCTGCGGAACCTACATCCGTGCAACATGGTGCTTCTGCCGCGATCAAACTGGGCGCGCCTCGGAGAACAGGTGGACCTCCTCCAACATGCATTGGTCCGCTATCGCCGCCGATATGGCGCCATCGTCGACGAAGCTGTCATGAAGATGCGGGGCACCGCGCCAGCGACTGCGGACGGCCCGTCGCCGTCGATCAGCTACGCAGTGATGTCGAACAGACTTCCGGCGGGCGATGCGGAGAGCGAGGATCTGGAGCGTTGTGCAAGCGCGGAGGATCATCCCGTACTTCATCTCACAGAGAGTACGGCCGGTCGTATTCACGTCCACAACTTCGGCGCGCGATATGGCGGGCGACACGGAGAGCGGACGTTCAGCGTCGTCGTCTCGCTCAGAAGCGGGGTGCGGTTGGGGCCGGTCAGGGGCGTACGCGTCGGTGACCTCTTCACGCGCATGGACTACGAGCGTAAGCACTATCGAGGCAGCACGTACTTCAAGCGCGATGTGTTCATCGTTGAAGGCGAGCGGCTGCGAGGCGGCACAGCCGTGACCGAGAACCTGGCCAGGCGCCTCAATCGAGGTGAGTGACCGGGAGGTTCATCGGCGGCGGGTGGTCCGCTTCAGTTGGCGTGGCCCGATGCTGGGCGGACGATGGCGATGTTCGAGAGGGTGGAAGGCCGAACCGCTCATGACGCCTTCCTGAAGAGCGCGTACCGCTCCTCTAGAAACGCCGGATTCGGGCGCAGCTGTGGCGAGCGCGGCACAAGGATGGTCGCGCCCTGGAAGCCCTGGAGCCCGTGCTGGAGCATCGGCCCGTCAGCTTCACGCAGGATGTCCATGCGCAGTTCCACGACGAGATCAGGCCTGACGCCGAGGATGTGCCGGTCGAACGCAGCGTGATGGAGCTTGCACAGCGCCAGGCCGTTCGGGATGACGGGCTCGCCGAGCGGATGACCGTCGGGAAGGATGTGCGCCGCCTCGAGCAGCTCCTGGTGACGCAGGCGGCAGATCGCGCAGCGCTCGTGGTAGGCGCGTAGCACCCGCTGTCGGAAGCTCTGTTGATGCAGGCGCCGCTGCGTCATGACGGTCACGTACGCTCGGCGGGCATCCACGAGGGTGGTGTCGCCGGGCTCGGGCGGCACGAGTCCAAGCTGCTTGTCGTCGACGACAACGGAGAACGCGAGTTCGTCCGGGTGATCGCCGACGATGTAGACGGGCCAGGCGGGAGCGTACAGGCCGGGGACGATGCCGTGGAAGTAGATCAGCGGAACGCGGCGCTGCATTGCGATCCTGAGGCCGACGTTGTCGCGATGCCCCGGATCGGTGCCGCGGTAGTGGTACTTGATGAGACCCCCCTCGCCGATCTCGTCGGCGTACGGGCGATCCCTGCGTTCGACGATCGGCACGGTCGTGATGCTGAGCGGCAGTTCGAGGATGGCCGGCTTGAAGATCCCCTGCGGCCCGAGGAGGGGGACGCGCGTCTCGTGGAACTGAAAGCCGGCAGCGAGGATGCCGCGCGGCAAGGCGTCGCCGTGCAGGCTGGTCTGCTCGGCGAGGAAGTCGAACGCCCGGAGGCGGACTTGGCTATCGAGGTCGCGGCTCATCATGCGCGAGCGTCATAGAGGCCAACCCAAACGGGCCGACCCGAGTACCCTGCCGGTCGGCGCCGGCCCGCGGACGAGGGCGATCACCGACGCCGAGACGGACTGGGAGCACGCCTACCCGCTTCGCCGCTAGCGCGAGGCCAGAGACTGGCGATGTCGGCACAGCGAGATGCCAGCGTGAACGCAACCGTGTGGCGCTCGTGCGCCAGCTTCAGGAACAGGCCTGCCGGGATGGGGGGCAAGTCGTCCTTGTCGCGACCCAGCTTTCCGCACCACCACGACAGCAGGTCAAGACCCTGCCGCGAGGTGTCGCACGAAGTGCACGCGTGAACGAGGTTGTGGATACCAACGGGACCGCCGAGCGCGAGGGGAACAACCTCCATCGGGACCGTGTGGCCGCGGGCCGCGCAGAAGACGCAGAGTCCGGGCGTCTGCGCCAGGCGCTGGATCTCGCGATCGTAGTCGGACATCTGGATCTCGCCGTTCTTTAACCGTCGGTATCTATCCATGATGAAGCGATAGTTGCCGGCTTCGCCGGCCGAGGGAGCGATCACCAGCTTGGCATAGTAGTAGTAAATGAAGTCCCTGACGGTCTTCGGCACCGATGGCGGCGGCATACGTCAGGCGCCGGAGAACAGCTCGGGCCAGAGTTGGGTGAGAAGGCTCTCGAGATCGGACACCGCACGGATGTCGACTTGTTCAGCGACCGTCGGGCCGCGGTCGTGCGGGCGCATGAGGCCGAACTCACGCGCGCAGTCTCGCGACTTAGACGCTCGCGAGAAACGCCAGGGGTCTGCTCGTCAGAAGTGACCCACCGCGGGTGTATGCGACGCAGGTTGCAGGCCGCGCGAAGCTGGTGGGTGTCCTGAGCGGAAGGGTGGAGGCCCGGGGGTGAGATCCCGGACCGCCTCGAGGATCGCGCTGACCGTGGGACTTGTCCAGCCCTCGGGACGCCCGAACGGTGGCGGATGCCGAGGCGCGGCAGTTCCGGTGTGCGCGGTGCCGGGCGGCGGTGTGCATCTGCCGCCGGTGTGACCGGGGCAACCGCTACTGCCCGCCGTGCGCGCCGGTGGCCCGGCGGGAGCGGGTGAGGCGCGCCGGCGCCAAGTACCAGGGCACGGACGACGGGCGGGCCAACCACAAGAAACGGCAGCAGGAGTACCTCGCGCAGCGCGAGGCGCGAGAAAAGATGACGCATCGGGGTTCCCCTGAGCCGGGCGCGGCCGGAGACTCGCGGCCGAGGCCAGCGGATGCCCCGCGCGCGCGAACCCCATCGTCCCATGAATCCCGGCCGGGTCGGCCCGGTCGCGCGCACTGCACCTTCTGTGGCGAGGCGGTGCGCGTGGCGCCCCGCCGGCGAGTGGCGGCGGCCCTGCGCTGGCGGCGGCGGCGTGGGCCGCGGCTCCCCCGGGGATGTCCGCCACGGCGTCATCGGGGTCGCGGGTCGTGATCGCACGCGAGCGGCAGCATGAACGTCGAGCTCCACCAACTCGACCTGCGCTACGAGAAGCTGCGCACGCACAAGCCGGAGGCCGAACGCAAGCTGGTGGGCTCGCTGGCGACGATCGGCCAGCAAGTGCCGGTCGTGGTCGTTCCCGGCGAGGGCCCCGCGCGGTTCGTGCTGGTCGATGGCTACAAGCGCGTGCGGGCGTTGCGCCGGCTCGGCCAGGACCTCGTCGGCGCCACGTGCTGGGATCTGGGCGAGGCAGACGCCCTCGTCCTGGACCGGCTCATGCGCACGGGCGAGGGCGTGACGGCGCTGGAGCAAGGCTGGCTGCTGCAGGAGCTGGCCGTGCGGTTCGAGCTGTCGCTGGAGGAGCTCGGGCGACGGTTCGCCCGGTCAGCGAGCTGGGTGAGCCGGCGGCTCGCGCTGGTGGGCGAGCTGCCCGAGGCGATCCAGGCGCACGTGCAGCGCGGCGAGTTGCCGGCCCACGCCGCGATGAAGTACCTGGTCCCGTTGGCGCGCGCCAACCCGGACGCCTGTGCCCGATTGGTCGCGGCCATCGCGGGCAAAGGCCTCACCAATCGCGAGATCGGCCAGCTCTACGCGGCCTGGCGCGACGGCCTGCCGGCGATCCGCGAACGGGTCCTCACCGCGCCGCTGCTGTTGCTGAAGGCGCGGCAGGCCGTCGGGACCGTCCCCGACGACGAGGGCCGGCTGCTGATGGACGACCTCGACATGCTGGCCGCGGTCGCGCGGCGCGCGCGGCGGCGGCTGCGACAAGGCGTGTTCCGGCGCCTGCTGCCGCCCGAACGCCAGGAAGTCACCCGGTTCTCGGCGGCCGCTCGCGAGGAGATGGACCACCTGGCAGCCCGGCTGCGGGAAGAGGAGGACGATGCTGGACCAGGGGATACGCCAAGCGATCCTTGAGTTGCGTCGCCGCGGGCAGAGCCTCCGCGCCATCGCCCACGCCCTCCACGTCTCGCGGCCCGCGGTGCGCCGCGTGCTCCGGCACGGCTCGGCCGAGGTCCCGCGCCTCGAGCGCCCCGAGAAGGCCCTCGACCATCGCGACGAGATCCTGCGGCTGCTCCGCGAGTGCGAGGGCAGCTTCATGCGGGTGCACGAGGAGCTGAGCCAGACCGGCCTGGAGCTCTCCTACCCGGCGCTGACCGCCTTCTGTCGGCGCCACGGGATCGGCCAGGTTCCCAAGGTGCCGGCGGGGCAGTACGACTTCGCCCCGGGGGAGGAGATGCAGCACGACACCTCGCCGCATGCCATCCACCTCGGCGGCCGGATGCGCGGCGCGCACATCGCGGGCCTCGTGCTCCACTACTCCCGGATGCTGTTCTTCCAGCTCTACCCGCAGTTCCGCCGCCTCGAGTGCAAGGCGT
The DNA here is from genome assembly GCA_016192845.1 of Acidobacteriota bacterium. Lineage (GTDB taxonomy): Bacteria > Acidobacteriota > Vicinamibacteria > Vicinamibacterales > UBA2999 > MELF01. The sequence goes on from JACPTI010000108.1 coordinate 14,007, forward strand.
TCCTCACCGAAGGCGCGCGCTACATGGACGGCGTGTGCGCGCGCTGCCTGATCGACAACACCCACGTGGTCGTGCTCAAAGGCACCGGCCGCGACATGATCCCGGTGCCCGAGATGGCCGCCTTCGCCGAGCGCCTAGGCTTCACCTTCGTGGCCCACGCCGTCGGCGACGCCAATCGCTCCGGGGGGATCGAGCGGATGTTGCGCTTCATTCAGCGCGGCTTCCTCCCCGGCCGGCGCTTCACCGACTGGGCCGACGCCAACCGCCAGGCCCGCGCCTGGTGTGATCGCGTCAACGCCCGCCCCAAGCGGCACCTCAAGGCAACGCCCCGCGAGCTCTTCGCTGTCGAGCATCCCGCCCTGCGGCGCCTGCCCCGCTGGATCCCCGAGCCGTACCTGATCCATTCCCGCCTCGTCGACGTCGAGGGCTACATCCACCTCCACACCAATCACTACTCCGTGCCCAGCGCCCTCATCGGCCGCCGCCTCGAGGTGCGCGAGACGCCGGACCGCGTCGTCATCTACGAGGGCCCGCGCGAGATCACCGTCCATGACCGCGAAGTCGAGCCGCGCTACCGCTACATCTTCAAGCCCGAGCATCGGCCGCCCCGTGGCCAGGGTGGCAAAGGCCACGATCGCGCGCCGTTCCCCGAGGAGCAGGCGCTGCTCCGCCTGCTGCCCGAGATCCCCACCTACCTCGACGGCCTCAAGCGCCGCGGCAAGCTCCAGACGACGCTGGCCATGCGCCAGCTCTTGCGCATGGCGCGCGAGTACCCGCGCGAGCCCCTACTTACGGCCATCCAGACCGCCGCTCAGTATGGCCTCTACGATCTCGGCCGCCTCGAGCGCATGGTCTTGCGCGGCATCGCCACCACCTACTTCCAACTGCCGGGCGCGGTCGACCCGCCCCCAGGAGATGCCGACGATGAGCCGACCGCTCGACGAGCTCCAGCAACTCCTCAAGAACCTGCACCTGCGCCAGATAGCCGAGAGCCTGCCTGACGAGCTGCAGCGCGCCGAGAAGGACGGGCTCGCGTACGCGGAGTTCCTCCTGCGGCTCGTGCGCGCCCAGTGGCATCACCGCCAGGAGACCGCGCTGGAATGGCGCATCCGGCAGGCGCGGCTTCCCGAACGCTGGGCGCTGGAGACGTTTCCGTTCAAGGACCAGCCCGGCGTCAACAAGCGCCAGATCATGAGCCTCGCCGAGCTCGACTTCATCCCCACCGCGACCAATATTGTCTTCATCGGCGCGACCGGCGTGGGGAAAAGCGGCCTGGCGACCGGCCTCTTGCTCAAGGCCCTCCAGAACGGCTACCGGGCGCTGTTCATCAAGGCCCAGGAGCTCTTCGACGAGCTGTACGCGTCGCTCGCCGATCGCTCCTCCCGCAAGCTCCTCAACCGCCTGGCCCGCGTGCCGGTCATCTGTATCGATGAGCTCGGCTACCTGAACATCCGCCCCGAGCAAAGCAACATCTTCTTCAAGCTCATGGAAGAGCGCTATCGTCGGCGCGCGTCGATTATCACGACCAACCTCGACTACGATGACTGGGTGAACCTACTCGGCAACAAGAGCATGGTCAGCGCCCTGCTCAGCCGCCTGCGCCATCAGTGCACGACCATCCGCATCGACGGCCCGTCCCTGCGCGAACCCCAGGGCTGAGCGTCCACCTCGCCCTCCACCTCCCGGTCGCGCGGCGTGACCACACCGCCGCGCGTCGCCACTATCCCGTTCACCTTCCCCCCCGGCACCCCGCCGCTCCGCAGTGGTCCACTTCTCATGAGTACCCGTGGATGACCTCGTTCCGTACCAGATCCTGTTCCTGAACCGGTCTCTCTCGACCGTTCCTCACCTGGGTCACTCCTCCCGAGCGTAGGCGGTCAACTTCTCGCGAGCGGCGAAGCGCGAGATGTACACGCGCTTCACCCGAGCCTTCTGTGGTCCAGTGACCAACTGTGCGAGCGCCGCCAAGTAGGTCGCCTCGGGCGAGCGTATCCGGCGAGTGAGATCAAGTTCGCCGACGAACAAGGAGTCCGTCGGCGCTGGCTTCTGTAGGTACGAGCTGAGAAGGGCAATCGCGATCGGGAGGTCGAGTTCCTCGCGGTACCGCTGCTGGCGCGGGACGTAACAGTTGATCTCGTAGGAGAGATCGGTGAGGTCGACATCCTTGAACCTGCTCAACACGCTGAGCAGCTGCTTGACCTTCTTGCCTGGGAGAAACGGTGCGTTCAGTTCCGGCCGAGAGCCGTACCGGGGCAGACTGACCGATGCCAGGCCTTCGGCGAGTTCCTCACCGATGCCGGCGTAACCGTACACGGCGGTGCTCCGTGCCGATTTGTGGGGCGATTCGATGAGGCGCCCGCGCTCGTCCATCATCAACACGAGCGGGTCGAGCACCGCCGGGCCGAAGCGATTCTTCGGCACGAAGAACGGGCGAAGGCGGAACGCGCGGCGCACGTAGAGGATGCAGTCGACGTTGTGCTCGAGGTCTTTCGGGCCGGCGATCTGCCCCTTCTTCGTGACGTGCCCGATGAGGATGGTCACGAGGCCCTGGGCTTTGGCGTTCTCAGCGAACTCGTAGAGCGCTCTGTACTTCCGTGTTGCGGCTGCTGAAAGGCCACGGCCCTGGACGGAGTCGAGCACGACCGTCTGGACACCGTGGTACTCCTCTCCCTCCGTCAGGACGCGGCGGGCGAGAAAGCGCGGAAGGCTATCGAGGTCGTCGACGGTGTCGTCGAGGAAGAAGTTGGACAGGACGCCATCGGGGAGTCGGCCACGGGAGGCGTGGATGCGATTGACCGCACGCTTCAGGTCTCCGAGCCCCTGCTCAGTGGTGACGTAGAGAACCTTCCGGCCCTGCTGCGCGAGGTCGCCAAGGAGCTGGATCGCGAGCGTCGTCTTACCGATGCCTGGCTCGCCGGCGAGGAGGTAGACACCGCCGCGAATCAGCCCGGGCGTGATGGCTCGAGCCAGCCACGGAATCCAGACCTCCTGACCTACCCCTCGCGCGAGATGTCCGGTTTCAGGGGCCTGGCGGGGGTGGCGGCGGACCGAGTTTGGGCCGGGGGCCCGGGAAGGCCAGGCCTATCTGCGGGC
>JACPTI010000109.1 GCA_016192845.1 Acidobacteriota bacterium
CGCCGCAGCTCCGCGAGACGCTGCGGGCGCTGAGCGAGCGCCGCCGGGTAAAACGGCATCACGACGATCGCACCCTCACAATTCCTGGCATTTCTGACGTGTAGCCAGAGGAGGCACAATGTCGCCAGCGCCTGGACGCGGACGAGCACGGCGCTATCGTCTGCGAACGTCGGCTTTCCGGCGACGCGTTCAGGACACTGCGGCTCCGTCGCACTATTGAAACGCAGTCTATTCCGGATTATTCCGGATACACTTGAACGCAGGAGACTCTGTCGTGAGGCGGCTCGCCGGGGGCGGGTGGCTTCACAGGCTTTGTCTCCTTTCTTGTGCTGGGCCGTCGTCGGCCTTCGACAGCATGTCACGGTCTGTTGATTCTCGATCATTCAACGGAATACCCGAGAGCTTTCGCGTTGTCGCGGACTCTGTTGTCCCGCGTGACGATCGTGATGAGCTGCGGCGGCTCGCCGAGCGATTCCGCCGTCGCGATGTGCACCGCGTCGAGCGTGCGGACCGGCTCCACGGGAAACGGCCGGCGGACACGCGCGAGCACGTCGTCCGTGATCGCGACGACGTAGCAGCGACGTTCAAAACGTCGCAGGCCACGGACGGCTCCGCGTTCCTGGTCCTGCGTCAGGCGTTCGCTGACGCGCGCACGCACGATAGCCCGCGCGGCTTCCGCCAGTGTCAATGCGGATGTTATCCGGCGAGTCCTGGCTCGCAGTGACTTCAGCGCCTCCTGATCATGCTCCAGCAACGCGGCAAGGAGAGCGCTTGATTCGATATAGCGAACTGCCACGGCGCTGCTCTCTGTTGCCGTTGGTGCAGCTGCCTCGCGCGGTGGCCGCGGCTGCCTGCTGCTACGCTTCGCCACGATCGGCGTCAATGAGCTCCGCCGCCGTTCCCCGCGGCAGTCGGATATCCGGCCAATCCTCTGTGGGATCGCCGGTCTCGAGGGGGGGACGGATTACGCCGGCTGCAACGAGTTCTTCAAAGCGGCTGGGGCCGCCGCCTTTCGTCGTCGCGCCGGGCGGAACGAGTTCCGCCACGACGCGGCCATGCGCGGTGATCGCGATACGCTCGCCCGCTTCGATTCGCCGGATATAGTGGCTCAAGTTGTCTTTCAGCTCGCGAATGCCAGTTGATCCCATACTTCACAATATAGCCACATGTGGCCACATTCTGCAAGGGGAGCCCCACCCGTCAGCGCGTAAGAATCGAAACGACCGTCGCAGTCTTTGCCGACGATAATCGCCTGAAACCTTCTCGCCCACCGCTCAAGCGCCTCGCGCTTTTCGGCGTCGTAGTCATAGCGATCGTAGACCCGCGTCGCCGCGGGGCCGCCTTCGACGTGATTGAGCGCCTTCGCGATGTGATCGCGCAGCACACCGGCCTCGGCCATCCGGGTCGCGGCCGTCCGTCGCAGATCGTGCGCCCGGAACTCGAAGGAGAGGCCGCGGCACAGAATCGCCGCCGCCTTCTTGCCGCGATGCGCGATCGAGCCTGCGCCGCGGCGGTTCTCGAACACGAAGATCGCGCCCTCGCCGGCCAGTTCGCGGCGCCGCTCGAGGATTTCGAGAACCGGTTTTGTCAGCGGCACGCGATGGGGACGTGCATTTTTCGCCACTGTGCCGGGAATGGACCACCAGCCGGCGCCGGATCCGAAAGGACCCGGCCTACGATCCCCGTTGTCTTCCTCTCCTTGAGGTGCACAGCCATGGGGCAGGGGGCCCGCTGTAGGTCACATAATAGGTCACAAAATGACGACGACATGTAGCCACAGGTCGCCACGTACGACTATCATGCGCGGATTGCCGAACTACTTGACCGGGAGGATGCGTGGCCAAGACCCCAAACCGCCTGAGCGCTGAGCGAATTCGTCAACTGGCCCTGACCGGGGCGCAAGCGCTCGTGAAACAGCTCCGAGCCGAGATCATTGCCATCGAACGGACGTTCCCTGAGCTGGCGCTGCCCAGGCGACGTCGCGAAGCTCGCCGCGCCATGAAGACTGCGAGGACACGAACCCGTCAGATTTCTGCGGCTGCAAGACGAGCGATCTCGGAGAGGATGAAGAAGTACTGGGCCGAACGCCGCAAGGCCCAGGCGAAGGTCAAAGCTGCTGGCGGGACAAAACCTAAACCAACTTGATGCTTGAGCAGTGAAGGTCGAATCGTCGTCAGCGAGGCGCCGCAGAACTGTCCCGGGTCGCGGCTGCCGGCGATTTGGTCCTGGGCCATGCCACGTTCAGCGTGAGACCGCGAAATATTTCGCGGAGATTGAAATCCCGCGCACACGAGGCTGTCATCGGTAGGCCCGGCGACGTTGACTTCGCTTGACCCCTTCACGGAAATGCAACGGCATCCCCCTTGCTCCTGGTGATATCGACGGGGGTGCGCATCTTTCCATGAGTGATCCGGGTCTGGCACTGGTCCTGAGCGGCGGTGGAGCCCGCGCTGCGTATCAGGTCGGTTTTCTCAAGCACCTCGCGTCGCGTTACCCCGATCTTGCGCCCGGGATCCTGACCGGGGTGTCGGCGGGCGGCATCATCGCCACCTGCCTGGCATCGCGGGAGGGGCGCTTCGGTGAGGCGGTGGACCGGCTCACCGAGATCTGGCGGGGCCTGCACATCGAGGACGTGTTCCGCGTCGACCCGCGCGATCTGGCGTCGCACGTCACGCGATGGGGTTTTCGTCTGGTGTCCGGTGGCGTGTCGGGGACATCTCGCGTGCGCAGCCTGGTCGATACGGCGCCCCTGCGCGAGCTGCTGACCCGGATCTTGACACCGGACGGCGAGGGCAGGTTGCCCGCTATCACGCGAAACCTGTCTGCGCGTACTCTGCATGCGGTGGCGCTCACGGCTTCGAGCTATACGACGGGGCAGTCCGTGACATGGGTACAGACCGCGGAGGGGTGCGGCGTGATGACCTGGGAACGGCTGCCGCGCAACGGAAGCGTTGACGGCTGCCTGCGTGTCGATCACGTGATGGCCTCGTCTGCGCTGCCGTTCTTCTTTCCCGCCGTCGAGGTCGATGGCGCGTGGTATGGCGACGGCGGCATTCGCCTGACGGCGCCGCTGTCGCCGGCTATCCATCTCGGCGCGCGCAAGATCATCGCCATCTCGACGCGCTATCCGCGCACCCGCGAAGAGGCAGACCGGCCCGCCGTGAACGGCTATCCGCCGCCGGCGCAGGTGGCCGGCGTGCTGCTCAACGCCATCTTCCTGGACCTGCTCGACGCCGATGCGTTGCGGCTCGAGCAACTCAACGGCTTGATCGACCGGCTGCCGCCATGGAAACGGGACGGCCTCCGACACGTCGACCTGTTGATCCTTCGGCCCTCACAGGATCTGGGACGGCTCGCCAACGAGTTCGAGGCCGACCTGCCGCGCACGTTCAGGTTTCTCGTTCGAGGCCTTGGCAGCCGCCAGACGCGGTCGAACGACATGCTGAGCCTGTTGATGTTCCAGCCGGACTATATTGCAAAGCTGATCGAGCTTGGCGAGAGCGACGCCCGCGCGCGCAGCGAGGAGATCGAGGCGTTCATCCGACAGGACGTGCAACCCGGCGTGGAGCCTGCGGGCCGCGAGAAGCCCGCACGCCGCTTCGGTCTCTTCAGAAGAAAACGACTGGTGAACTCGTGACGGTTGTGGCGCTCAGGCGCCGCGTCGGCCGTGAGCCCGGGCCAAGTCCGGCGCTGGCGTGGCGTTTGCTGACTCGCGTCGGCGACCATGACGGAGCGGTTCGCCGAGGACCTTCTGCGCGAGCTGATTGGCGAAATTGATGCCCGCCTGCGCGAGGCCGAACAGCTGAGGTCGGAAGCCGGCCAGCACCAGCGGGAGCGCCCCTTCTGGCCGGAGCGCCGCCGGTCCCGCCGCACCACCGGCCGACAGCCGAGGAAACCGCCCGAAGCCGCCTGAAGCACCCCAACGCGCACAAACCGCGCGTTGGGGACCCCGCCTGACGCGCTACCGCAGCTCCCCGATGCTGCGGACCGCGCTCGCCTCCACGCGCGCCTTCGCGCGGCGCGACCATCGCATGAACCAGAACGCCGCCAGGCCGAGCAGCCCGCTGCCGAAAATGATCCGTTGGGTCAGGGTCGGAAGGACGATCCGCGGCGGCTCCCGCTGCGGCTGCGGCCGGGAGGCAGGCACCCACCGGGTGAGGTACGTGAAATTCTCGGAGCCGCACGCCGGACAGGCGTGCGCGTCGTGAATTTCTTCGCAGTTCACGCACAGCCGCGCTGCCCTGAGTTGCATGGTTCCCAGCGCCGCTCCCTGCTGCTATTATCCCGCCAAAACCAGCCGCGGGCTCCACCCTCGAGATTCCGCGGCGCCCGTGGCCGGTGGGCAGTGTCTCTTCCACCCCAACGCGCAAAGTCCGCGCGACGCCACCCCATCGCGCGGGGCGCGATGGGGACCCCGGTTGGGGGCCCCGGCTTTGGCGCGCTCCGCGCGCCCAGGGAGGTGGAATGACGACCCTCGTGATGTTGTGGGCGGCGCTCGCGGCGGGCGGCCAGGGCGACTCGATCGTGCGCCGGCCGGAAACAGGCCGCGAGTGGCTCGGCCGGTGCGGCGCGGCCGTCCGCATCGACCTCGCGCGTCCCACCGAAGATGCAGACATCGCCTGCCTCGCCTGGGTTGAAGGCCTCATCGACATTAACGAGATCTACCGCGGCCTCGGCGCGCTCGAGAAGACGAGCGAGGGCTTCTGCACACCGGCGAGCGCGACCGTCGAGGAGGCGGCGCGGGCCGTCGTCCAGTATTTCGAGGCCCACCCGGACGCGTTGCACTTCTCCGCGCGGATCCTCGCCTATATGGCGCTTCGGCAGGCGTTTCCCTGTATTGCAGTAGGCGGTAGGCAGTAGGCAGTGGGCAGTGCCTACTATCTTTCGAGAGGAGGACACCATGACCCCGACGACGGTTCGACGTCTCGTGACCGGATTGAGCGCAGCGCTCCTGCTCCTGCCGGGGACGCCCGCCTTCGCCAAGGATTTCATCAAAGGCGACCGCCCGCAGACCCGCGGCTATTCCCTCGCCGTTGTCACCGAAGGCGGCAAGATCGTGTGGCTTGCCGGCCAGATCGCCACGGTCGACGACAACGGACGCTCGCTCGCCGGCGACTTCGACGGCCAGGTGCGGCAGGTGTTCAAGCTGCTGAACGCCACGCTCGAGAAGACGGGCGGCAAGCTGAGCGACATGGTGCAGATGACCGTGTTCATCACCGACGTGCGCCTCGGCGATCGGCTGACCGAGATTCGCCGCGAGATCTTCGGCGACAACTTCCCCGGCAGCGCGCTCATCACCGTCACAGCGCTCGCCAACCCGGACGCGAAGGTCGAAATCCAGGGCTACGCCGTGATCGGCAGCCGCTGACGGCAGCAGGGTCCCCCACGCGCGGACTTTGCGCGGTGGGGTGCCTTACAATAGCCCTCTTCCGGGGAGGGACCTCGAATGACGACGCTGCACTGCAGGATCCTGGTGGCCGCGCTCACGATCGCGGCGATGACGATGCCGGCCCGGTCGGCGGGGGCCGATCCGATTCCGGCCGGGTGGAAGGCGCACAACATGAAGCCGGTCGGCTACAGCGACATGGGCGGCCGGCCGCCGTTCAAGCTCGCAATCAAGCGCGTGGGCGACAAGTGGTATCTCTACACCGGCCACCTGTGGCACGACGGCTGGAGCATCGTCGACGTCACCGATCCGACCAACCCGCAGCTCGTGAAGTTCATCCCGGGGATGCCCAACAGCTGGAACATCCAGGTCACGCTCCACGACAACCTGATGATCACGGCGCTGCAGCGCAAGGTTCCCGCGTGGGGCGGCGTCGCGGACAAGCCGGCGAGCGAAGGGCTGATCATCTGGGACATCTCCGATCCCCTCAATCCGAAGGAGCTGTCCCGCTGGAGCTCGGGGCAGGGCGGTACGCACCGGAACTCCTACCCCGGTGGCCGCTACGCGTACCTCTCGTCCGGCTATCCCGGCTACCAGGGCGGCAACATCCTCGTCATCCTCGACGTCGGCGATCCGAAGAACCCGAAGGAAGTGGGCCGCTGGGCGCAGCCGGGGATGAACAAGGCGGCAGGAGAGACGCTGCGGCCGAACACGCCGTACGGCGTTCACGGCCCGGCGGTGGTCAGCCCGGACGGCCGGACGCTCGTGATGGCGTTCTCGCCGGGTCTCGTGCTCCTCGACATCAGCGATCCGTCGAAGCCGCGGGAGATCGGCCGCCTCGATTTCAGCCCGCCCTTCATCAATGCCGGGTCGCAGTCGCTGCACTCGGCGCTGCCGCTCTGGGATCGGAACCTGATCTACGTCTCGTCGGAAGCGAGCAACGAGCGCTGCAACGAGGGGCTCAACTTCGCCGGCCTGGTGGACATCCGGGACATCAAGCGGCCGCGGCTGCTCTCGCTCTTCCCGCTGCCGCAGCCGCCCGAGGGCGAGCCGTACAAGAATTTCTGCGAGAAGGGCGGGCGGTTCGGGCCGCACAACGTGAACCACGAGATCCATCTGCCGGACGTCGAGAAGCCGGGCGACCTGATCTACCTGACCTACTTCAACGCCGGGCTGCGCGTCTTCAACATCAAGGATCCGATCAGCCCGAAAGAGACGGGCTGGTTCATTCCACCGGCGCCGCTGAAGCGATACGGGCCGCAGCCGCCGAACGATCTCGCGCAGCAATCCGAGGACGTGCTCGTGGACACGCGCGGCTACATCTACCTGGACGACAAGCACTGGGGGCTGTTCGTCCTGCGCTACACCGGTCCCGATCAGCCGAAGCCGACCGCGAAGTAGAACTCCCCGGGGAACGTTGTGAGTCGATCCATGCGATTGCGTGTCGCCGTCGGAGCGCTCCTCGTGCTGCTCGCGACCGTGTGGAGGATCATCCCCGTGGCCACGACGGCTGCTGGCGGGCAGGCGCCGCCCACGGCGTCCAGAGGTCCGCTACGCATGGTCCGAAGCTTCGCGGGCATGGTGCCGACCGGCCCTTTTCACCCTCCGGACCCGGTCATTGCTGTGGGGCCAGCGGTGATTGTCGGTGTGACCAATCATGGTGTGGACATTTTTGACAAGACGGGGACACTGCTCGACCGAGCGAATTTTGCACAGTTCTTCACGCCGGTGCGCACCAACGAAGGCATGGGCGATCCACGGGTGGTGTTCGATCCCTGGAGCCAACGCTTCCTCGTGTCCATTCACGGAGGGGAACTTCCGTGTCCGTCACTCAACTGCCCCGTCTACAACTTCATTGCTGTGTCTCGGTCTCCGAATCCTGTCGCACTCGACCTGAGGGACTGGTTCTTTTACAAGCTGGATGCCTGGCGGGAAAACGCCGTGGTCGTCCCTAGCACGATCGACTACACCCGCCTCGGGGTGAGCCAAGACGCCGTGGTAATCGTGGGCACGAAACGTAATCCGAACGAGTCCGCGTACATGCTTGTTCGGATCCTGCCGAAGGACGCCTTGGTGGACGGCGCCGACACCGTCGCCTTCAACGACCTGGTCCGTTTCACCGAGCCCGGCGGGCGAAGCTTCGAGCACGACCTTCAGCCGGCGATCCACATGGACCCGAGCGACGTTTTTTTTCTGGTGAGCACGCTGCAGAGCGGCGAGGGGTGCGGGATGGTTGTCTGGGCGATTGAACCCCCTCTTACCGCGCCAAGGCTCACGTCCAAGATGGTTTCGTCTCCCAATCCACCGGCGCGACGGTGCAGCCGGCCGCCGGACGCGAGACAGCCCGATGGTGTGCCGAGTCTGTTCATTTCGAACATGCCGATGCAGCCTGCGGCGCCGGTGTACCGCAATGGTTCCCTCTGGGCGGCCGTGACGGTGCGGATGGATTTTGGCAGCGGCCCGGTGTCGGCCGCGCGCCTGGTGCAGATTGACGTCTCGCAGTGGCCTGACTCAGCCACCGTCGTGCAGGACGTGCTGCTTGGGGAGGACGGCGTGTGGAATTTCTTTCCCGCCGTCGGCGTCAGTCGCGACGGTCATGTGGCGATAGTCTTCGCCCGCTCGAGCGCCCGTGAATACCCATCGGCCTACATCACCGGCAGGCTCGCGCACGATCCCCTCAACACCCTGCGGCCGGTCACGCTGCTGAAGGCGGGCATCGCCAGCCAGACCAGGTTCGAGTTTGGCGGACACCGGTGGGGCGACTATTTTGCCGTCGCCCTGGACCCGACTGACGATTCAGCCTGGACGGTCGGCGAATACACGGTTTCCGATCAGTTCTGGGGAACGTGGATCGGGCAGCTGGACTGGTCCGTCGTGGACCCCCTGCAGGTTTCCCGGTAACGGCGTCGGGAGCATGTCGCTGTGGTGATTCCGGCCTCACGGCCGCTCGGCGCGCCGCAGGTGATTATCCGCCCGTGCAGCGCGGACGATGCACCCGCGATGCACGAGGCGGTCCGTGAGTCGCTCGCCGAGCTCATCCCCTGGATGCCCTGGTGTCACCCGGAGTACTCGCTGCAGGAGGCGCGCTCCTGGCTCCGGGTGCAGGTGCAGGCGTTCAACGAGCGGAAATGGTTCGAGTTTGCCATCGTCGACGAAGACGGCCGGTACCTGGGGCAGTGCGGCCTGAATCAGTTCGATGACTTGAACCGCCGGTGCAACCTCGGCTACTGGGTCCGCACACGTACCGCCGGCCGGGGCGTGGCGACGCGCGCCGTCTGCCTGCTGCGAGAGTGGGCGTTCGCGCACACCACTCTCGTCCGCATCGAGATCGTCGTAGCGTCCGGCAACCACCCCAGCCTGCGCGTGGCGGAGAAGGCGGGCGCCGCGCGCGAGGGACTGCTGCGGCATCGGCTCCTGCTCCACGGCGCGCCGGCCGACGCGGTGATGTTCTCCTTCGTGCGGCAGGCGTAAGCGTACGGTCATGTATCATGGGCGCCGCATGCCGTTCGCGCCGGGAATGCGTCTGGGCCCGTTCGAGATCCTGGCTCGCCTCGACATCACAGGACTGGGGGAGCTGTACGGCGCGCGCGATCGCGAGCGGCAGCGCGACGTCGCCCTGCGCGTGCTGCCCGCAGACTTCGGCTCGGATCCCGACAGGCTGAGGCGCTTCGAGCAGGAGGCACGCGCGGCCGTCCTGCTGTCGCATCCGAACATCCTCACCGTCCACGACATCGGCACTGACGCTCGCGCCGCGTACATCGTGTCCGAGCCGATCGAGGGCACGACGCTGCGGGAGGTCCTCGCCGCAGGGGCGCTTCCGGTACGCACGACACTCCAGTACGGCGTGCAGATCGCGCGTGCGCTGGCCGCCGCCCACGAGCACGGGATCGTGCACCGTGATTTGAAGCCGGAAAACATCCTCATCGGCGTGGATGGCCGCGTGCGCGTCGTCGGGTTCGGCCTGGCGACGATCACGCAGGTCGAGTCGGCGCTGGCGGGCCTCAAGGGCGCCGCTCCGGGCGCCACGCTCGGCACGCCCGGCTACATGTCGCCCGAGCAGGTGCGCGGCGTGCCGCCCGATCCCCCCTCCGACATGTTCACCTTCGGCGCCATCGTCTACGAGATGCTGACCGGCGCGCACGCGTTCGCCGGCGACACGCCGCTCGTGACGATGACGGCCGTGGCGAAGGCGGAGCCGAAGCTCCCGGCCGACCTGCAGTTGCCGCCGGTCGTCGAGCGACTGATCGACCTGTGCCTGCGGAAGAAGCCGGGGTCACGTCCCGCGGCAAGCGACGCCGCACGGGCGCTGTACGAGCTGTGGCAGCAGGCGGCGCCAGCGGCGTCGGCACCAGCGGCGTCGGCACCAGCGGCGCCGCCAGCACCCCACGGCGCAGGCGCCGCGCCACCCCATCGCGCGGGCGCGATGGGGGCCCCGGCCGTGGGGGCCCCGCCGCCGCGAACCATCGCGCCGGCGCCGCTTCCGCTCCCGCCGTTGGCCGCCGCTCCGCCACCGCCGGCTCCAGAGGTCGTCGCCGAAACGGCGCCGGCCGTCGCGGCGCCGCGCCGGCGGCTCGTCCGGATCGTGATCGTGCTTGCGGTGCTCGGGCTGCTCGTCGCCCTGCTCCCGGCGGCGCTGCGCATCCTGCAGACTGTCTGGTTCGCCATCGTGAGCGCGCCGGCGGAGGGCCCACCGCCGCCGATCGCCACGATGACGATGCCCGACCGTCCCGTGGCGGAGTTCGCGCTGTCGCCCGACGGCCGTCGCGTGGCATTCACAGCGGCCGACGGCACCGGGACGCGCCGGCTGTGGGTCCGGTCGCTGACCGAGACGGGCGAGCAGCCGCTGCCGAACACCGAAGGCGCGGCATTCCCGTTCTGGTCGCCGGACAGCCGGTTCATCGCGTACTTCGCGCAGGGCGCGCTCCGCAGGACGGCCGCCGACGGGAGCGGCGCGCCGCTGGTGATAGCCGATGCCACGGCGTCCTCCGCCGGAGCCTGGAACAGAGACGACGTGATCGTGTTTCCGCGCAACGGAGACGGCGGCCCGCTGTCTCGTGTCGACGCGGATGGCGGCACGCCGGCGCCCGTCACCGGGCTGCGGTCGGGCGAACTGGCGCACGTCTGGCCGGTGTTCCTGCCCGACGGCCGGCGCTTCCTGTTTACGATCCTCGGTGAGGAGGAGCCGAGCGTGCACGTCGGCTCGCTCGAGTCCTCGGAGCGGCGGCAGGTGCTCCCCGACGCGGCGCGCGCGGCGCTCGTGACCGACTACATCTTCTTCATCCGTGACAACGCGCTGGCGGTGCAGCCGTTCGATGCCGAGCGCCTCGAGACGCGCGGCGACGCCCTCGCCGTCGGGGTCCCCGCCGCGCGGGGTGTGCGCGGTGAGGTGGATGTCGGTGGCAGTGGAGCGGGTGGAAACGCGGTGCGCGCGTTCTCGCTGTCGACCGCGGGGATCCTCGCGTACCAGACGGGGCCGCCGTTCGACCCGGCCCGCTCGCGTCTGGTGTGGTTCGACCGCACGGGCACGGAGACGGGCGTGGTGGGGGACCCCGCCGATTACGGCGACCTGAGCCTGTCGCCCGACGGCAGGCGCGTCGCGGTGAGCGTACGCGCGCCGGGGGGTACGGCCGCCGACATCGTCGTCATCGACATCGCCACCGGCATGTCGACGCCGGTGACCTCCGATCCGGCCAACGACACCGCGCCGATCTGGTCGCCGGACGGCCGGCGCCTCCTCTACGCCAGCACGCGCGGCGGGTCGCACGACATCTTTCAGAAGAGGGCCGACGGGACCGGCGACGACGCGCTGATCGTCGGCGGCCAGGGCGACCAGCTCGCGTACGACTGGTCGCGCGACGGCCGGTATCTGCTGTACCAGACCAACCAGCCGCAGGTCGCGGCGGGCGGCAACTTCGACCTGTGGGCGCGGATCCTGCCCGGCGGCCCGTCGTTCGCGTATTTCCGCACCGTTCGCGAAGCAACGCTGCCGAAGCTCTCGCCCGACCGCCAGTGGGTCGCGTACACGTCGTTTGAAAACGGGCGCGAGGATGTCTACGTGTCGCGGTTTCCGCGTCCAGAAGGCCGGCGGCGCGTCTCGACGCGCGGCGGGTCGTGGCCGCGCTGGCGGCGCGACGGCACCGAGCTCTTCTACATCGGCCCCGGGGATCAACTGATGGCGGTGCCGATCACGCGTGGGCCGCTCGACATAGGCAGGCCGACAGCGCTGTTCACGCTGCGCGCGAAAGAAGATCGCGGGTACGTGTACGACGTCTCGGCGGACGGCCAGCGGATTCTCGTCAACACGAGCGGCGGGGGCGAGATCGCCCGGCCGATGACGCTGGTCGACTGGCGCGCGCACGTGCAACGCCGGTAGCCGGAGGGCAAGCACGGCTGTTTCCCCTCGTGAGGGGGATTTGCAGGCCCGGTGCCACTTGCGGTGGCTCGCTCGTCACCTCACGGGCTCCGACACCGCCTGGGGGGTCTGCTGTTCCGCGGCGATGAGCCGGCGGCCCATCGAGACGAACCCCAGCGCCGTTGCCGGCATCACGGCCGCGTAGATCAGGCCGGTGATCGCGAGATCCGGACGCTGCAGCATGTTGAAGTTGATCGCAAACGACAGCGCGAGGTTCTGCACCCCGACCTCGAACGTGATGGTGACGGCCTGCCTGGTCGACAGCCTGAACATCTTCGCCAGCCCATAACCCATCCCCATGGTCAGGAGGTTCATCGCAATCACGAGCGCGCCGGCGGTGGCGACATGGTCGATGAGCTGCCGATAGCTCGAAATGACGCCAAGGATGAGCACGACCGCCATCAGGTACAGCACGCCCTTCCTGAGCGGCTCCTCCGCACGTTTAGCGAGCTCGGGGGCTCGGGCGCGAACGACCATCCCGATCACGAGCGGCAGCAGGGTGTAGGAGGCGAGCCCGAGGAGCATCGGCAGCACGGGCAGCGCGCCGAGCTGTCCCTGGTCGCCGAAGGTCTGCAGCGCGAGATTGATCAGATAGGGAATCGTGAAGACCGTGACGACGCTCGTCACCGCCGACAGCGTGACGCACAGCGGCACGTCGGCCCGCGCCGCGAACGAATAGGCATTCGAGGTGATGCCGCTCGGGCACGCCGCCACGATCACCAGCCCGACGGCGATGAACGGCGGCGGGTTGAACAGCAGCGCCAGGAGGAACGCCGTCAGCGGCATCCCGACGAGCTGCCCCGCCAGGCCGATGGTGGCCGCCTTCGGGAAGACGACCACGCGCTTGAAGTCCGCAACCGTCAGCGACAGCCCGAGGCCGATCATCACGACGCGGAGCACCCACGGAACGATTTCGGCGTTGATGAACGCGGCCTGGCGGCCGAGTGCCTGCAGCAGATCCATGACTGTGGCCCCTGCGTTATGTGCGCGCGACGATGCGGTTGCGCATCGTCCCGATGCCTTCGATCTCGGTTTCCATCACGTCGCCGTCCTGCAGGAACTCGGGCGGCGTCCGGGCGAACCCGACGCCGTCGGGCGTTCCCGTCGCGATGATGTCGCCGGGCTCGAGCGTCAGGGCGTGCGACAGCGACTCGATCAGTACGTCGATCCGGAAGATCATGTCGCGCGTGTTGCCGCGCTGCTTCTCGACCCCGTTGATGCGGAGCGCGATCTCCTTCGCGTGCGGATCGCCGAACTCGTCGGCGGTGACGATCGACGGCCCCATCGGGCACGATCCGTCGAGGCTCTTGCCCTTGAAGAACTGGCCGTGCAGGTCCTGGAGATCGCGTGCGGTGACGTCGTTGACGATGGTATAGCCGAAGACGTGCTCGAGCGCCGCCTCGCGCCGGATGTCGCATCCGGCGAGGCCGATGACGACGCCGAGCTCCGCTTCCCAGTCGAGCTGTTGCGTCGCCGACCGGTGCCACGGCACATCGTCGTACGGCCCGGCCACCGTCGTCGGCGCCTTCGTGAAGTACATCGGCACCTTGGGCAGCTTCAGCGCGACACCGCGCGCCCGCGCGCCCTCTGCGGCGTGGCCGACGAAATTCCGGCCGACGCAGAACACGTTCTTGAGCGGGCGCGGAATCGGCGCGTGCCATCGGACGTCACGTGCATCGTGGCCTCCGGCCGACGCCCGCGACGCGAACGCGGTGATCGTCTCCGCGGTCCGGCGCCACGCGCCAGGGCCGCCGCGGATGAGGTCGAGCAGCGTTGCCGGCGGCTCGTCCGCACCGAGCGCGGACGCCACGGTCCGGAAGTCGACGACGCGGTCGTCGAGGGCGACACCGGGGCGGGGCGCCGGGTCGCCGGTCGTGGAAAAGGTCACATAGCGCATCGGCGCCACAGCCTATCACGTGGAGCGGGCAGCGTCGGGGTCGGGTAATGGGGCGACTGAAGGTTGAAAGATTTTCGGGTATAACCTTGAGTCGGCCTGTCACCAGGGTCTGACCCGGAAGGGTTCCCTTTCAGGAGGTTCAGCATGTTTCGCGTGGTGCGCACCGGCGTATTCGGCGTGCTCGCGGTCCTCATGGCCGCGGCGCACGTGCACGCGCAGGCGACGGCGCAGATCAACGGCACCGTGGCCGATCCGAGTGGTGGCGTCCTCCCGGGCGCGACCGTCGTGGCCACGCAGACGGATACAGGTGTTCGTCGCGAGGTCGTCACCGACGAGCGGGGGGCGTATGTCCTGACGAACCTGCCGCTCGGTCCGTACCGACTGGACGTCACGCTGACCGGCTTCCGGCCCTACAGCCAGACCGGCATCGTGCTGCAGGTCGGCAGCAGTCCCACTATCAACGTCACGCTCCCGATCGGTGAGCTGACCGAGACGGTTTCGGTCGAAGCCGCCGCGCCGCTCATCGATACGCAGCGCGCCGGCATCGGCGCCGTCATCGAGAACGAGCGGATCGTGGAGCTCCCGCTCAACGGACGCAATCCCGTGGATTTGATCGAGCTGGCGGGCGCCGCTGTGCAGGTCGGGAACGCATCCACGCGCAGCATGCAGGGGAGCTCCGGCGGGGTGGAGATTGCCGTCGCCGGGGGCCTCGGCAGCAGCACGGCGTACATGCTCGACGGGGCGATGCACAACAACCCGTACGACAACCTGAACCTGCCGCTGCCGTTCCCGGACGCGCTGCAGGAGTTCCGCGTCGAAACCGGGGCGCTCGACGCCAGCAGCGGGGTGCACACCGGCGCATCCGTACACGCGGTGACGCGTTCGGGTACCAACGTCTTCCACGGCGGCGGCTTCGAGTTCTGGCGCAATCACCGGTTCAACGCGACGCACCCGTTTGCGCGCGTGCGCCCAGACGGCACACGTGAGGGCGACGGCCTCAACCGCAACCAGTTTGGCGGCATGATCGGCGGCCCGATCCTGACCGACCGCCTGTTCTTCTTCGGCGGCTATCAAGGCACGTACATCCGGCAGACGCCGACCAGCAACGTCGCGTTCGTGCCCACGCCCGCCATGCTGGCGGGCGATTTCACGCAGCTCGCCTCGCCTGCGTGCTCGGGGCGGCAGCTCACGCTGCGGGGGCCGTTCGTGAACAACCGCGTGAATCCTGCGCTCTTCAGCCCGGCGGCCTTGCAGATCGCCCGCCGCTTACCGTCGACCACCGACCCGTGCGGCCGCGTGACCTTCGGACAGGCGATCGATACGGACGAGGGGCAGAGCGTCGGCCGGATCGACTATCAGCTCACCAACGATCACGGGCTCTTCGGCCGCTATATCGCGACGACGTACGTGAGCCCGCCGCC
Source organism: Acidobacteriota bacterium (assembly GCA_016192845.1). Classification (GTDB taxonomy): domain Bacteria; phylum Acidobacteriota; class Vicinamibacteria; order Vicinamibacterales; family UBA2999; genus MELF01. Next base: position 15,117 of record JACPTI010000109.1, read on the forward strand.
GCTCCGCAAGACGCCCGACAACCTGCTGGCGGCGAGCCGCGGCGGCTTCGACAACATCGCCCATTCGCTGACGCTGGGCGAAACGTGGGTGCTGAGCTCGTCGACGGTCAACGCGTTGCGCGTCGCCTGGAACCGCACCAACATCCATCGGCTCCACGAGGGCTTCTTCTCGGGACCCGATGTCGGGATCAGGATGTTCTCGTTCCTCCCCGATTACCTTGTCCTCGACGTGACGGGCGGCTTCAACTTGGGGAGCGCTGTCCAAACCGAGGCGCGGTACAGTACGACGACGCTGCAGGTTGGCGACGATCTGACGATGATCCGTGACAACCATCAGCTCTCGTTCGGAGCGAACCTGGCGCGTTGGGACTCGTTCACGACGGCGAACGTGCGTGCGATGGGGAACTTCCAGGTGAACGGGCAGGTGACCGGCCACGGCCTGGCCGACTTCCTGCTGGGGGAAGTCAGCCAGTTCATCCAGGCGAACCCGAACTTCCTGGACATGTACCAGTGGTACGCGGGCCTGTATGCCAACGACACGTGGCGCGTCACACCGCGCTTCACGCTGAACTACGGGGTGCGCTGGGAGCCGTTCGTCCCGCAGCAAATCGTCAACGAGTTCATCTACAACTTCGACCTGGAGCGGTTCAGGCGCGGCGTCAAGAGCAGCGTGTTCCGGAACGCGCCGGCCGGGTTCCTCTACCCGGGCGACGACGGGTTCGTAGGCGGTCGGTCCGGCATGAACAAGCAGTGGGACAACCTTGCCCCGCGCGTGAGCGGCGCCTGGGACGTGACAGGTGACGGCCGGACGTCGCTGCGGGTTGGCTACAGCCTGGGATACGACTTCGTCAACGCCCAGTACCATCTGAACACGTCGGTGGCGCCCCCCTGGGGGACCGACGTACGCATCTTCAACACGGACCTCGACAATCCGTTTGTATCGTTCCCCGGGGGCAATCCGTTCCCGCGCGTGTTCGATGCCAACGCCGTGTTCCCGGTTGGCGGGCAGTACCTCGCCATCGATCCCAACTCGCGGAACACGCGCAAGCAGTCATGGAACGCCGTGATCGAGCGGCAGATCGGGACGAACATGGCGGTGTCGGCCAGCTACATCGGCAACTACACCGATCGGCTCTGGCACATGAAAGCGCTCAATCCCGGGCTGTTCCTCGGGTTGGGCCCGTGCACGCTGCCGGACGGCAGCTTCCATCCGGTGTGTTCCACGCAGGCGAACCTGAACCGGCGACGCGCGCTGATGTTCGAGAATCCGGTCGAAGGGCGGTTTCTCGCCGGCCTCGATCTCCATGACGCGAGCGGGACGCGCACCTACAACGGCGTGCTCCTGGCGTTCCAGCGGCGCTCGGTCGAGGGGATCACCATCAATGCGAACTACACGCTCTCGAAGTGCAAAGGACACCCGACGACGGACCTGCCGAACATCGGGACCGGCTGGTCGAAGCCGAACGATCCTGACTTCGACCGCGGCGTCTGCGACGCCGATCGCCGCCACCTGGTCAACGTGACCGTGGGCGTGCAGACGCCCGAGATCGGCGACGGCGTGGCGGCGATACTGGCCGAAGGCTGGCGGGTGAGCGGGATCCTGCGCGCCGTTTCGGGGGCGCCGCTGACGGTCACCACGGGACAGGACCGGGCGATGACCGGCATCGTGACGAATCAGCGGGGCAACCTGGTGCTCGGGGATCCGTACGGGGATCGGACGCCCGGGAACTGGCTGAGCCCACTGGCATTCCAGCAGCCGGACTTCGGGACCTTCGGCAACACCACGCGGGGGCAGTTCCGCGGTCCCGCGCGCTGGGCGGTGGACATGGTGCTGGCACGGCTGTTCCGGATTGGCGCGGGCCAGCAGATCGAGCTGCGGGCCGAGGCGTTCAACGTGTTCAACACGGTGCGCCTGGGCAACCCGATCGACAACCTGAGCAACCGGAACTTCGGGCGGATCCTGCCCCAGGGGCCCTTCAACGCTGATCGCGCCAGCCGACTGGGCGCCGACGATCCGCGCATCCTGCAGTTCGCGGTGAAGTATCAGTTCTGAGGAGGGCCGGGAGCGGGGCGACCTTCCACGAGCACGGAACACCGAAGCACCGAAGCACCGAGACACCGAGGCCAGATTGGTTGCAAATTCCTCGGTGTCTCAGCGTCTCGGTGGTACGTGGACACGAGAGTGCGCGTGCGCGGAAAGGCTCCGCTGGGCGCCGCGGCAAGGTAAAGGAGACATAATCACGGTATGCGATTGTGCCGATTCGACGAGGGGCGGCTCGGGTTGGTCGACGGTGCCGAGGTGCGCGACGTCACGGCGGCGCTCGATGTGCTGCCGAGCTACCGCTATCCGTTCCCGCCCTACGACGTCCTGATCGCCCATCTCCCGCAGGTGGCGGCACGCGCCCGCTCGCTCGCCGGCGCCGCCCCCGCGCTGCCCCTGACAGGCGTGCGGCTGCTCAGCCCGGTGGCCAACGCCGGCAAGATCATCGCGGCGCCAGTGAACTACCGGGAGCATCTGGACGAGGTGAAGTCGGACGCTCAGATTCATGCGAACAATCCGGCACACACGCTCACCATTCAGAAAGCAGGCGTCTTCCTGAAGGCCTCGAGCTCGCTCGTCGGACCCGGTCAAGGGGTGGTCATCCGCAAGCCCGAGCGCCGCACCGACCACGAGGTGGAGCTGGCGGCCGTGATCGGCAGGACGGCGAGCCACGTGCCTGCAGCCCAGGCCCTCGAGTACGTGGCGGGCTACACGGTAGGGCTCGACATCAGCATCCGCGGATCGGAAGATCGCAGCCTGCGCAAGTCGGCTGATACCTACACCGTGCTCGGTCCGTGGCTGGTGACGGCGGACGAGATCCCGAATCCCGGGACGCTCGATTTGCAGATCACGGTCAACGGCGAGCTGCGGCAGAAGTCGAACACGAGATACATGATCCTGGGCGTTCCGGAGCTCATCGAGATGGCCTCGTCCTTCTACACGCTGCACCCGGGCGACGTCATTCTCACCGGCACGCCGGAAGGCGTCAGTCCGATCGAGCCGGGCGATCGCATCGTCGCGACGGTCGAGCGGATTGGTACGATGGAGGTGGGTGTGCGCGCCGCCGTCACTGTGTCGGGGTCTGACCCCGTAAGAGGCGAACATGGAAAGCGCAACCGCGACTGCTGTGTCGACGACGGCACTGTCCCCCGAGCGGCGTGAGCTGTACGCCCGGCTCGACACCAAGAACACCGCGCCGCTCTGGGAGGTGCTCGGCAAGATCATCCCGCCCGAGCCGACGCCCGATATCGTGCCCGTCCTCTGGCGCTACGACGAGGTGCGGCCCCTGCTGCTCGAAGCGGGCCGGCTGCTCACGGCGCGCGAAGCGGAGCGCCGCGTGCTCGTCCTCGAAAATCCCGGCCTGCGCGGCCAGTCGCGCATCACGACCAGCCTCTATGCCGGCCTGCAGCTGATCCTCCCGGGCGAGATCGCGCCGGCCCACCGGCATTCGATGGCGGCCCTGCGCTTCGTCATGGAGGGTACCGGCGCCTATACGGCCGTCGAAGGCGAGCGGACGGTGATGCATCCGGGCGACTTCATCCTCACGCCGTCGTGGACGTATCACGACCACGGCAACCCGGGGGATGTGCCGGTCATCTGGCTCGACGGGCTGGATGTGCCGATCGTGAATCTCTTCGACGCGAGCTTCCGCGAAAGCTATCCAGGCGACATCCAGCCGAACACGGTGCCCGACGGCGACTCGCACGCGCGCTACGCCGCGAACATGCTGCCCGTCGACTGGACGCCGGCGCGTCCTTCGTCCCCGATCTTCAACTACCCGTATTCGCGCAGCCGGGAGACGCTCGAGACGCTCTACCGGCACGGGTCGATCCACCAGTGCCACGGCGTGAAGATGCGCTTCATCAACCCGACGACCGGCGGCGCGCCGATGCCGACGATCGGGGCGTTCATGCAGCTGCTGCCGAAAGGGTTGAGCGGGGCGCCGTACCGCGCCACCGACTCCACGGTGTTTGCGGCCGCCGAGGGGCGCGGCCGGAGCCGCATCGGCGACCAGACGCTCACGTGGGGGCCGCGCGACGTCTTCGTGGCGCCGTCCTGGACGGCCGTCGCGCACGAGGCCGACGACGAGGCGGTGCTTTTCAGCTTTTCCGATCGCCCGGCGCAGCAGGCGCTCGGGCTGTGGCGCGAAGAAGCTCCGTACTTCCGGTGAAAACAGAAGGTGTCGTTCACACTTCTACGTTCTTCCTTCTTGGTTCGTGTTCGAGGTTCGGTTCTGGGTTCGGGGTTCTGGGTCCCGGATTCGGCGCACGCGGGAACCCCCGAACCCGAACCTCGAACCAGGAACGCAGAACCGAACGTGAACACGAACCGAGAAGCGAGAAGCTAGAAGAGTGAACGACAGCATCACTATGCAGCGTCAGTACCGCATCGGTCAGATCGTCCCGAGCTCCAACACCACGATGGAGACCGAGATCCCGGCAATGCTGCGCGCCCGGGAATCGGCGGCACCGGAGCGCTTCACGTTTCACTCCAGCCGCATGCGCATGCAGCGCGTCACGAAGGAGGAGCTGGCGGCGATGGATGCCGAATCCGAGCGCTGCGCCGCGGAGCTCGCCGATGCCCGGGTCGACGTCATAGGCTACGCCTGCCTCGTTGCCACCATGTGCATGGGGCAGGGGTACCACTGCCAGTCGGAGCGGCGGCTGCACGAGGTGACCCGGCGCGAGGGCGCCCCTACGCCGGTCGTCACGAGCGCCGGGGCGCTGGTGCACGGCCTCAAGATGCTCGGGGCACAGAAGATCGCGATGGTCGCGCCGTACGTGCGGCCGCTGACAGAGCTCGTCGCCGCCTACCTGGAACACGAGGGGCTGCAGGTCGTCGACAAGATCTCGCTCGAGATAGCCGACAACGTGGAAGTGGGCCGGCGCGACCCGATGGCGCTCGTCGACATCTACAAGCGACTGACGCTCGACGGTGCCGACGTGCTCGTCCTCTCGTCGTGCGTCCAGATGCCGTCGCTCGCCGCCATTCCCGTCGTCGAGCGGGAATGCGGCCGGCCGGTCGTGTCGGCCGCGGTGTGCACGACGTACCAGATGCTGCAGAAGCTCGGGCTCCGGACGTACGTGCCCGAGGCGGGCGCGCTGCTCTCGGGAAGGTACTAACCCGATCGAGAATGACGGAAATCGTTCACACTTCTCCGTTCTCGCTTCTCGATTCGTGTTCGAGGTTTGGACCGCTATACGGCTCCAAACGAGAATTTTGTACCCGCCGTGACAAGCCGTATAGCGGTCCTAGGCGCGCGAAGCGCGCCAAGCAGATACTGGCCAACCAGCCAAGGGCTTGCATCTTCTCCCTCACGAGTACGGGA
>JACPTI010000110.1 GCA_016192845.1 Acidobacteriota bacterium
AGATCTCCGTGATGGTGCCCGCGCCCACGGTCCGGCCGCCCTCGCGGATGGCGAACCGGCTCCCCTTCTCGACCGCCACCGGCGTAATCAGCTCCGCCGTAATGGTCGTGTTGTCCCCGGGCATCACCATCTCCACGCCCTCCGGCAGGTGCAGCGTCCCGGTCACGTCCGTCGTCCGGATGTAGAACTGCGGCCGGTACCCGTTGAAGAACGGCGTATGCCGCCCCCCCTCCTCCTTCGACAGGATGTAGACCTCCGCCTTGAACTTCGTGTGCGGCGTAATCGACCCCGGCTTGGCCAGCACCTGCCCGCGCTCGACGTCCGTCTTCTCCACCCCGCGCAGCAGCACCCCGATGTTGTCCCCCGCCACCCCCTCGTCCAGCAGCTTCCGGAACATCTCCACCCCGGTCACCACCTTCTTCTGCGTCGGCCGGAAGCCCACAATCTCGACGTCCTCGCCGATCTTCACCTTGCCCCGCTCCACCCGCCCCGTCACCACCGTCCCCCGCCCCGAGATCGAGAACACGTCCTCGATCGGCATCATGAACGGCTTGTCCACCTCCCGCGGCGGCAGCGGCACGTAGGTGTCGAGCGCCTCCATTAGCTTCACAATCCCGGCAATGCTCGCCTGGTCGCCCTCCAGCGCCTTCAGCGCGCTCACCCGCACCACCGGCGTGTCGTCGCCCGGGAAGCCGTAGCTCGACAGCAGCTCCCGCACCTCCAGCTCCACCAGGTCCAGCAGCTCCGGGTCGTCCACCGCATCCACCTTGTTGAGCGCCACCACCAGATACGGCACGTTCACCTGCCGCGCCAGCAGCACGTGCTCCCGCGTCTGCGGCATCGGGCCGTCCGTCGCCGACACCACCAGAATCGCCCCGTCCATCTGCGCCGCGCCCGTAATCATGTTCTTGATGTAGTCGGCATGCCCCGGGCAGTCGACGTGCGCGTAGTGCCGGTTGGCGGTGGAATACTCCACGTGGCTCGTCGCAATCGTCAGAATCTTCGTCTCGTCCCGCCGCCCCTGCGACTCCGACGCCTTCGCCACCTCGTCGTAGGAGACGAACTTCCCCCACCCGTGCTCGGCCGCCACCTTCGTCAGCGCCGCCGTCAGCGTCGTCTTCCCGTGGTCGATGTGCCCGATCGTCCCCACGTTGACGTGCGGCTTCGAACGATCAAATTTTTCCTTCGCCATCAGTCTGTGCTCGCTGTTGAAATCACGTCGTGCGTCGTTGTGGAGCCGATGACCGGGATTGAACCGGTGACCTCGTCCTTACCAAGGACGCGCTCTGCCAACTGAGCTACATCGGCTCAATCTTGGGCCGGTGAGACCAGTAAGGCGCGTGGGGCGGATATGCTCCCACCTGCCCTACGTGCCCTACTCGCCCGAATCTTGGAGCGGGAGACGGGGATCGAACCCGCGACCAACAGCTTGGAAGGCTGTGACTCTACCACTGAGTTACTCCCGCCTACGCGCTTCGCGCTTCGGCGTGGCACGCCCGCCACGCGTTCTCGGTACCCGGTTCCAAATCGCCGCCGCGCGCAGCGCGGCGGCCAAACACACAGTGCCACCAAGCCGAGCAGCCCTCTCAAGCCATGGGCTGAGAGGTTTGGTGGGGAGGGGAGGGTTCGAACCTCCGTAGCCACTAGGGCGGCAGATTTACAGTCTGCTGCGATTGACCGCTCCGCCACCTCCCCTGAATTCGGTGACGTCACTACGGACGCGCAACTTGACGACTCGGCCGTGCGAAACTCCTAGCTCGATGAATTCGTCAGTTTTCGCTGGAATCCGTGTAATCGGCGCTTCCCTGAATGCGGCGAAGAAGCCGGTGGAGCTGGCGGAGGGATTTGAACCCCCGACCGGCTGATTACAAATCAGCTGCTCTACCGGACTGAGCTACGCCAGCCAGACAAACAGTAAATGATAGCACTTCCCATGCCAGCCGGACAAGCACCTGCACACCTGCAACGGCCGCCCGTAACCGCTGGCCCTGCGGCAGTTGCGGTCGTTTCGACACGCCGCGCCGTAATCTCCATCTCCCCGTACGGCCAGGGCACCCCAGGCAATCGGCGATTGGGGGACCCCGCTACCGGCCGCCGGCCCCCCGCTGGCGCCGCTGACGCACCGCTTCAAACAGTGTAACGCCCGCCGCAACCGAGACGTTCAGGCTGTCGACGTGTCCCCGCATCGGAATGGCCGCCAGGACGTCGCACCGCTCGCGTACCAGGCGGCGCAGCCCCACTCCTTCGGCCCCCAGCACGATGGCGGTCGGCAGCGTGAAATCGACGGCGTCGTAGGACTTTGCGGCATCGCCGGCGAGGCCGACGGTCCAGACGCCTGCAGCCTTCAGCTCATTCAGGGTGCGCGCGATATTGACCACCCTGGCGATGCGGACATACGCCATGGCGCCGGCCGACGCCTTGGCGGCGGCGCCGCCGAGCGCCGCCGACCGGCGGCTCTGCACGACGACGCCATCGACGCCCGCTGCCTCCGCGGTGCGGAGGATGGCCCCGAGGTTATGCGGATCCTCGATGCCGTCGAGGACGACGAGGAGAGGCGGGCGGCCGGCCTCGCGCAACAGCTCCTCGACGGAATAGTCGCGCGCCTCGTCGATGACCGCCACCACTCCCTGGTGCACCCCGCGGGCCGCGTCGCGGTCGAGCGCCTCGGGCGGCACGCGGCTCACTTTCACGCCGCGCTCGCTGGCGAGCGAAAGCACCTCCTGCATCCGGCCGCCCTCCCGGGCGCCGACGCGCAGCTCCCGGACGCGGCCCGCGCGCAGTGCTTCGAGCACCGGGTTGATGCCGTAGATGATCATGGCGTCGTAGGGCGGGCCCTTACGGCCCGCCAAGCGCCGCACGGAATGCCGCCGCCCGTTCGGCGGCGCCCGGGATGCGCCGCACGCCTCCTTCGCCGCGGAGCAGCGCGCCGCGCTCGATCGCGGGCACGGCGGTGTCGAGCTCGAGTCCTTCCGGTTCAGCCGTCAGCGCCAGCCGGATCGGGTGCAGCAGCGGCTTTCCTTTCCGGCCGGTCCGGTCGCGCAGCCGGGCGACCATCACCCGAAACGTCTCCCGATCCACAAGAGGCGCGCTGCCGGCCAGCTCCTCGGCCAGCGCGCCGATCACCGGGCGAGCGCTTTCCGCCTCGGCGCGAATCGCCTCGTTTTCGAGCGCGCGCGCGGCCGAATACTCGAACAGGAATCGGAGACGCTCCGGCAGCTGCTCGAGCCGGTCGACGGAGGCGGCGGCCGCCGGCACCGCGCGCGCGAGGAACGCCAGCCCCGCGTCCGACGGCTCCGATACCCACCCTTCACGCTGCAGATACGGAACCGCGAGCCGTGCCAGCCGCTCCGGCGCCGCCAGCTTCAGGTAGTGCCGGTTCACCCACGCGAGCTTCTCGACGTCGAACACGCCGGCGCTGCGCCCGACGTGCTCCAGCCGAAAGCGGCGCGCGAGCTCGTCGATCGGCAGCAGCTCCTCGCCGTCGCCGGGCGACCAGCCGAGCAGCGCCAGATAATTCGCGAGGGCTTCCGGCAGATACCCGCGCGCCCGGAATTCAGCCACCGACGTGGCGCCGTGCCGCTTCGAGAGCACGCCGTGATCGGGCCCCAGCACGAGCGACACGTGCGCGAATACCGGCGGCTGCCACCCGAACGCCTCGTACAGCAGCAGCTGGCGCGGCGTGTTCGAGATGTGATCCTCGCCCCGAATCACGTGCGTGATCCCCATCAGCGCATCGTCGATGACGACGGCGTAGTTGTAGGCCGGAGTGCCGTCGGAGCGGATGAGCACCGGATCGCCGATCACCTCGCTGCTGAACCGCACCTCGCCACGCACGACGTCGTGGAACGCCACGTCGCGGCCCTCGGGCACGCGGAACCGGATGACCGCCGGCTCGCCGCGCTCGGCGCGCGCGCGCGCCTCGGCGTCCGGAATCGCGCGGCAGCGGCCGGCGTATTTCGGCGGCAGCCCCTGGCGGAGCGCCGCATAGCGATCCATCTCGAGCTGCTCGGGCGGGCAGAAGCACCGGTAGGCCTGCGCGCGCGACAGCAGCTCGACGGCATGAGCCCGGTAGATGTGCAGCCGCTCCGACTGGCGGTACGGGCCGTGATCCCCCCCCTTGTCGATTCCTTCGTCCCAGTCGAGCCCGAGCCAGCGGAGGTCCTCGACAATCGCGCGCTCCGATTCCGGCGTCGAGCGCTCCACGTCGGTGTCCTCGATGCGCAGGATGAACGTCCCGCCCGAGCCTCGCGCGAGGAGCCAGTTGAACAGCGCCGTCCGCGCGTTGCCGACGTGAAGCTGGCCGGTAGGGCTGGGAGCGAAGCGGACGCGCATCAGGGAACTCAAAACTCAAGACTCAAAAGTCAAAAGTCACTCCATTATCGACGGTTCGGGTTGGCATTCTGAGTCTTGCGTCTTGAGTTTTTGCGTCAAGCGTTCTTTGCCACCAGCGCGACCGCATGCACCGCGATCGACTCGCCGGCGCCGATCGACCCCACTCCCTCGTTCGTCTTCCCCTTGACGCTCACCTGCGCGGGCGTGATGCCCAGCGCCTGTGCGAGGTTCGCGCGCATCGCGTCGACGTACGGCGCCAGCTTCGGCCGCTCGGCAATCACCACGACGTCGACGTTGCCGACGGCGTATCCCGCACCGGCGACGACCTCGGCCGCGCGCGCGAGCAGCGCCAGGCTGTCGGCGTCTTTCCAGCGCGCGTCGCTGTCCGGAAAGTGGCGGCCGATGTCACCGGCCGCCACCGCTCCGAGGATCGCGTCCGTAACGGCGTGGCACACCGCGTCGGCATCAGAGTGCCCGGCCAGCCCCTTGTCGAACGGGATGACGACCCCGCCCAGAATCAGGCGGCGCCCCGCGATCAGCCGGTGCAGGTCGTAGCCGGTGCCGATCCGCAGCATCGACGCCGGCGCGAGCAGGCGCTCTGCCAGCGCAACGTCGTCGGCAGTCGTGATCTTCACGTTGCGAGGATCGCCCTCGACCAGCCGCACCGGGTGGCCGGCGCGTTCGACCAGCGCCGCTTCGTCAGTGGCATCCGGCGCTCCCCTACCGCGCGTCAGGGCGTCGCGCAGCACGCTTGTTCGGAACGCCTGCGGCGTCTGTGCCAGGAAGATTTCGCCGCGCGGCACCGTCCCGACGATCAGGCGCTGCTCGTTTCCGCGCTTGACGGTATCGGTGGCGGCCAGGGCGGCAATCGCGGCGCCGTCGGCAACGGCGGCATCGAGCGTGCGCGCGATGAGCGTCTCGGACACGAGCGGCCGTGCCGCATCGTGCACGACGACGACCTCAGCGGCCGCCGGCACGCGAGCGAACGCGCGCGCCACCGAATCCTGCCGCCGCGCCCCCCCCTCGACGAGCGCGATCGGCTTTGCAGACGACCGCAGGTACGCGGGGGGATCCGCGATCAGTTCGGCGGGGAGCGCCACGACGACGTCCGTGACGCGCGGGTGGCGTACGAACGCATCAACGCTGCGCTCGAGGATCGGCCGTCCGCCCAGCGGCAGGAGCTGCTTCGGGACCGCACCGCCGAAGCGGGTGCCACGGCCGCCGGCCGCGATGATCGCGGTTACATGCACCAGACAACTCCCAACGCCCAAACTCCCAACTCCCAAATGGTAATCCCCAAGTTGGGAGTTGTGCCCTTCGACCATGCTCAGGGCATCCCGAGCTTGGTCGAGGGATGGATTTGGGAATTGGGCGTTTGGCTAGATCTCCGGCAGCCTCAATCCCTCGGCCACTTTGCTCTTGATCTTCGCGACGAAGCGCCACGTGCGATGTTCGGAGTACCCGGCCGCGCGGAACGCATCGTGCCACTGGGCGTCGCCGAGCCGCGACAGCAGCCGGCACGTCCACACGACGTCGTCTCGCGCCACAGTGTCGAGGAGGCTCTGATGGATCAGCTGAACCGTGCGTCCACTTCATACGCTCGTGCTCTTTGCAGGAATATTGCCTGAGAATGGCGCTTGCGCCTCCGGGCCAGCTCGTCGACATCGGCACCCACCGGCTCCACCTCCGCTGTGCCGGCGAGGGAACGCCGGCCGTGGTGTTCGACGCGGCGCTCGGCGCCTCATCGCTGAGCTGGAGCCTCGTCGCGCCGCGGGTGGCCGCGGTGACGCGCGCGTGCACCTACGATCGCGCCGGCTTCGGATGGAGCGAGGCAGGACCGCTTCCGCGAACGGCGGCACGCATTGCCGACGAGCTGGACGAGCTGCTGCGGCGCGCGGCGGTGCCGCGGCCCTGCGTCCTTGTCGGGCATTCCTTCGGCGGCTTCGTCATGCGCCTGCTGGCGGCGCGGCATCCGGACGCGGCGGCGGCGCTCATCCTGCTCGAACCGGCGCACCCGGAGGAATGGGTGCAACCGTCCGAGGAACAGCGCCGGCTGATCGCGCGCGGCGTGCGGCTGTGCGGCCACGGCGCGGTGGCGGCGCGGCTCGGGCTCGCGCGTGCCGTCGCGGCGCTGGTGAGCGCCGGCGCCCTCGGCGCGGCCCGCGCCCTCGTGAGGCTGGTGAGCCGCGGCGGGCTGCGCCGCGAGGACGAGGAGATTCTGGCGCCGATCGGCAAGCTGCCGCCGGACGCGCGCGCCGTGCTGAGGCGGATGTGGACCGAGCCGCGGTTCTTCGAGGCGCTCGGAAGCCAGATCGCGTCGGTCTGCGAGAGCGCCGCACAGGTGGCGCGCGCGGCGCCCGAGCATTACGGCGATTTGCCGCTCGTCGTGCTGACGTCGGCCGGTGCCGGCGAGCGGCGGATGCACGCGGACGCCGCGCTCGCGCAGCGCTCCAGCCGCGGGCGCCACATCATCGTCCACGAGAGCGGCCACTGGCTGCCGCTCGATGCGCCACAGGCCGTCGCGGAGGCGATCGCGAACGTCGTGCAAGAGATCCGCGCCTTGAGGTCCGCCTGAAGCCGGACGCTCCGTACGACGTACGTGGCGTCCGGCTTCAGCCGGACCTCGCCGCGCCGGTGAACTCCTGCATCCGCCCGGCCGTCACCGCGAGCACGTGCTCCAGCCGGCGCGGCTCGATCTCGATCGGCGCGAAGACGACGACCAGCGCGCGCGTCGTGGCCGTTGTCACCATCGTCCGGGCCGAATCGGAGGTGGGGTTGCCGAACGGGCCGAGGCGGTCGGCGAGCGTGATGCGCCCGCCGACGTGCACCTCATCCTTGCGGATCCCCGCGTAGGACTCACCGGGACGCCCCAGCCGCAGCACGACGTCGCCCTCGATGCGGTCGGCATCGTAGAGGCCGTACGGCAGCTGACACTCCAGGGAGCACCAGTTGCAGACGTCGACCATCGAGTTGATGCGCGGCAGCGGCTCGCCCTTCCGCACGCGCCGCAGCAGCGCCTCGGACGAGGGCCGCCGCCTGGTGGGATCGATGCCCACTCGCTTGTACATCGTCCGCACGGCGGCGATCTCTTCCGGCGGGTGCGCCCGCACCGCGGCTTCCGCGGCCGCGAGCGGGGCCTCCAGACGCGGGTCCGCCTCCGTGACCGTGGCGCCGTCGAGCCACAGCACGCCCGGCCGGACAATCCCCTCGAGCTCAAACGCGACCGTGAACGGCATTTAAGTAGGCAGTAGGCAGTAGGCAGTAAAACACATTACTGCCGAAGCAGCATGACCGGCCACTGCCTACTGCCTACTGCCTACTGCCTACTGCCTACTGCCTACTGCATCCGACTCCGCGTCAGGCGCGATGATCTGCCGGACGCGTTCGCCAAACGCCTTGGGATCGGAGCCCACGAGCGCGGACGTATCGATCGGCTCGTGGACGACCAGCCGCACGCGCCCGGGGTACGTCGCGAGGCGCCCTTTCAGCATCACGTGCCGGCTGCCGACCACCGACAACGGGACGATCGGCAGTCCGGCCTCGAGCGCCAGGTGAAAGCTTCCGCCTTTGAAGACGCCCACCCGTCCGTCGGGGCTGCGCGTCCCTTCAGGAAACACGATGAGCGATAGCCCCTTGGATGTGAGCGCCGACGCCCAGGCGAAGATGGCCCGATCGGGCCTGGCGCGATTGACGAGCATGTGTCCCGTACGCCGCAGATGCCAGCCGAGGAAGGGAAAGCGGCCGAGCGACTCCTTCGCGATGATGCGCAGCTGGAACGGCAGCGACCAGAACAGGATCGGGATGTCGTAGATGCTCTGGTGGTTGGAGACGAACACATAGGTGCGCCCCGGCACCAGCCGCTCGAGCCCGTCGACGTCGACGTCCACGCCGGTCGTCCGCAGAATCAGGCGCGACCACATGCGCGCGCACCAGTGCGCGAAGTAGCCGCGCTTCTCGAAGAGGCTCGAGCCGATCGAGAGGGTGCCGAGAACGATTGTGTACAGACTGATTGCCGGAATCAGGAAGAAGACCGTCCGCCACCAATGAAAGGGAGGAATGCCCAATGCTCAATGCTCAATGCACAATGCTCAAGGCCCGAAGCAATTCGCGCTTTCGTTATTCTCAACGAGAGCTGGACATTGGGCATTGTGCACTCGCACCCCACCGCGCAGGCTTGCGCGGTGGGGACCCCGCGTGAGCATTCGGCATTATTTCCCGACCGCCGCAGCCGAGGGCGGAATCTGCGGCCGCGGCCGGCCGTCCGCGACGGCAGCCGTCGGCGGCGTGACCACCTGGCTGGCGGCCGCGGGATCGATGTAGCGCCCGAAGATCATCTTGCCCGCCGTCGTCTGCAGGACGCTCGTCACCACGACGTCGATCGTCTTGCCAATCAGCTTGCGCGCGTTGTCGACCACGACCATCGTGCCGTCGTCGAGGTACGCCACGCCCTGGTTGTACTCCTTGCCTTCCTTGAGGATGAACACCTTCATCAGCTCGCCCGGGAGCACGACCGGCTTGAGCGAGTTGGCGAGCTCGTTGATGTTCAGCACCTCGACGCCGCGGAGCTGCGCCACCTTGTTCAGGTTGAAGTCGTTCGTGACGATCTTCCCCTGCAGCGTGCGCGCCAGCTCGATGAGCTTCAGATCCACCTCGCGGACGTCGGGGAAGTCCAGATCGGACACCATCACGTCGAGGCCCGACATCTTCTGAATCTTCTGGAGGATGTCGAGGCCGCGCCGGCCGCGGTTCCGCTTCATCGAGTCGGACGAATCGGCGACCAGTTGCAGCTCCTTCAGCACGAACTGCGGGATGACGAGCGTGCCGTCCATGAAGCCGGTCTCGCAGATATCCGCGATACGGCCGTCGATGATGACGCTGGTGTCGAGCACCTTGTAGCGGCGCCGCGGGCCGGTCGACCGGAACAGGCCGATCAGATTCGAGGGCTCGAGCCACTCGCCCCGCCGGGCGCCCATCACGAGTCCGAGATAGGGCAGTGCAAGCAGGATGAGGGTGTGCAGGAAGACGACCCGGCCATCGCCGAGGTTCGCCCAGTACAGGGCGTCGCCCAGTACCTTCGCGGCGCCCAGCCCGATGGCGCCGCCCAGCAGGGCGCCGAGCATGTGCGGGACGGAGGTATTACGGAGCCGTATTTCGAGGACGACGATCAGGGCGCCCAGGACCAGGCCGAAGGCGACGTTCGACACGATCCCGGCCGCCGGCAGCGGCTGTATCTGATACGCGGAATATCCAACGGCAGCAACGAATAGCGTGCGCGCGACAGCGAACCAGACCATGAGCGCCCCCCGGCGAAACGGTGATGAATGGGGCAACCTTAGAGCCGCGCGCGCAGAAAATCAAGTGATGAGCAGATCGAGCGCCTCCCCGACGGTCCGCACCCCGACCAGCTCGGCACGGCCCACGCCCGCCGGCCCCGGCGTGCCCTGGCCGCCTTCGAGCGACCCGCCGTCGCGATCCAGGTTGGCCGCTGGCATGACGATGCGAGTGAATCCCATCTGTGCGGCTTCCCGGACGCGCAGCGCCGCCTGCGGAATGCCGCGAATCTCGCCCGACAGCCCGACCTCGCCGAAGACGGCGGTTGCCGGCGCCAGGCTCCGGTTGCGCACGCTCGATGCAATCGCCGCCACGACGCTCAGATCGGCCGCGGGCTCCTCTACCGTCATCCCGCCGGCGATGTTCACGTAGACGTCGTCGCCGGCCAGGTTCAGCCCGGCCCGCTTCTCGAGGACGGCCAGCAGCAGCGAGACGCGGTTCTGATCGATTCCGATCGCCATGCGCCGCGCGTTGCCGTACGTGCTCGTGCTGACGAGCGCCTGCACCTCGACGAGGATCGGCCGCGAGCCTTCCACGCAGCACAGCACCGCGGACCCGGGGGTGCCGGAGGCGCGCTCGGACAGGAACAACTTCGAGGGGTTCGGTACCGGGCGCAGCCCGGCGCCGGTCATCTCGAACACCCCGAGCTCGCTGACGGCGCCAAAGCGATTCTTCACCGCGCGCACGACCCGGTGGGCATGATGGCGCTCGCCTTCGAAATAGAGCACCGTGTCGACCACGTGTTCGAGCACTTTGGGTCCGGCGAGGCTGCCGTCCTTGGTGACGTGGCCCACGAGGATCGTAGGGATGTTCTGCCCCTTCGCGGTGAACAGCAACTGCGTGGCCGCCTCGCGCACCTGCCCGATGCTGCCCGGCGCCGACTGGAACTTGACCGAGAACACCGTCTGCACCGAGTCGACGACGACGAGCGCCGGCCTGAGCCGGGCGATCTCCTCGAGGATGCGCTCGATGCACGTCTCCGAGAGCAGATAGAGCGGCGCCTCGCCGACGCCGAGGCGATCGCCGCGGCTCTTGATCTGGTGCTCGGACTCCTCGCCGGAGGCGTACAGCACCGGACCGGCCGCGCGCGCGAAATGCGCCGCCGCCTGCAGGAGCAGCGTTGATTTGCCGATGCCCGGCTCGCCGCCGAGCAGCACGAGCGAGCCCGGCACGACGCCGCCGCCGAGCACCCGATCGAACTCGTCGATCCCGGTGGAGAGCCGTACTGCGTCGGCCACGTCGACATCGGCGTACAGCCGTGCCGATCCGCCGGCGCCGAGCGGCGCGTACCGGTTCCCGCCGCCAGGCGCGCCGGTCTCGACGGGGCGCTCTTCGACCAGCGAGTTCCACGCGCCGCACTCGGCGCAGCGGCCCATCCACTTCGGCGCCTGCGCACCGCACTCCTGGCAGACGAAGACGATCTTCTGTTTCACGTCAGTGCCTGGACCGCTATACGGCTCCAAACGAGAATTTTGTACCCGCTGTGACAAGCCGTATAGCGGTCCTAGGCGCGCGAGGCGCGCCAAGCAGATGCTGGCCAACCAGCCAAGGGCTTGCATCTTCTCCCTCACGAGTACGGGATATCAAGGGCGAAGCTCTTGGCTGGTTCCTGGTGCCTGGTGCTTGGTTCGTGCTCGGTCCCTGGTGCTTGGCCGGTGCTTGGTGCGCAGTCCAGGGACCCTGCACCAAGGACGGACCAGGAACCGAGCACCACGCACCAGGCACTGACACCTCGCTCAGGTATATTGTCGCTCGATTCGCGCGCCGATCCTGCAGACGATTTCGTACGGAACGGTGCCGATGGTCGCCGCAATCTCGCGGACGTCGATCTGCTGCCACGGCTCGCTCCCCTGCCGTCCGATGATCACCACCTCGTCGCCGGGCGCCACCCCTTCGAGGTCGGTGGCGTCGACGGTGATCATGTCCATCGACACGGCGCCGACAATCGGCACGCGGCGGCCGCGAATGAGCACGTGGCCGCCCTGCTCGAGCCGCAGGTCGAGGCCGTCGGCGTACCCGGCGGGCACGACGGCGATCGTCCGCGGCTCGGTGGCCGTGAAGCGCGCGCCGTAGCCGACCGACTCGCCCGGCCGCAGCCCCTTCACCGCGACGACGCGGCTCGTCAGCGACATCACCGGCTGCAGCGGAATGGTCGAGGCGAGCGGCGGCGGCACGACGCCGTAAAGCAGCAGCCCGGGCCGGACGATGTCGTACCACACGCGCGAGTCGCGCAGCAGCGCGGCGCTGTTGGCGGCGTGCCGCTGCGCGCGCGGGTCGATCTGCGCGAGCGCCTCCTCGAACCGCAAGCGCTGATCATCGAAGAGGCGATGACCCGGGATATCCGCCGTGGCGAAATGCGTGTATACGGCCTCGAGGCGCAGGTTCGGGCTGCCGAGCAGCTCCGGCAGCGTGCGCCGCAGGTTGTCGTGGCGGAACCCGAGGCGGTGCATGCCAGTATCGATCTTCAAGTGGTAGCCGCACACGATGCGGCGCCGCACGGCGGCCGCCTGCACCGCGCGCGCCGCCGACGGCGTCGAGATGGTCGGCGTCAGGTTGTACTCGAACAACCCGTCGAGATCGCTGACGCTCAGCGCGCCAAAGATCAGGATCGGGCGCGTGACGCCGGCGTGCCGCAGCACGATCCCCTCCTCGATATCCGCGCACGCGAGCATTGTCGCGCCCGCCTGCTCGAGCGCGACCCCGACGCGCTCGGACCCGTGCCCGTAGGCGTTAGCCTTGACGACCGCGATGATCTGTGGGGCGGGCCTTTCAGCGGGGTCCCCGCCGCGCACGCTTGCGCGGTGGGGTGGAGATCCGCCGCGCGAACCCGAAGGGTTCGCGCCACGATCGAGGAAGGCGCGGATAGCGCGGAAGTTCGACTGCAGCGCGGCGAGATCGATCCGCGCAACGGTGCTGCGGATCATCTGCGACTGGCGGTCTCAACGGGCCACAGAGTCACAGAGACACAGAGGCAAAGAAAACGGCATTCCTCTCTGTGTCTCCGCGTCTCTGTGGCCTGTGGATGTGAAGCGCGCACGAATCGCAATCAGATATTGGTGGCGAGGTTCGCGAACCTCGTCTGCTCGCGCAGGAACGCGAGCCGCACGACTCCGGTGGGGCCGTTCCGCTGCTTGGCGACGATGAGCTCCGCCGTGCCCGCGTCCGGGTGGTTCGGATCGCGGTTGTACGCGTCCTCCCGGTAGATCATGATCACGACGTCGGCATCCTGTTCGAGGGCGCCCGACTCGCGCAGGTCCGAGAGCTGCGGCCGGTGGTCGGCGCGCGACTCGGGCGCGCGGCTCAACTGGGAGAGCACGAGGACCGGGGCGTTGAGCTCCTTTGCCAGCCCCTTCAGCGAGCGGGAGATCGCGCCAAGCTCCAGCGTGCGGTTCTCGTAGCGCCCCCGGGCGCTCATCAGCTGGATGTAGTCGACGACGAGCAGGCTCAGGCCGCGCTGCTCGGCCTGCAGGCGGCGCGCCTTCGCGCGCATCTCCAGCACGCCGATGTTGGCGGTGTCGTCGATGTGCAGCCGCATCGCGTTCAGCACCTCGAGTGCGTGCGAGATCCGGCTGTAGTCCTTCTGCCCGATCGCGCCGCTCATGAGCCGGTGGCCGTCGATCTGCGCCTCCGACGTGAGCAGGCGCAGGAAGAGCGACTCCTTTGACATTTCCAGGCTGAAGATGCCGGCCGTGTGATCCGGCTGCAGCGCGACGTACTGCGCGATGTTCAGCGCCAGGCTCGTCTTTCCCATCGACGGGCGCGCCGCGATGATCACCAGGTCGCCCGCCTGAAAGCCGCGCGTCATCGCGTCGAGGTCGACGAATCCGCTGGGCACCCCGGTGATCAGCCGCTTCTGCTCGAAGAGCTGCTCGATCTTCGGGTAGCTCTCCTTGACCAGGTCGGCCATCGGCACGAAGCCGGCCTTCAGCCGGTCCTCGGCGACCGCGAAGATGGCGCTCTCGGCCTCGTCCAGGATCAGATCGGACTCCTGATCCGCTTCGTACGCGTTGGTCAGGATCTTGTTGGCCGCGAAGATCAGGTTGCGGAGTGTCGCCTTTTCCTTGACGATCCGTGCGTAGTACTCGACGTTGGTGGCACGCGGCACGCCGTCGGCGAGCGAGGCAACATACGCCGGCCCGCCCGCCTCGTCCAGCTCCGCGTTGCGCGCGAGCTCCTCCTTCAGCGTGACGAAATCGATCGCCTGCCCGCGCTCGTTCAACTCCACCATCCGGTTGAAAATGCGTCGATGCGCGTCGCGGTAGAAGTCGCCGGCGTCGATCACCTGCGCGGCGAGGTTGAATGCGTCGTTGTGGATCAGGATGGCGCCAAGCACCGAGCGCTCGGCTTCGAGATTGTGCGGAAGGCTGCGCTCCGCAGCAGCAACGACGGTGTCGGCCATGAAACGTGAGACGTGAGGAGTGGTGCGAAGCGGAGTGTAGCATGTGATAGGCTCCGCGCCACCGATGAATCACGTGACCTCCGCTGTCATGGTTCCGTGGTACCGCACGATCACCGGCGAGCAGTGGCGCGCGCTCGCCGCCGCGAAATTAGGGTGGATGCTCGATGCGATGGATTTCATGCTCTATGCGATGGCGATCGGGCAGCTGCGCACGTACTTCGGCTTCGACGACGCCACCGCCGGCATGCTGGGCACCGTGACGCTCGTCATGTCGGGCGTCGGCGGCGTGCTGTTCGGGTACGTCGCAGACCGGCTGGGGCGCACCCGCGCGCTGATGGGCACGATCCTGCTCTTCTCGCTCGCCTCGCTCGGCGCCTCCACGTCCCAGGACGTGATGCAGCTGCTGCTGTGGCGCGCGCTGCTCGGCATCGGCATGGGAGGCGAGTGGGCGTCGGGAGCGGTCCTCATCAGCGAAACGTGGCCGGCCGCCCACCGGAACAAAGCGATCAGCATCATGCAGTCCGGATGGGCCATCGGTTACATCACCGCCGCGCTCATGGCGGCGCTGATTCTCGGCGCGCCGCGCGCCGGGCCCGACGCCTGGCGCTGGCTCTTCCTCGTCGGCGTCCTGCCCGCGCTGTTCACGCTCTGGATTCGCCGCTACGTTCACGAGCCCGACGTCTGGACGACCCGAGGCGCGGCGGCCGCGCGCACGCAGAACCCGTTCTGCGTGATTTTCGGACGGCGCCTCGTCCGCCGCACGCTGCTGATCATCCTGCTCGGCGCGTCCGTCCAGTTTGCGTACTGGGGCATCTTCTTCTGGCTGCCCGCCTTTCTGGCGCGCCCGGTCGCACAGGGAGGCGCGGGAATGGGGGTCGTCGGCTCGCTCGGGTGGATTATTCCCGTGCAGATCGGCGCCTATTTCGGCTACCTGACCTTCGGCTTCATCGCCGATCGGCTGGGACGGCGCCGCACCTTCATCCTGTTCATGCTGGTGGCGGCGCTGCTCGTGCCCATCTACGGGCAGATGGGGCGCAATCCCGTCGTCCTGATGCTGCTCGGACCGGTGCTCGGCTACTTCGGCCACGGCTACTTCAGCATGTTCGGCAGCTTCATCGCGGAGCTCTTCCCCACCGCCGTGCGGGCCACGGCGCAGGGTACGAGCTACAACATCGGACGGATGGCAGGCGCGCTCGCGCCGTACACGATTGGCGCCGTGGCGATGCTCCCGGGCATCGGCATCGGCCTTGCGCTGGCCACGACGTCGGCGTTCTTCCTGTTGGGCGCGGCGCTCGTCTTCACGCTGCCGGATCGCAGCGGTCGGGAGCTGGAGGCATAAGTGCCGGTCGGCGTTCCTCCCCCCGCCATGGATCGCCGCCGAAAAGGCAGTGGGGCACCGCCGGAATCGTACGACGTTCAGGCAGTCTGACTCTGAATCTGCCGCCGGAACTCCAGCGGCCTGGCCATGTCGTGGAAGACCTCGCGCACACCGCCGGTCCCGCTCAGCGTGATCGACCCGTAATCGAAGATGCGCCCCATGATGCTCTGGTCGACCGAGATCGCCTCGACCTGCCGCAAGAGCAGCTCCAGCGTGCGCCGCTGCACCAGCCCCGCGCGCGGTGGACAATCCGCTCGTCGGCGAGGAGATTCGAAAGGCCCGCACCTGTGCCTCGTCGAACTGACCCTGCACCGTCGCCACGAGCACGTACTCTGTCATGCGGTCGTTCAGCATGCCGACAGCGTATCAGGGAAAGCGTCGCGGAGCGGCGCCGTCCGGTACGATGCGGCTCAGCTGCTTGCGGTACGACGTCAGTCCCCTGTCGAGCACATCGACGGCCGGCGACAAGCGGAGCCCCTTGAGCAGATAACCGAGCGGACGCGTCAGCTGCAGCTCGGTCAGCAGCATCACGCCGCCGCCGCGATCGCCCGGCACCGGGGTCCCGTCCCGCGGGACAAGCCACCAGCACTCCTTGCGCCGCTCCTCGGGGACGGACGCGAGCAGCCGGACCGCCTCCTCGTCGGCGAGCGGCAGCAGCGCAAGCGCCTGACGCCGGTCGAGCGTGGCGACGACACGCGCCGCCCAGCGGCAGAAGCGTCAGGTGCCCGAATAGAGAAGGACCGCGCGCCTCAGTGCCATGCGGCGACCACCGCCCCCATCACCGCCTGCATCAGGAGAAACGCCCCGTTGTTGACGGCCCACAGGTCCCACGGCTGCCGCGCGAAGATCACCGGCCAGCTGCTGAACGTGGCGCCGAAGCCGATCCAGGCGGCGATGCCGAGCATCGCGCCCTGCGGCGCGGTATCCGCGCCGACGCCCCGCGCCAGCGCGGCGAGCACCGCCGCGTTCAGAATCGCGCCGACAAACCACATGGAGAGGTGCCGGGGCGGGTCCGGCCGGAGATCCTCGTCGCTCAGCCCCGTGTACCGTCTCACGAGCGAGGCCCAGTGGGCGCCGAAGGTCATAGGGAGGTACCAGAGCATGCCGACGATCAGACCGGCAACCGCCGCGACGAACACCGCGACGTAATTGACCTGAAAGAAGGTGGCCACCGCCAGCCCGATAGCTTACATCCGCCGCTTCCGGGTTGACATCGTTCTTCCTGCGCCGCCGCGGGGGTGACCTGCGTGTCATCCCCCGTGGACCATTTGTGGTTCATTCGGACCGTGTTGTCACCCGGACGCGACACGGATGTGCGGGTGCCGGGAACGACCAGTCAGGAGTGTCTGGCATGCGCAACGTGTATCTGGGGACCTTGCTGTGGGCTTTGGCTTTCACGCTCCTCGCGATTCCGGCCTCGGCGCAGGACGAGCGAGTGCGACTGTCGGTCGGCACCGCCGCCACGACCGGCACCGACGACAACTTCGCGCTAACCGCGTCGGTCGGGTATCGCTTCCTGGAGCGCCTGTCGTTCGAAGTCGATTTCACCGCCACGGAGTCGCCCGGCGGCGACCTCAGTCGGCCGCTCGCCGCGATCGGCGGCTCCGGCGGCGGCATCGTGCGCGGGGATCTGGTCACGCGCGGACGCCCGGGGATGCCAGGCGGGCCGATGGACCAGACACGAGGACAGTTCTTCGATCGCGTCGCCATCTTCCCTCCGGTGCGGCCCGCCCGGGACAACGGCGACATCGCACTCATCACCGCGGGCTTCCGGTACGAGCTGCCCGTGCAGGCCGGCCGCCTGCGTCCGTACGTCGGCGCGGGTTTCGGCATCGCCAGGACCACCGAAGAGTTCGCCCTGGTGCGGCCGCTCGTCCGCCCGGGCACGGGAGGCGAGCGCATTGTAGAGTCCGTTTAGGAACGATTAACGGAGTTTTCGCGCGCTTGGTTGACGGAAGGCCCCTTATGCGGCCCCGTCCTCCCGCCAGCACAGCGCGGATTGCCACACCCACTGGCAACCCAGGGCGCGAACCTGCTGGGGTACGTTCTCGCGGAGCGCGAAGACGACGCCGTGGAGCGGATTACGCGGTGCCTGGGGCTCATCTACCCTCTCGACGAATTCTTTCACGCCTACCGGGCGATTGCCGGGACGCCCGCGGACCGGGCCCGGGGCATCGAGCTCCTCGACACCGTGTTACGGCCGGCACACCGGCTCGCGCTGATTCCGCTGCTCGAGCGACTTGGTCGCGTGCCCTTCGACTCGGCTCAGGGCAGGCCGGGCGATATAGTCGGGCAGCCCTCCGAGGCGCTGCGGGGCGCGGATCCGTGGCTGGCGGCATGTCTGGCGTTCGCCGAGATGAAGCGCTCTGGCACACAGGACCGAGCAGTATCCAATGAGGATCGAATCATGATGACCATCGTGGAGCGGGTTGATTTCCTGAGGACCGTCGAAATGTTCTCCCTCGTGCGGACCGAATATCTCGCGAAGATTGCCGCCGTGGCGAAGGAACGGGCGCTCGCCGCCGGCGAGGCGCTCTTCGAGCAGGAGACCCCACCAGAGGCCATCTACTTCGTCTTGGAGGGCGAGATCCGTGCGACGAAGGATGGCGAAGAGGCGTGGGTGGCGAAGCGCGGCGAGGCCGTGGGTGTTCTCCCCGTACTCGATCGGAAGCCGACGCCCGTGTCGGCAACGGCCGCCGGCGCGGTTCGAGTGCTGTTCGTCGACGATGAAGTCTTCAACGATCTGATGCTCGACAACCCCGCGCTGCCGTTGGGCATCGTGCGGTACCTGGCGGGCGAAGTTCGACGGCTGCAAGTTGACAGGCGCAAGGCTGAGGTGCCTGCGTACTCCTGAGGGCGTCGCACTTGCCAGGACTCCGCATTGAGCAGGAACATCGCGAGGGTGGAGCCAAGTGGTGGTGCGGCAAGAAGCCTCGGACGCAGTGGGATTCCGGTACGACCAAGCCGTTTCTCTCGCGTAGCGCACGTGCTACGATCGACTACGATGAGCCGGCAGATCACACAGCGAGAGCTCCGCAACGAAAGCGGACGAATCATGCGGGCCCTGGACCGAGGGAAATCCTTCATCGTGACGCGCAATGGCGTGCCCGTTGGCGAGCTGATTCCATTGCGACAGGGGATGTTCGTACCGGCCAAAACCGCCGTGGCGGCGTTCGTCGGC
>JACPTI010000113.1 GCA_016192845.1 Acidobacteriota bacterium
GCACGTGGGACTAGCGATGCGCGCGCCGTGGCGCGCGCCTATGAACGACTACCGCGTCGGGCTGCGACACCCGCGCGCGGGGCGACTTTCAGTCGCGCGCGGAGTCTACCGCCTTTCAGGCGGTAGTCGTTCAACCGGACCCGGACACCGAACCGAACGTGAACACGAACAGAGAAGCGAAAAGATAGAAGCGTGAACGACAGGACGCAGTACGAGCCCGTCATCGGGCTGGAAATTCACGCTCAGCTTCGAACGCGGACGAAAATCTTCTGCGGATGCAGCACGGCGTTCGGCGCGCCGCCGAATACGCAGGTGTGCCCCGTCTGCCTGGGGCTGCCCGGCGCGCTGCCCGTCCTCAACCGCCAGGCGGTCGACTACGCGATCAAGGCGGCGCTCGCGCTCGGCTGCGACATCCAGCCGCAGTCGATCTTCGCCCGCAAGAACTACTTCTATCCGGACCTGCCGAAGGGGTACCAGATTTCGCAGTACGAGCGGCCGCTGGCGCTCGGCGGCGGCCTCGAGATCACCGCGGGCGGGGGCAAGCGCGTCGGCCTGACGCGGATCCACATGGAGGAGGACGCGGGGAAGTCGCTCCACGAGGGATTCCCGGACTCCGATCGCCGCACCTACATCGACTACAACCGGAGCGGCGTGCCGCTCATCGAGATCGTGACCGAGCCGGACCTGCGCTCGGCCGCCGAGGCGTCCGAGTTCTTCGCGCGGCTGCGCGACATCCTCGTGTGGCTCGGCGTGAACGACGGGAACATGGAAGAGGGGAGCCTGCGGTGCGACGCCAACGTGTCGGTGCGCCCCGTCGGCCAGCGGGCCTTCGGGACGAAAACCGAGGTCAAGAACGTCAACTCGTTCCGCTACGTGCAGAAGGCGCTCGAGTACGAGATCGACCGGCAGATCGACGTTCTCGAGGGGGGCGGGCGCGTCGTGCAGGAGACGCGGCTGTGGGACTCGGCGAGCGGCCGCACGTGCTCGATGCGCACGAAGGAAGAGGCGCACGACTATCGGTACTTTCCCGAGCCCGACCTGCCGCCGCTCGTCGTGGATGCCGCGCGGCTCGACGCGGTGCGCGCGACGATGCCCGAGCTCCCCGAGGCGCGGCGGCGCCGGTTCGTCGCGGCGTACGGGCTGCCCGAGTACGACGCCGGCGTCCTCACGCAGTCGCCGGCGCTTGCCGACTATTTCGAGCAGGTCGCCGCCGGGGCGGTCAACCCCAAGGCGGCGAGCAACTGGGTGATGGGCGAGCTGCTGCGGGTGCTCAACGAGCGCGGCACGCCCATCGAGGCGGTGCCGCTCGCGCCCGCCGCGCTGGCCGGGCTGATCCGGCTGGTCGACGCGGGCCGGATCAGCAGCTCCATCGCCAAGGACGTCTTTGCGAAGATGTACGAGTCGGGCCGGTCGGCCGAGGCGATCGTCGCCGCCGAGGGGCTCGCGCAGATCGACGACGAGTCGGCGCTGCTGGCGATCGTGCGCGACGTGATCGCGAAGCACCGGGACGCCGTCGCGCAGTACCGCGCCGGCAAGCAGGCGACCTTCGGCTTCCTCGTCGGTCAGGTGATGAAGGGGAGCGGCGGC
The DNA here is from genome assembly GCA_016192845.1 of Acidobacteriota bacterium. Taxonomy (GTDB): domain Bacteria; phylum Acidobacteriota; class Vicinamibacteria; order Vicinamibacterales; family UBA2999; genus MELF01. Next base: position 1,588 of record JACPTI010000113.1, read on the forward strand.
AAGGCGAATCCGAAGCTCGCCAACCAGCTCCTCCGGCGCGAGCTCGAGGCATAGGTGCTATACTGACGCGACTTCACCTCCGAGAACGCTTTTGGTCCCGGGTGCACAGGCAGCGTGATCGAGACGCACCATCTCTCGAAGTTCTACAGCCGCGGTTTGTACGCGCTGCGCGATCTGACCCTCACCGTCAACAAGGGTGAATTCGTCTTCCTGACCGGCCCGAGCGGCGCGGGCAAGTCGACGTTCCTGCGGCTGCTGCTCGTGCAGGAGCAGCCGAGCGAGGGCGAGATCTCCGTCAACGGCCACAATCTCGCCAAGCTGTCGCGGCGCGACATCCAGGAGTACCGCCGCGGGATCGGCTTCATCTTCCAGGATTTCAAGCTCATTCCGACGCGGACGGTCTTCGAGAACATCTCGTTCGTGTCGCAGGTCCTCGGGGTGCCGCCCGCGCAGCAGAAGCGCAAGGCGTTCCAGGTGCTCAAGTGGGTGGGGCTGCAGCACCGGATGAACGCGTACCCCCACGATCTGTCGGGCGGCGAGCAGCAGCGCATCGCGATCGCGCGGGCGTTCGCGAGCGATCCGGTGCTGCTGCTGGCCGATGAGCCGACCGGCAACCTCGATCCGGATCTGTCGCTCGAAATCATGAACCTGCTGCGCGAGATCAACGCGGGGGGCACGACGGTGCTCGTCGCCACCCACGATCGCGAATTGATCCGGCTCGTCGGGCGCCGGACGATCACGCTCGACGCGGGCCGGGTGGTCGAAGTCGCATGAGGGCGCTCGACTACGCGCTCCGCGAGGCGTGGGCCAGCCTCTGGCGCAGCCGGGGCGCCTCCGCGTTCGCGGTGGTCGCGATTGCGCTCGCCATGATCGTCCTCGGCGCCCTGCTCCTCGTGACCTGGAACGTCGAGCGGCTGCTCGCCGAGTGGTCGTCGGCCGCCGAGTTTTCCGTCTACCTGCGCGACGACGCCACCTCGGAGGAGCGCGGCGCGATCGAGGCGGCGATCGACGAGAGCGGCGCCATCCTGGCGCGCCAGTACGTGTCGAAGGGGGATGCGCTGACGCGGTTTCGCCGCGAGTTCGCCGAGCTGGCGTCGCTCACGGAAGGGTTCGACGATAATCCGTTTCCCGCCTCCGTCGAAGTGCGCGTCACGCCCGAAGCCGAGGCCGACGGCCGCGCCGAGGCGCTCGTGCGGCGCGTCGGGGCGCTCCCCGGCGTGGCCGACGTCCGCTACGACCGCGAGTGGCTGGCGCGGGTGGCGTCGGGCCTGATCGCGATCCGGGGTGTCGGCTTCGCCCTGGCGCTCGTTATGGCGCTGGCCGCGGCCGTCACCGTCGCCAGCGTCGTCAGACTCGGACTGCACGCCCGGCGGGATGAGCTCGAGATCATGCATCTGGTGGGGTCGCCGATGACGTTCATCCGCGGGCCGTTCGTGGCCGAGGGGGTCCTGCAGGGGGGCGTCGGCGCGCTGGTGGCGCTCGGCCTGCTGTGGCTGGGGTTCGCCGTCGTGTCCGCGTGGTGGGGCGATGCGTTCGCCGTGCTGCTGGACGGCCGATCGCTGCAGTTCCTGCCGTCCCGCCTGTGTGCCGCGCTGGTGGCCGGCGGGATGGCCGTGGGCGGCGCCGGCGGGTTCGCCGCCTCCCGCCACACGACGTAGCGGGTGGAATTGACAGCCGCTCAGGCCGCTCGCTAGACTGGGGGGGATCAGACGTATGGCGGTGTCCCGGAACCGGGTGTCACGTTACCTCACCGATTCGCGTCCGCATTCCGAGCCAGTCCTCCATTCCCTATCCAATTTCTACCGCGAGGAATTCATCAAGTGTCAGCGGTGCCTCGATGCGCAGCGCGAGTTCTATTCGGAGCGCACGATCAGCGAGGTCGAGAAGGCACTCACGAAAGTCATGGCGCAGCTCGATCGATTGTGCACCAAGGCTGACGCCGACAAGGTCGTCAGCCGGCTGCTCCAGCAGTTCGACACCGTGACCCGCCTCTCGGCCTGGTCGGATCCTCGACAGATTCACTGAACAACCAAGCTCTCGACACTCTCCGACACCACCTGCTGGCCGTGATCCGCGCCGCGCTGGGCGCCGTCGAGCCGAGACGCCTGGTCCAGGAGGCGGTGGCGGCGCCGGACGTCGAACGCCTGCTGCGCGCCGCGGACGCGGTCGACGTGATCGCCGCGGGGAAGGCGGCGGGGGCGATGCTGCAGGCGCTCCGAGCGGCAGCGCCCGTGCCGCTCCGCCGCGAGCTCGGCATCGGCGTGCGGGCGCCGGCGCAGTTGCCGGCCGGCACGCGGTGGCACGATTCAGCGCATCCGGTGCCTGACGGACGCAGCGTGGCAGCCGCACGCGATGCGCTTGCCCTGGCAGCCGCGGCAGGCGATCGGGACCTGCTGGTGGTGCTCCTCTCGGGAGGCGCCTCGTCCATGATGGCGCTCCCGGGCGGCGGCGTCACGCTTGCTGAAAAACAGCAGACGTCGGCGACGATGCTGCAGCTCGGCGCGGAGATTCACGATCTGAATACGGTCCGCAAGCACATCTCCGGGATCAAAGGCGGCCAGCTTGCGGCGGCGACCCGGGGCGCGACGCTCACGCTCGCGCTGTCGGATGTCGTCGGCGACGATCTGTCGGCGATCGGCTCCGGCCCGGGCGTGGCGGACGAGACGACGTTTGCCGATGCGATCGCGGCGCTCGAGCGGTACGGCGGACGCGGGCGGTACCCCGCCGCGGTGGTGACGCGCCTCACGCGCGGCGCCGCCGGCGCGATTCCCGAGACGCCGAAGCCGGGCGACCCGCGCCTGGCGCGCGCGGAAGCGCGCGTCGTCGGGGGGTCCCGGACGGCGGTGGACGGAGCCCGCGCGGCCGCAGAGGGGCTCGGCTACGTCGTGCACGTGATCGAGCCGCCGATCACCGGCGAAGCCCGCGTGGCGGCGCACACGCTGATGGCGACGGCGCGCACGGCGCACCTCTCTCCGCCCTTCTGCGTCGTCGCCGGCGGCGAGACGACCGTGCGCACCACCGGTTCCGGCAAAGGCGGGCGCAACCAGGAGTGCGCGCTCGCCATGGCCCGTGAGCTCGACATGCTCGGCACGGTGGTGGTTGCCGCCAGCGTGGGGACCGACGGCATCGACGGCCCGACCGACGCGGCGGGCGCGATCGTCGACAGCACCACGCTCGCGCGCGCGGAGGCGGCCGACATCGGCCCGCCCGAGCGCTATCTCGAGGAGCACAACAGCTACGTCTTCTTCGACGAGCTGGGCGATTTGATCCGCATCGGCCCGACGGGGACCAACGTCGGCGACGTGCAGGTCATACTAGTTGGTAGCCGGTAGCCGGTAGCCGAACGCATGCCGCCCCGCGACGAACTCCTCGCCCTCATCCGCGACAAAGTCCCTCATCCCGCCACGGCGCGCGAGCTCGCGCAGCTGCTGCGCATTCCGCGCGAGGAGCGCGTGAGCTTCAAGCGGCAGCTCAAATCGCTCGTCAGCGAGGGCGTGCTGCTGCAGATTCGCGGCAACCGGTTCGGGCTCGCGGAGAAGATGGATCTCGTCGTGGGCCGGCTGCAGACGAACCCCGGCGGCTTCGGGTTCGTGGTGCCGGAGCACGTGAGCGCGCTCGGCGCCGCCCGCGGCGCCCGCGCGGACATCTACATCGCGGCGGGCAATCTGATGGAAGCGATGCACGGCGACCGTGTCGTCGCCCGTATCGAGCGGCAGACGCCGCGCGGGCCCGAAGGGCGGATCATCCGCATCCTGCAGCGCAGCAACGAGAGCGTGGTCGGGCGGTTCGAGCTGGATGCCGCCGGCCTCGGGTACGTGGTGCCCTTCGACCGCCGCGTGCTGACGGACATCCACGTCCCGACCGGCCAGCGATCGTCTGCCGAGCCGGGCGACATGGTGGTCGTGGAGATCACCCGCTGGCCGACGGCGACCCGCGGTCCAATCGGCCACGTCGTCGAGGTGTTCGGGCGGATCGACGAGCCGGGCGTCGACACGCAGATCATCATCCGCAAGCACAACCTCCCGGACGCGCATTCGGAGGAGGCCGTCGAGGAGGCGCGCCGTCTTGGCACCGCCGTCCGCGAGCGCGACATCCGCGGACGCACCGATTGTCGCCGCGTGACCACGGTGACGATCGACGGCGAGCACGCGCGCGATTTCGACGATGCCATCACGATCGAGCGGCTGCCGAACGGCCACTACTGGCTCGGCGTGCACATCGCCGACGTGTCGCACTACGTGCGGGAGGGGAGCGCGCTCGACGAGGAGGCGTACGAGCGCGGCACGTCGGTCTATTTCCCCGAGCGCGCCGTGCACATGTTTCCGGCGGAGCTGGCCACCGGGCTCTGCAGCCTCAACCCGCACGTCGATCGGCTGGTGCAGTCGTGTCTGATGGAAGTGGATCGCCGCGGCACCGTGGTGCGATACGAGGTTGACGACGGCGTCATCAACAGCGACGCGCGGATGACGTACACGGACGTCAACGCGATCCTGACCGACCGCAATCCCGAGGTGACGGCCGCCTACGTCGAGCTGGTGCCGATGTTCGAGCTGATGCGCGAGCTGTTCGACGTGCTGCATGCGCGCCGGCGCCGGCGGGGGTCGATCGACTTCGACCTGCCGGAAACGGAGGTGATCCTCTCGGAGCTCGGCGAGATCGAGGCGATCATTCCGTCGGAGCGCAACGTCGCGCACCGGCTGATCGAGGAGTTCATGCTCCTGGCGAACGAGACCGTAGCCGCGCACCTGGTGGCGCACGGCGTGCCGGCGCTCCACCGCGTGCACGAGCCGCCCGACCCGAAGAAGGTGGAGGACTTCGAGGCGTTCATCACGACGCTCGGCTACAGCCTCGCGGCGCACGGCCACGCGCTACGCCCCAAGCACTTCCAGAAGCTGATCGATCGGATGCGCGGCACGCCGGAGGAACGGCCGATCGCGGCCCTCATGCTCCGGACGATGCAGAAGGCGAAGTACGACGCGGCGCCGCTCGGCCACTTCGGGCTCGCCACCGAGCACTACACCCACTTCACCTCGCCGATCCGCCGGTATCCCGATCTCGTGGTGCACCGGATGCTGCGCGAGTCGCGCCACGGCGGCGTGGGCGACGCCCGGCGTGAAGAACTCGAGGAGGACCTGCCGGAGATCGCGCGGCACACGTCGGAAATGGAGCGACGCGCCGACGAAGCAGAGCGTGAGCTGCTGCAGTGGAAGAAGGTACGCTTCATGGCCGACAAGGTTGGCGACGAGTACCACGGCTACGTCACCGGCGTGGCGCCGTACGGGCTGTTCGTGGAGCTGATTGAGCACTTCGTCGAGGGGCTCGTGCACATCTCCAGCATGGCGGACGACTACTACCGGTACGTCGAGCAGCAGCACCTGCTGCGCGGCGAGAACACGAAACGGGTGTACCGTCTGGGTGACAAAGTGCTCGTCCAGGTCGTCCGCGTCGACACGGAGCGGCGGCAGGTGGATCTCGGCCTGGTGGAGATTCTCGAAGCGGTGCGGCGGGAAGAGCGGGCGCGCCCGATCAGGAGCAAGGCGGCGCCCAAGCGCGAGCGCCGCCGGGCACAGCCGTCCGGACGCCACGAGCGCGCCGCACGCAGGAGAGGCGGGCGCCGCGGATAAGGCCGGCGGGCCTACGACTTCTCGGGCCCTTCTTTCAGCGAGTCCCTGAAGTTCCGGATCCCCTTGCCAATCCCGCGCCCGATCTCGGGGAGGCGATTCGCCCCAAAGATCAGGATGATGATCGCGAGAATGATGAGAAGCTCCGGAATGCCGATACGGCCCATAGACCACGGATTGTACCATGAGAGCCGAACGGAACGGGTTTTGAACAAGTAGGCAGTAGGCAGTAGGCAGTAGGCAGAAAATGCTGTGTGATTATTGCCTACTGCCTACTGCCTACTGCCTACTGCCTACTGCCTACTATTTATGACGAAGCTTCTGGTCCCAGCCGTAGTGGCGCTTGCCGCCGGCGCCGCGGCCGGCACGTGGCAAAGCGGTCCTGGCGCGCAGTTTTCCTCGCAGGTGGAGCTGGTCGAGGTGTACGCGACCATTACCGACGCGCAGGGTGGGCTGGTGATGGACCTGCGGCGCGAGGACTTCGAGGTGTACGAGAACAACCAGCTGCAGGAGGTCACCACGTTCGCGGCGGGCGAGTTTCCGCTGACCGTGGCGCTCGGCGTCGATCGGAGCTGGAGCATGGCGGGGGATCGGCTGCGGCTCGCCAAGCAGGCGTCGCGGTCGTTCCTGCGCGCGCTGAAGCCCGCCGACCGGTCGATGGTGGTGGCGATCAGCAGCGAAGCGGAGGTGATTGCGCCGCTCACGATGGATCGATTCAACCAGGAGCGGGCGATCGCGGCGCTCGATCCGTGGAGCACCACGGCACTGTACGATGCGATCATCGCCGCGCTCGATCGGCTCGCGCCGGAGCCGGGGCGGCAGGCCCTCGTCCTGTTTTCCGACGGCGAGGACCGCTACAGCCGCGCGACGGCCGCGGAGGTGCTCGAGCGCGCGCGGCGCAGCAACGCGCTGGTCTATCCGATCGCGATCGGCAGGACGCGCCCGCCCCTGCTGGCCGAGCTGGCGGTGCTGACGGGCGGCCGCTCCTTCCTGCTGCGTGA
>JACPTI010000004.1 GCA_016192845.1 Acidobacteriota bacterium
AAGAGCGTGGCGACGACCCCGATCGTCATGAAGGCGCCGAGCATCGGTTTCTTGAGTGCCCGAAAGTCGGCGATCGCGCCGAGGATCGGTCCCGAGATCGCGATCAAGGCGACGGCCGCCGTTGTCGCCCACGCGAACCGGGCCGTGGCGACCGCCGGCGGCAGGTCGGCCGCGGCAACCGTCGCGAAGAAATCCGGGAACACCGCCGTGATGACGGTCGTCTGGAACGCGGAATTCGCCCAGTCGTACATCGCCCACGCGCGCAGCTCCGGGCGGTCGAGGCCGAGGCGCGCTAACGCGGAACGTGTCATCGTCTCGGGCTTGAGGCTTCAGGCTTCTGGCTTCTGGCTTTGGGGCTGCTCGCGGGACCTAGGGGTTACGGACTTCAGCCCAACTCGTTTCGCGGTATGCGGTTTGCTGTCGTGTGCCAGCCGCTGTGAGTCGCGATCCTCGCAAACTCGATGTGTTCCAGCTGGCCGACGCGCTGGTCGTGCGAGTCTATCACGTGACTCGGAACGTCCCGACGGAGGAGCGGTACGGGATCCAGAAGCAGGTGCGCCGTGCCGCGATCTCCGTTCCCTGCAACATCATCGAAGGATGTGCCCGCCGCAGCGAACGTGAATATCTTCACTTCATCAACATTGCGTTTGGTTCGGCAGCTGAAACGCGGTACCTCCTTGATCTGGCGACGAGGCTCGGATTTATCGTGGCTCCCGACGCCGCCTCCCTTTGTGGGGCATACGAGGAACTATTGAAGAAGTTGCAGAAATTGCTGCAGGCGATCGAGCGGATGTAGGCAAAAAATGAACACCTGTACCCAAAGCCCAAAGCCCAAAGCCCAAAGCCTCAAGCCTAATATGTCTTCCGCGCGATCCACTCGCGGAAGAGCGAATCGATGACGACGTACTGCGGTCCTTCCTTGAGGAGCAGATCGTGCTTGACGAGCGCCGCGAGCGACGCCTGGATGCTCGACGGGCCGCCGAGCCGATGCCGCGTGCGGGTGTCGGCCGAGAGCAGTTCGCGGCCGCCCTGCAGGACGACCGCGCGGAGGACGGCGCGCTGCGCCAGCGTCAGGCGCTGCCAGACGGCCTCGAACATCGTGTCCTGCTCGGCGAGCAGGCGCGTGAGCGTCGCGTGCAGCTGCTCCAGACCGGCCCGCCGCCCGCCCGCGGCGCGCACGTCGTCCCAGGTCTCGTGGGCGAGCCGCTGCACGTCGTACGGGAGATTCCCCGCCAGGTCGACGATGGCAGCCCCGAGGCCGGGTTCGGCGCGGATGCCGCGCCCGGCGAACCGGCGTTCGATGAACTCGGCGAACACGGCCGGCGGAATCTTCTCCAGCCGCATGACGGGGCCCGCTTTGTAGACCGGGCGGCGCGGTCTGCTGCGCGGCGGCCCGCAGCGCGTGCTCCACCTCGGCGCCATTGAACGCGTCGATCGCCTGGAACTCGTCCAGCGCGACGATGACCGTCCGTTTGCGGTCGGCGGCCAGCCGGCCCGGCAGCGAAAAGACCTCGTTGGCCAGGCGGTTGACCTCGCGTGCGGTCCGCACGAGCGGAAAGGCCACCGAGAATCGACCCGGCCCGGTCTCCTCCGGCTCGTACCGCAGCTCGGGGCGCGTGGTCGTGATGACCTCCGTCAGCCACGCGCGCGCGCGCTGCCATTTCGTCTCGACCGTGGCGAGGGCGCGGGCGTACCCCTCGAGAAAAGCGACGTAAGAGCTGTAGCTGCTGACGGTCAGCTCGACGGTCAATGCGCCGTGGCGCGACAGCGCGTGGAGCGCGCGATGGACGAGCGACGACTTGCCGTACCGGCGCGGCGAGATGAGGAAGACCTTCTGGCCGGAGGAGAGATCCGCCACGAGACGGTCGAGCTCCGCGTTGCGGTCCGCGAACGCCTCGTCGGGGACGATCTCGCCGTAGATGAAGGGGTTCGCCACCGAATTACGTTAATCGCCGTAATCGTTACGTCGAATGACGTACTGGATACGGACGCTACCGTAGCAGAACGGGATCGGCGGCGCAATCAGAACTCGTCGAGCGGCAGCTGGCCGGTGTAGATGGCCATGCCGACCACCGCGTCGACGCCCTCGGCGTGGAGGCGATCGATCTCCGCGCGCGTGGTGATGCCGCCGGCCGCGGTCACCCGGCGGCTCGTCGCGCGCCGAACGGCAAGGATCGCGTCGATGTCGGTGCCGCGCATCAGTCCCTCGGTATCGACGTGGGTGTACAGGAACTCGCCGCAGTACGACTCCAGCGCGCGCACGGCGTCGACCGCCGTCATCGGCAACACGGTCCGCCAGCCGTGGATCGCGACGTGCCCGCCGCGGCTGTCGACCGCGGCAATGACGCGTCCGGCACCAACCGCCCGCGCCAGAGTGCGCGCGAACTGGACGTCGACGGTGCCTTCGCGGAAGAGCGCTGAGCTGACAATCACCGCGTGCGCGCCGCCGTCGAGGACCGCCCGCGCCCGCGCGATCGTCCGGATTCCGCCGCCGACCCGGCAGGGGAGACGGGCGCAGATCGCAGCCACGAGCTCGGCATTGTCCCCCTCGCCCTTGGCGGCGTCGAGGTCGATCAGCTGCACCCGCGGAAACCGCGCGAAGCGCGCCAGCCACGGCTCCGGGTCGGCCGCCTCGAGCGCCAGCGTTTCGCCCTGCACGAGCTGGACGATGCGGCCACCCTGGAGATCGATCGAGGGGATCAGCACTCGTACAAGTCCCAATGCCCAACTAGCCGGACTGGAATGCCGCGGGCGTGCAGGTACCGCTTGAGCTCCGCGACCCCGGTGTCGGCGTAGTGGAAGATGGACGCGGCCAGCGCCGCATCGGCACGGCCGCGCGTGAACACCTCGGCGAAGTGCTCCAGGCCGCCGGCGCCGCCCGACGCGATGACCGGAATGTTGACCGCGTCGGCGACGGCCGCCGTCAGCTCGCAGTCGAACCCGGCGCGCGTGCCGTCGCGGTCCATCGACGTCAGCAGGATCTCGCCCGCGCCGCGCGACGCGGCCTCACGCGCCCATTCCACGGCGTCGCGCGCGGCATCGGCCGTGCCGCTGCGCACGTAGACGCCGAAGCCGGCGGCGCGCCGCTTCGCGTCGATAGCGACGATGACGGCCTGGCTCCCGTACCGGCGGGCGAGCGTCGTGATCAGGCCGGGATTGGCGAGCGCGGCGGTGTTGAGGCTGACCTTGTCCGCGCCCGCGTCCACCGCCGCCGCGGCGTCGTCTTCGGACCGGATGCCGCCGCCTACCGTCAGCGGCAGGAAGATCTCGTGCGCAACGGCGGCGATCGTCTGTGCGAGCGCGCGCCGGCTCTCGAGCGTCGCCGTCACGTCGAGGATGACCACCTCGTCGATCCCTTCCACGTTGTAGCGGCGCGCGAGCGCCGCCGGATCGCCGGCGTGCCGCAGCTGCTGGAACTGCACGCCCTTGACCACCTGGCCGTCGCGCACGTCCATGCAGGCGATGATGCGTTTGGTCAGCACTGGCACATCCCCAGAAAATTGCGGAGGATGCGCAGGCCCGTGTCTCCCGATTTCTCCGGATGGAACTGGACGCCGAAGACGAGGTCCCGCTCGACGGCGGCCGCAAACGGCTCGGCGTGCGTGGTCGATGCCACGCAGTCGGCCGTCACCGGTGCGGCGTACGAGTGGGTGAAATAGACGTGCGCGCCGGACGGGATGCCTCTCAACAAACGACTCTCCCGTGGGGCGAGCCTTTCACCGGGGTCCCCACCGCGCACGCCTGCGCGGTGGGGTGGAGGTTCGCCCGGCGAACCCGAAGGGTTCGCCCCACGTACGACCTCCAGCGCGTTCCAGCCGACGTGCGGGATCTTCAGGCGCCGTGCGGCGTCGCCGCGGAGCCGCCGGCAGCGGCCAGGCACGAGGCCCAGCCCGGGCACCTCCGGCGCCTCCTCGGAGCCCTCGTAGAGCCACTGCATGCCGACGCAGATGCCGAGCAGCGGCGTGCCGGCGCCGACCGCCCCGGCGATCGCCTCCCGCCATGACGCATCGAGCGCCGCGGTCGCCGCAAAGTGGCCGACGCCGGGCACGATCAGTCCGGCGGCGTCCGCGCACTGGTGCGGCGCGTCGGGCACCATGAATTCGGCGCCAAGCGACGTCAGCGCCTTCTTGACCGACGTCAGGTTGCCCGCGCCGTAGTCGACCAGCGCGATCACAGCAGCCCCTTCGTGCTCGGCAGCATCTTCGCCAGGCGCGCGTCGCGGGCGCAGGCCACCCGCAGCGCCCGCGCGAACGCCTTGAACAGCGCCTCCACGTGGTGGTGGCTCGACCGGCCGTAGAGCACCGCCGCATGCACGTTGGCGCGCGCCGCCGAGGCAAACCCCTCGAAGAAGTCGTGAATCAGCTCACTCTGCAGGTCGCCCACCCGCTCGACGCGCAGCTTCAGGTCGACCACGGCGTGCGGCCGGCCGCTCAGATCCACGGCCGCGACCGCGAGCGTCTCGTCCATCGGCATGACGAAATACCCGGCGCGGTTGATTCCCTTGCGATCGCCGAGCGCGGCAAGCGTGGCCTCGCCGAGCGCGATGCCGACGTCCTCGACCGTGTGGTGCTGGTCGACGTCGAGGTCGCCCGTCGCGCGCAGCGTCAGGTCGAACCCGCCGTGGCGGGCAAAGAGCTCGAGCATGTGATCGAGAAAACGGATGCCGGTGCGCACGTCGTACCGCCCCTGGCCGTCGATCACCAGCCGGCCGCGAATGTGCGTCTCGGTCGTGCGCCGATTGAACGAGGCCCGCCTTGGCGGCGTCCGCCGCTTCGGCGGGGCAAGCCCGCGACGTGACCGTGTCATGGCGCCGACCTCGTTCCGGCGGCCACCACCGACTCGAGCGCCTCGATCGCCGCCTCGGTGTGCTCGACGATCCCCGCTGTGATGCGGATACAGCCGGGCGTCACCGGATCCTTCGAACGATCCCGGACGTGGATCTTCCGGGCGGCGAGCGCCGCCACGAACGGCGCCGCCTCGCCCACGCGCACGAGCACGTAATTGGCCGCGCTCGGCCAGTACCGCAGCCCGAGGCGGCGGCACGCCTCATAGAGCCGCTCGCGCGACTCTCGTACGGCGGCCGCATAGCGCGGCAGGAATTCCGTGTCGTCGAGCGCGGCGTCCAGTGCCGCGAGCGCCACGCCGTTGATGTTGAACGGGAGCGTGACGGCGCGCACGGGATCCAGCACGTCCGGATGGCCGATCACGATCCCGACGCGAAGTCCGGCGAGCCCGTACGCCTTGGAGAACGTCCGTCCCACCAGCACGTTGCGGAAGCGCGGCAGCTCGGGAAGAAAGCTCGTGCCGCCGAACTCGATGTACGCCTCGTCTATCAGGATGACGGCTTTCGGAGCAGCCTCGCTGATTCGCTTCAGGTCGGCAATCGCAATCAACTGGCCGGTCGGGTTGTTCGGCGTGTTCAGGAAGATCATCCGCGTGCGCGGCGTGATCGCCGCAATCACCGCGTCGGTTGGGAACGCAAACTCCGGGCCCGGCGGGATGCGGATCGCCGTGGCGCCCACCGCGGCGGTCGAGTTCGGGTACGGATCGAAGGCCGGCAGCGGGATGATGTTCTCCGCGTCGTGGATGCGCGCCCGCGCAATGTGGCCGACGGCCGCCATCAGGATTCCCTCGTCCAGGCCGTTGGTGAGGAGCACCCAGTCGGGGTCCACGCCGAAATGCCGCGCCGTGGCGATCACGGCGTCGCCGTACGAGGGGTACGTCGAGACGTCGGACGGCCGCACGCGGCGAATCGCCTCGAGCACGCGCGCCGAGCAGCCGCCCGTGTTCTCGTTGAGGTGCAGCCGCAGGCCCTCGCCGGGGTTCGGATAGCCCTGTATCACCATCATCTGATCCTGATGCCAACGGACGCGGCGTGGGCGTGGAGCCCCTCGGCGCCGGCCAGCGTCATCGCGGTGCCGCCGATGCGCCGCAGCCCGGCGCGCGTGAGGCGCTGCACGGTGATCTGCCGCACGAAGTCCGCCGCCGAGAGCCCGCCGCGGGAACGCGCCGCGCCGGCGGTCGGCAGCACGTGATTGGATCCGATCGCGTAGTCGCCGGCCGCCTGCGCCGACCACGGTCCCACGAACACCGACCCGGCGCACCGCACCATCCCCGCCAGCCGCTCGTTGTCGAGCACCAGATGCTCCGGCGCCGCCAGATTGGCGAGCGCCATCGCTTCGGCCAGGGACGGGGTGACAATGACGCCGCCATGCCCCTGCAGGGCCTGGCGCGCGGGCCCCGCATCGGGCAGCCGCGCCTCCACCTCGCGCGCCACCCGCGCCGCCAGCGTGCGGCTCGGGGTAATCAGCACGGCGCGGGCGTCCGGGTCGTGCTCGGCCTGCGCCACCAGATCCGCGGCGATCCAGGCCGCCGGTCCGCGGGAGGCGACGATGACGATCTCGGTCGGCCCAGCGTAGAAGTCGATTCCGCAGTCGGACGCGACGAGCGCCTTGGCCGCCGCGACGTACCGGTTGCCGGGGCCCACGATCTTGTCGACGCGCGGGATCGTCTCGGTGCCATACGCGAGCGCCGCCACCGCGTGCGCGCCGCCAACACGGAACATGCGCGAGAGCCCCGCTTCCAGCGCGGCAGCCAGGACGGCGGGCGCCGGCCGCGGACAGACGGCGACGATCTCGCCGACGCCGGCCGCGGCGGCCGGAATAGCCGTCATCAGCAGCGACGAGGGGAGCGGATACCGGCCGCCCGGCACGTAACAGCCGACGCGGTCGAGCGGGATGATCCGCTGTTCGACGACAACGCCCGCATCGACGCGTGTCCGCCAGCCGCGCGGGACCTGCTGCCGGGCGACGCACCGGATGTTCCGGGCGGCGGCGCGCAGGGCGGCGCGGACCGCGCGCGGTACCCGGCCCGCCGCCTCGCGCATCTCGGCCTCGCCGATTTCGATCGGGCCGTCCAGGCGGTCGAGCCGCCGCGCGTACCGGAGCAGCGCGCGGTCCCCGCCGCGGCGCACGTCGGCGACGATTCGCGCCACGCGCCGTTCGGTGGCGGCGTCGCGCACCCGTTCCGGCGCCAGCAGCGCCTGCACGGCGCGGCGATTCCGCGCGTCAACGATCTTCAGCAATGCTCAATGCCCAATGCTCAATGCCCAACGCCCAAAGCCCACAGCCTAGACGACGATCTTGTTGAGCGGGTATTCCACGATCCCCTGGCCGCCGGCCGCCTTCACCTTCGGGATCAGATCGCGCACCAGACGTTCCTCGATGATGGTGTTGACGGCCACCCACTCCGGGTCGCTCAGCGAGGAAATCGTGGGACGCTGCAGCGCGGGGAGCAGCGCCAACACCTTATCGAGGTCGACGCAGCGGACGTTGAGCATCAGGCCGACCCGCCCCTGAGCCTCGATGGCGGCCCGCAGCAGCAGCGCGATGTTCTCGATCTTCGTCCGCTTCCACGGATGCTCGAGCGCCGCGTCGTTCGCGATGAGCTGCGTGTTCGACTCCATCACCGTGTCGAGGATTCGCAGGCGGTTGGCGCGGAGCGTCGATCCGGTCTCGGTCGCCTCGACGATGGCGTCGGCGAGAACCGGCGGCTTGACCTCCGTCGCCCCCCAGGAGAACTCGACGTTCACCGGCACGCCGAGATTGTCGAAATACGCCTTCGTCACGCGCACGAGCTCGGTGGCAATCGTCGCGTTGACGAAGTCCTTCGGCGACTTGAAGGGTGAATCTTCCGGCGCCGCGAGCACCCACCGTACCTTGCCGAAGCTCTGTTTCGCGTACACGAGGTCCGCGACGCTCGTCAGCGGGTGCTTCATCGACCCGCCGAGCTTGTGCTCGGCAATCCAGTCCTGCCCGGTGAGCCCCGCATCGAGCACGCCGTCGCAGACGTAGCGCGCCATCTCCTGCGCGCGGATCAGCATGCATTCGATCTCCGGGTCGTCGATCGTCGGGAAGTAGGAGCGGGTGCTGACGTAGATGTTGAAGCCCGCCCGCGCGAACAGCTGGACGGTGGCGTCCTGCAGCGAGCCCTTCGGGATGCCGAGCTTGAGCTTCATGGGATCGTCACGTCCTCCGCGTGCTGAAAGAAGCAGCTGCGCTCGCCCGTGTGGCACACGTTGCCGTCGCCCAGCCGCTCGGCCTTGACGAGCACGGTGTCCTCGTCGCAGTCGACGAGGATCTCGCGCACCGCAAGGCGGTTGCCCGAGGTCTCCCCCTTGGTCCACAGCGCGTTGCGGGTGCGGCTGAAGAACGTCACGTATCCGGTGCGGCGCGTGATGTCCCACGCCTGTTCGTTCATGAAGCCGACCATCAGCACCTCGCCGCTGACATGGTCCTGCACCACTGCGGGGATCAGGCCGTCGAGTTTGGAGAAATCCATGGTTCTATTGGGCCGTTTTCCGCCTCCACGGAACACCGAGACACTGAGGCACCGAGGCCAAATTCCAAAAATTTCCCCGGTGTCTCGGCGCCTCGGTGGTACGTGGCCGAGATAAACGCATCAATGTTCCCCAGCTCCGTACAACAAAAAACCCCGCCACTCGTTCCCGGCGGGGCTGCCTGCGTTCTGCTGTCCTTGGTCTAGGGTCGGTCCTTCAGCGCGCGCAGTCCTCCCGGCCGGCCGGATGGCCGTGGTGGTGAGGCGCGTGATGGAGGAGGCTCGACATCATCCAGCGGGTGCCCTTGCAGGCTACCAAAAACAGACGACCGCGCGCAACCCGCCGTATCATAGGCGCGCATTTCCATGCACCACCTGCTCCTGGCATCGGTGGTACTTGCGCTCGCGGCCGGGGCGCGCCTTGCCGCGGAGGACTGGCCCCAGTTCCTGGGACCCCAGCGGGACGGGGTCTATCGCGGGCCGGCGATCGCCGAGTCCTGGGATCCGCAGGGGCCGCGCGTCGTGTGGCGCAAACAGGTCGGCCAGGGGTTCAGCGGCCCCGTGGTCGTTCAGGGCCGCGTGATCCTGTTCCACCGCGTGGGCAACGAGGAAGTCGTCGAAGCGCTCGATGCGCGCACCGGGGCCACGCAGTGGCGGTACGCGTACCCGACGTCGTACCGGGACGATTTCGGCTTCGATGAAGGACCGCGCGCGGTGCCCGTTGTCGCAGGCGGGGTCGTCTACACGTTCGGCGCGGAAGGACAGCTGCACGCGATCGACCTCGCGAAAGGGACCCGGATCTGGAGCGAGGACACGATGCGGCGCTTCAAGGTGCCCAAGGGGTTCTTCGGCGCCGCCGGATCGCCGCTCGTCGAGGACGGGCGCGTGCTCGCGAACATCGGCGGCACGACTGCCGGGGTCGTCGCCTTCGACGCAAAGAGCGGCAAGGTGCTCTGGACGGCCACGAGCGATCAGGCGAGCTATTCGTCCGCCGTGGGCGCCACGATCGGCGGACGCCGGCTGGCGATCTTCCTCACCCGCGCCGGTCTGGTCGCGCTCGATCCTGCATCCGGGATGGTTCAGTTTCAGCGGCCCTGGCGGGCGCGCATGGCCGCATCGGTCAACGCTGCGACGCCGCTCGTGATCGGCGACCTCATTTTTGTCTCGGCCGAGTACGGGCCGGGCGCGGGTGTGCTCCGCGTCGCGGGATCCACGCTGTCGGAGCTCTGGACATCGAACGACGTCCTGACGAACCACTATGCGACCACTGTCCACCATGCCGGGTATCTCTACGGATTCCATGGGCGCCAGGAGTTCGGCCAGAGTTTCCGGGCGGTGGAGCTGCGCACGGGCAAGGTGCGCTGGAGCGAGGAGCGCTTCCTCGCCGGGACGGTGACGCTCGCTGGAGATCGGCTGGTGGTCCTGCGCGAGCGTGGCGAGCTGGTGATCGCCCCGGCCTCGCCGGAGGGATTCAGGCCGCTCGCGCGGGCGCAGATTCTGTCCGGCGTCGTCCGCGCCTACCCGGCCCTCTCGGACGGGTTCCTGTTCGCGCGCAACGAGAACACCCTGATCTGCCTGGACCTGCGCCGGTGACGCCGCTTCTGCTGGCCGCGCTCCTCATCTCGCCTCTGGCTGCAGCCGCAGCGATGCCGCTGCAGCGGCCGCAGGAGATCCTCGATCGCGCGGTGGCCCATTTCGAGGCGGGACGGATCGCCGAGTCCGTCGCCGATTTCGACCGCGTGGTGCAGCTCGACCCGGCGGCGGCTCCGTATCTGTGGCAGCGCGGCATCGCGCTGTACTACGCGGGCCGGTATGCCGACTGCCGCAAGCAGTTCGAGCTGCACCGCACGGTCAATCCCAACGACGTCGAGAACGCCGCGTGGCACTTCCTGTGCGTCGCACGCGCCAAATCGCCGGCCAGGGCGCGCGCCGCGCTGCTGCCCGTCGGTCCGGACCCGCGCGTGCCGATGCGGCAGGTCTATGAGATGTTTCGCGGCGCGATGGCGCCCGAGGAGGTGTTACGGTCGGCGGGAACAGAGGGCGCCGCCCAGTTCTACGCGGAGCTCTACCTCGGTCTCTATTTCGACGCGATCGGCGACGGCCGGCGCGCCGCCGAGCACATCAGGGCTGCAGCGGCCGACCGGTACGCCGGCGCCGGCGGCTACATGGGCATGGTCGCGCGGGTGCATCTAAGACTGCTGCAGCGACGCTGAACCGGTCGCGAGATGGCGGTCGGTTTTTGATAGCATTTCGGCTCGTGAACAGGAGAAGCCGATGAGCCATCGAGTTCTCGTGTCAGCGGCTGTGCCGGCGCTGGTCATCGCGGCGTCGCTCGCGTCTGGACCTGTCACGGCGCAGGCTCCGGACGCGAAGCCCTTTACTCCGCCGCCCTCGACGTACAATCCGCCCCGCACCCCCTGGGGAGACCCGGATCTGATGGGCGTCTGGGACTACCAGTCGGTGATCCGCATGGAGCGGCCGGACGACCTGGCCGGCAAGCCAAGGTTCGCGGACGAGGCCGAATACGAGGCCTGGGCCAGGGCCAACGCGCCCAACCGGGAAAACGAAAAGGGCGTCGGCGCGTACAACGAGTTCTGGAACGACCGGAACTTCGTCACGAACGTCAACACATCGCTCATCCTCGATCCGCCCAACAGGCGATATCCCCCGTTGACGCCCGCGGCGGACCAGCGCCGGAAGGAGATCATCGCCAAGGCGAACGAGGTCGCATCGTGGGAGGATTACCACGCGCTGGCGCGGTGCATCGCTTCTCAGACGCCGAACGCGCCTCAGGCGTACAACAGCGGGACGTACATCATGCAGTCGCCGGGCTGGGTGGCGATCATTCGGGAACGACTGGACACGCGCCTCATTCCGCTCGATGGGCGCCCGCACATCGGCCCGAACATCCGCCACTGGAATGGAGACCCGGTCGGCCGATGGGAGGGCAATACGCTGGTCGTCGAAACCACGAATTTCACCGACAAACAACGACTGGGTGGCATGTCCGGAGCGAGCGTGCCGGCAGGCATCCCATTCGGGCACTTTCACCTGATCGAGCACTTCGTGCCGGTCAGCCCCGACCGGATCGAGTACTACGCCACCGTCATCGACCCCACGACGTGGACGAGACCCTGGACGTTCAATCTGCCGTGGGAGCGGGATCACGACTACAAGATCTTCGAGTACGCGTGCCACGAGGGTAACCACGCGCTCGCGAACTCGCTCCGTGGTGACCGTGTGCAGGAGGCGGAGGCCGCAAGGACACGCGAGGCCGGGAAATGACGAGACGCTCGATGACGGCAATCGCCGCCTGCGTGGCGGGGGCCATGGTGTGTTTCGCGGCGGTGCGGCCCGCGGCTCAGAGCCCGCCGCCGCAGAGTCAGATTCCCCGTACGCCGGACGGCAAACCCGACCTGAACGGGATCTGGCAGGCGATGAACACGGCGAACTACGATCTCGAGGATCACGGCGCGGGGCCGTCACCGGTCCTCGTTACCGGGGCGATCGGCGCCATCCTCCCGGGCGAGAGCGTGGTCGAGGGCGGGCGGATTCCCTATCGGCCCGAGGCATTGGCCCAGCGGAACGAGAACCGAAGGAACTCGGCGCCCGGGAAGCCCGGTCGGAATCTCGAGGCCGACCCCGAATTGAACTGTTTTCTCCCCGGAGTCCCGCGAGCTACGTATCTTCCGCACCCGTTTCAGATCTTCCAGAGCCCGAAGGTGATCTGGATCGTGTACCAGTACTCGTACGCACGGCGCGAGGTACCGCTCGACAATCCCACGGAAGCTCCGTACGAGTCGTGGATGGGCTGGTCGAACGGCCGCTGGGAAGGGGACACCCTGGTCGTGGATGTCACAGGATTCAACGGCCAGACGTGGTTCGACCGGGCGGGAAACTACCACAGCGACGCGCTGCACGTGATCGAGCGCTATACGCCGATCAGCGCGTACCACCTGCTGTACGAAGCCATGATCGAGGACCCGAAGGTGTTTACGCGGCCCTGGAAGATCTCCATGCCGCTCTATCGGCGCATCGACCGGAACGTGCGGCTCCTGGAATTCAAGTGTCCGGAGCTCGTCGAAGAGTTGCATCTGGGGGAGTACCGCAAGGTCACCCCGTCCAAATAAGCCGGGAACCTCACGACCACGCGGGAAGGGCTTCGAGCGCTATTACCAGCGGTACAACCCCAACCCCAGTCCCAACCCCAACCTGGCGAGCATGGCGGGCGGCCCCAGCGCCGGAGTTCATCCTCCATTTCCACTTCGTCGAACAGGCTCCACTGCGCCTCAGGGGCATAACGGACGAGCACATCGATGTCGCTCGTGGGACTGAACTCCGAGGGCTGCAGGACGGACCCGAAGAGTGAAAACTCCGTGATCCGCCATTTGCGGCAAAACGCCTCGATTCGCTTGCGGTCCAGGGTCACCGGCAATTCCACGTCGGTCGGCTCTTTCACAAACTTCTTATCGCCTAGAGCACTCAATTAGCACCTATCGCGCACCAGTTGTACCCGACAATTGTCTACCAACTTTGACCTCTGCTACGTACGAATCGTACGATCACCGTTCATGAACGCGGTCAAACGATGGGAGAATAGCGAGGCCCGCGGGATGCACCAACATAGATCGTTCCGGTAGCTGCTTCGTGTATGGCTCAGGCTTCCTTGGTGATCTTCGTGTCCTTTGTGGCCGGCTCGTCTTCGTGCTCTTCGGGGCTCACGCCGGCTCGCGCGCGATCATCACTTCGGTCGCCTTGACGACGGCCAGCGCCGCCTGCCCGCGTTTCAGCTTCAGCTCCTCGGCGGCGTCGCGCGTGATGACGGCCGTCAGCCGCTGGTCACCGATCCGCAGGCGCACCTGTGCGAGCAGCCCTTCGACGCGGACCTCGTCGACGATGCCCCGCAGCTGGTTCCGGCCGCTGAGGGCCACGAGCACGCCGGGCGCCCGAGCGGGCCGGCGCCGCAGCGAGGGAAGGCGCCCCTGCGCCGCCAGGAGGCGCTCGATTTCCGAGTCGGCGATGCGGTGGTGGCCGCCGCTCGTCCGCACCGAACGCACGGCCCCCTTGTAGATCCACTGCTTGAAGGTGGAGTAGCTGACGCCGAGCCGTTCGGCGGCGGCGCGGACAGTGATGAGGGCCATCTACGGTGCGGGTGCCGCGTGGAGTTCGAGCGCCACGAGCCCGCGGACCCATCGCGCGTGGCGCTTGTCGCCGGCAGCAATGATTCGCAGCGGACCGTCACGGGAAGGCAGCGGTGCGCCATCCTGACGGTCGGCGATGATGATTTCCTGCACCGCAAAATCGGGGTCGATCTCGGGCAGGGCGAATACGACCCGGTACCCGTCACTCGCGCGCGCGAGCAGATAACCGGCGAGCCTCTCGCCGCGCATCGTCTGACCGAAGGTGACGCCGGCGCGCGCAAGGACGTCCGCCAGCCTGATCCCCTCGAAACGCACCGGGCGCCCGCCGTCGGTCGTCTCGATCGTCCGGCGGGGAAGTGGCGCCAGCTCGGCTTGACCGACCTCGATCGTGCGGCCTTCCGCCCGCACGTGCAGCACCGCGGGCGCGGGCGTCTGCGCGGCCGCATTCGCGGAAACGACGAGCAGAACCGTAAAGAGTAGAAAATCGCGTCTCATATCGGACAGAATCATACTAAATTGTGACTACGGTGCCCAGATTCCTGATCCTGGTGCTTGCCGGCGCGCTCGCGGCTTCGGCTTCGGCGGCGGGCCAAGCGGGCGGCGACACACGCCGCGCCGTCCGCGTCGCCGCGGCCGCCGACCTGAAATTCGCCCTCGACGAGGCGATCGCACGGCTTGCCCGCCGGCAGCCGGCGCTCCGCGTGGAGCCGACGTACGGCTCGTCCGGCAGCATGCACGCGCAACTGCGGCAGCAGGCGCCGTACGACGTCTATCTGTCGGCCGATGTCGACTATCCGCGCGACCTCGTCTCGCGAGGCGTCGGGTCGGCGCGCGACCTGTTCACCTACGCGGCCGGTCGCCTCGTGATCTGGGTGCCGGCAGGATCGACGCTGCCGGTGGAGCGCGACGGCCTGCGTGCGCTCGACCGCGCCGGGCGCATCGCCATCGCCAATCCCCGCCACGCGCCGTACGGCCGGGCGGCCGAGGCGGCGCTGCGCCGCGCGGGGATCTGGGATCGGGTGAGCCGCCGCCTCGTGCTCGGCGAGAACGTCGCGCAGGCCGCGCAGTTCGTGCAGAGCGGCGCCGCCGACGCGGCGATCATCGCGAAGTCGCTCGTCGCCGCGCCCGCCCTGCGCGGCAGCGGCCGCGTCTGGGACGTTCCGGGCTCGATGCATCCGCCGCTCGTTCAGGGCGGGCTGATCCTTCCGTGGGCCGCATCGCGCGGCGCCGCGGAACAGCTCCGCGACTTTCTCCTGAGCAACGAAGGGCGGGCGCTCCTCCAGGCGCACGGGTTCGGCCTGCCTCCGAAATAGCCGCTCATGGACTGGGTCGCGATCGGTCTCACGGTGAAGCTGGCGGCGCTGACGACGCTCGTCCTCGCGATCGTCGGGCTCCCCCTGGCCTACTGGCTCGCAACGACGCGGCGCCGGTGGCGGGCCGTCGTCGACGCGGCCGTCGCGGTGCCGCTGCTGCTGCCGCCGACCGTGCTCGGCTTCTACGTTCTGATGTCGACGGGACCGAACACCGCTGTCGGACGGCTGTACGAACGCCTGTTCGACGCGACACTGCCGTTCTCGTTCACCGGCATCCTGCTCGCGTCCGTGCTGTACAACCTTCCCTTCGCCGTCCGCCCGTTTGCCTCCGGGTTTGCGTCGGTCGACCGCCGTCTGATCGAGGCCGCGCGCTGCCTGGGCGCGTCGGGACCACGCACGTTTCTCACCGTGGTGTTGCCGCTCTCGTGGCCTGCGGTCCTCGCCGGGCTCGTGCTGGCATTCGCGCACACGGTCGGCGAGTTCGGGGTCGTCCTCATGGTGGGCGGCAACATCCCGGGCGTCACCCGGACGATCGCGCTCGCAATCTATGACGACGTGCAGGCGCTCGACTATGCGCCGGCCAACGAGGCGTCCGCGCTGCTGGTGGTGTTCGCGGTGGCGGTCCTCGGGGTGACGTACTCGCTGCAGCGGCGCGCGCTTCCGCTATGACGCTGCTGGACGTCGACTTCGAGTTCCGGTACCCGCCTTCGACCGGCTCCGGCGAGGCAGGCCGGGAGGGCGCGTCCGTTGCCTGCCGCTGGCGGGATCCGGTCGGGGAGCCGCGCGTGACGGTGTTCCTCGGCGCCTCCGGCTCCGGCAAGACGACGGTGCTGCGCTGCCTGGCCGGGCTGGAGCGGCCGCAGCGCGGGCACGTGCGCTTCGGCGACCACGTCTGGTTCGACGCGGAGCGGCGCGTGCATCTGCCGCCGGACCGGCGCGACGTCGGCGTGCTCTTCCAGGAGTACGCGCTGTTTCCCCACCTCACCGTTGCGCAGAACATCGCGTTCGGCGCACGGCATCTGACGCACGCCGCGGTCGCCGCGCGTGTCGGCGAGCTGCTCGACACCTTCCGGCTGCGGGGGCTGGAAGGGCGCCGGCCCCGGCAGCTCTCGGGCGGCCAGCAGCAGCGGGTTGCCCTGGCGCGCGCGGTCTTCCGCGTCCCGAAGCTGCTGCTGCTCGACGAGCCGCTGTCCGCCGTGGATCGGCCGACGGGCGACGAGCTGCGCGAGGAGCTCCGCTCGCTCATCCGCGCCCTGGCCATTCCGGCCTACATCGTCAGCCACGACCGCGTCGACGCCTTGACGCTGGCGGACCGGACCGTGCTGATCGACGGAGGGCGGATCATCCAGAGCGGCACGACGCAGGAGGTGTTCGACCATCCCGCGTCGGCCGCCGCCGCACGCCTCGTCGGGGTCGACACGATTCTCCTCGGCCGCATTGCGGCGGTCGAGGACGGCCTCGCGCGTATCATTGTGGCCGGCCGGGAAGTGCGGGCGCAGGCGCCGGCCGAGGCTGGGCACGAGGCGGCGCTCTGCATCCGGGCCGAGGACGTCGCGCTCGCGCGCCACGATGTCACCGATTCGAGCGTGATGAACCGCTGGCGCGCGACCATCGTGACCGAGACGATGGAGGGGCCGTTCGTCCGCGTCGGGCTCGACTGCGGGTTCCGCCTCTCCGCGCTCGTCACGCGCGACGCGTGGCGGCGGCTCGCGCTGAAGCCGGGCGATGATGCGTGGGCGATCGTCAAAGCGGCGACGATTCGCTCGTTGCCGAGGAATTAGATCACGATAGAATCGAGTAGACGTGCACCGATGAGATCACGGCTTCGTCCCGCTTTGCTCGTTGTCCTCCCTGTGCTGCTGCTGGCCGGCTGCCGGCAGGCCGACGGCCCCGTTCCCGTTCCCGATGCCGGAACGCAAGGAGATCTGAGAGATATCCAGCGCGGGCTGCAGTACATCGCGTCCGGGTCCGACCCGAGCGCACCGGCGGATTTTGCCGCCGATCTCCGGAAGTACGTCGAGGACGAGGAAGTGTACGCGGTACCTGCGGTCAATGAGCTGTCGCAACGCACGACACAGGCCGTCAAGGGCACCAGGCTGCCGGATCAGACCGCGCAGCGTCTGGCGCACAATCTGTGGCTCGCCATCATGGCGCGCGAGATGAGCGATCGGCAGACGGAGACGCTGCAGAACGACACGCAGTCGCTGCTGATGTCGGTGGGCGTCGCCGAGCCGCAGGCGCAGCAGGTGGCCGCGCAGGTTGGCGAAGTGCGGCGGGCGCTCACCAGCCGAGTCCGCCGCTGGTACGAGTGGTTCTAAGTCAGCGCGCGACGGCGGCCGGCTTCTCGACCGTCTCCCACGGCAACCCCGGGCGCCCGAAGTGGCCGTAGTTGGTCGTGGTGCGGTAGATCGGCCGCAGCAGATCGAGCCGCTCGATGATCGCGCGCGGCCGGAAGTCGAACGCATTCATCACGAACTCGGCGGCGGCCTGCTCGTCGCCGGTCCCGAACGTCTCGACCTTCACCGACACGGGCCTCGCCATGCCGATGGCGTAGCCGACCTGAATCTCCGCCTTCTTCGCCAGGCCCGACGCCACGACCTGCTTGGCGACGTAACGGCAGAAGTAGGCGCTGCTCCGGTCGACCTTCGAGGGGTCCTTGCCGCTGAAGGCGCCGCCGCCGTGGTGCCCGGCGCCGCCGTAGCTGTCGGCGATGATCTTGCGGCCGGTGACGCCGGCGTCGGCCGACGGCCCGCCGTGGGTGAAGCTCCCGGTAGGGTTCACGTACAGCGTGATGTCCTTCCGCCACCAGTCGGCCAGCACCCGGGGCCCGAGCTCCTCGCGGACGTACTCGGTGATCTTCCTCTGGTCGGCGTCGGGCGTGTGCTGCGTGGAGACGACCACCGCCGTCACTTCCTTCGGGGTGTTGTTCTCGTAGAGCACCGACACCTGGGACTTGCTGTCCGGGCGGAGCCACGTCACCCTGCGGGCCTTGCGGTCCTCGCTCAGCCCCTTCGTCAGCTTGTGGGCGAGCAGGAGGGGCAGCGGCATCAGCTCGAGCGACTCGTCGGTGGCGTAGCCGAACATGATTCCCTGATCGCCCGCCCCCTGATCGCCGCTCTGGCTCGTCGCGGCGGTCACGCCCTGATCGATCTCCTGCGACTGCCGCGTGATGAGCGAGAGGAGCTTGAGCGTGCTGTCGCAGAACGGCTCGGAGGGATCCGTGTAGCCGATCTCGCGGACGGCCTGGCGCACGATGCGGTCGAAGTCGAGCCTGGCGTTGGTCGTGATTTCGCCGGCCAGCACCACCGTGTCGCTCTTGCACAAGGTCTCGCATGCGACGCGGCTGTCCTTGTCCTGCTCGATGCAGGCATCCAGGACCGAGTCCGAGATGTAGTCGCAGACCTTGTCCGGGTGTCCCTCGGAAACCGATTCAGACGAGAAGATGTAACGCGACATGGTGCTCCTTCGCACGCCGCCGCGCGCGCGGCGGGGGCCAGCATCAGCCAACACAAAAAAGCCCGCCGACTGCGTCGCGGGCCTCCTCGCGACCTCGATAGTGTGCAGATGCCCGGGCGCGGCCCATCAAGTGGGCGGTACCCCACCGCCACCCCACCGCGCACGCGTGCGCGGTGGGGACCCCGGCTCGCGCAGCGCGCGATGGGGACCCCGGGCGATCTCCGCGCTCGCGAAACGCCACAGTATAGACCATTGTAGGCCGCGGGCCTCATGCCCCAGGCCTCAGGAGGTCTCAGGAGGCCTCGGGACGTGCTGATTCTCGTGCATCACGGCGACGCGGTCGGTCCCGACGTCGACCCGACGCGCCCGCTCTCGGCTGCCGGGCGCGCCGCGGCCGCGCGGCTCGCGACCGAGGCGGCCTCGCGCGGAGTCCGGCCCGACGTGATCTGGCACAGCGGCAAACTGCGCGCGCGCCAGACGGCGGAACTGTTCTGGCGCGCCTGCAACCCGCTGGCAGGGTTCTCCGCCGAGCCGGGACTGCAACCCGACGATCCACCGGCGCGGATGCGCGACCGGCTGGCTGGCGAGTCGCGCAGCGTCGTGCTCGTCGGCCACATGCCGAACCTTGCGCGATTGCTGCACGTGCTGCGCGGCCGCCCGGCCGGCGAGCCCCCGGATTTTCCCCTGCACGGTTGCGTCGCGCTCGGCGCCGACGGAGACTCTTGGAAGGAACTCTGGCGTTTGATCTGATCGTTCAGCTCACCATCTGAATGTGAGGCCGGCGGTTGCGCGCCAGAAGTCGAAGTCGCCGAAGTCGATGTCGAACTCGTTGTCTTCTTCGGGATCGGTGAGCGCACGATAGTACCGGAGATCGCCGCGGAAGCCGACATGATCGGTCATGAACCCCATCGCGCCACCGCCGATGTTGATGCCGAACTCGTCGTTGGTGACCTCGAACAGGTCGTCGTCGCTCTGCACGTAGAAAGACCCACTTCTTCATGTCCGTTCCTCCCTGCGCGCCAGCCGCTGCAAGCGACATACCCGAAGGGGCTAGCCGGTAGCCGGTAGCTGGTAGCCGGTAGTCGGTAGTCGGTAGCTGGAAGCAGAGCTGAGCCGGGCGATCAGCGGATCGATGTGGCGAGCTGTGCGATATGGCGTTTGAGGAGCGCCCACGCGCGCGCGACATGTACTTCCGTCGTGCGCAGATGCCCCACCGCGAGACGCAGCACGAACCGGTCGTTGAGTCGCGTGTGAGAAAGGAAGACCTCGCCGGTCGCGTTCACCGCGTCGAGCAGCTGCGCGTTGAGCGCGTCGAGCTCCGCCGCGGTGCCGCGGAACCCGTGCGGCCGGGCTCGGAAGCACACGACGCTGAACGGCACAGGCGCGAGCCGCTCGAAATCAGGATCCGCATCGACCCAGCCCGCGAAGAGCTGCGCCAGCCGGATGTGCTCGGCAAGCGCGGCGCGGATCCCCTCGGCGCCGACGTGCCTCAGCACCATCCAGAGCTTCAGCGCGCGGAACCGGCGCCCCAGCTGGATGCCCGTGTCCATCAGGTTGCGCGCGCCGCGCGATGCCTCCGCCGTCTGCAGATACTCGGGCACGAGCGAAAACGCCTGGCGGACCACATCCATTCGACGGCAGTAGAACGCGCTGAGATCGAACGGCACGAAGAGCCACTTGTGCGGATTGACGACGATCGAATCGGCCTGCTCCCAGCCGTCGAACCGCGGCCGGTAGCCCGGCAGCATGGCGGTCACGCCGGCGTACGCCGCGTCGACGTGCAGCCATACGCCCTCACGCCGGCAGAGGTCCGCGACCGCGCGCACCGGATCGACGCTCGTTGTCGACGTGGTGCCGATCGTCGCGACAACGGCGAGCGGCGTGATGCCCGCCGCCCGGTCTTCGGCCAACGCGTCGCCGAGCGCGTCGGCACGCATGCGGAACTCGTCGTCTGCGGGGACATGCCGCAGCGCGCGATGGCCGAGGCCCAGGAGAATGACGGCCTTGTCGACGGAGGAGTGCGCGTGCTCGGAGCAGTAGACCCGGAGCGGTGGACAGCCGGCGAGCCCCGTCTCGCGGGTCTGCGGCAG
This sequence comes from Acidobacteriota bacterium, assembly GCA_016192845.1. Taxonomy (GTDB): domain Bacteria; phylum Acidobacteriota; class Vicinamibacteria; order Vicinamibacterales; family UBA2999; genus MELF01. The sequence continues at coordinate 20,338 of JACPTI010000004.1, forward strand.
CGCCGCGTGCCGGGCGGCGGCGAGCGCATGCAGGCTGGCTATCGAGGCGGTGTCGTAGATCACGCCCTCGAACGAGTCGGGGAGGCCGAGCAGGCCGCGCAGCCAGCCGAGCGCCACGTCCTCGAGCTCGGTTGCCGCCGGCGACGTGCGCCACAGCATCGCCTGCTGATTGAGGGCGGCGGCGAGGAACTCCGCGAGCACGCCGGGTGCGCTGGCGGTAATCGCGAAGTACCCGAAGAAGCCGGGATGATTCCAGTGCGTCAGCGCGGGCACGAGGACCCGCTCGAAGTCCGCGAAGATCGCCTCGAACGGCTCGCCGCGCTCGGGAGCCGTGGCAGGCAGCGCGCGCCGCACGTCGCCGGGCGCGACGCGCGGCAGCACGGGGTACCGCTCGGATCCCGCCAGGTACTCCGCAATCCACTCCACGAGCGCGTAGCCGTGGCGGCGGAACGAGGAGGGGTCCATGTCGACGCCCAAGTCCCAACGCCCAACTCCCAACCGTCCAGTCGATGCGTGGGAGTTGGGAATTGGAAGTAGGGAGTTGCCTATTGGTGGCTCTTGATGTAGCTGGTGACGAACGCCTCGAGCCCCGGATTGTTCAAGCCGATCGCCTTCCCTTCCGCCAGCGCCCGGTCGAGCGGCCACTTGTCCTGGAGCGCCCGCTTGATCGCCCACATGCCGCCCACGCGGCTCGCCGAGCCGCAGTGGATGAAGACCGGCTGGTTGCTGCGATCGGAGACGGCGGCGAGGAAGCTGTCGACCACCTTCGAGTCGGGCATCGCCGCATTGAACGGCAGATGGATGTACTTCAGCCCGGCAGCCTGTGCCGCCGCGCGTCCGGCCTCGACGTTCGCGCCTTCCTCGGTCGGGAGCCGGAGGTTGATGACGGACACGAAGCCTTCCTTCTTCAACGTGGCCATCGCGGCCGGGTCGACCTGACCGCCGCAGCCCACGGTGGCGTCCACCCGCGAGTAGTTCCGGATGCCGGGAACTTCCTTCTTCTGGACCTGCGCAAGCGCAGGCATCGTGACAAGCGCGGTAAAGGCGGCCGCAAGCGCAATGCGAATCATCATAGGCCTACTCCTGGCGGGGAATTTTACACCTAGTAGGCAGTAGGCAGCAGTCACTGCCTACCGCCTACTGCCGACTTTTCGACGTGACGGTGGCGGGCTCGAGCAGGCGCACCGTCACGGGCGTGCCCGTCGGGAGCGTGGCGGGATTCCGCCCGCCGGCCAGCACCGCTGCGGTGCCCGTGCCGGCCCCAATCGACCCGCCGATGGCGGCGCCCCGGGCGCCGCCGAGGATGCCTCCGATGATCGTGCCGCCAATCGCGCCGCCGCCGATCTTGGTCGCGCTTTCCCCACCCGGTCCGTCGCCCTCGCGAGAGATCGCGTCGGTCTCAATCGGTACGCGGGTCCCGTCCGCCAGGACGATCGACGTGAAGCGGACGGCCAGGCGTGCGCGATCGCGCAGCCGGCCGCCGCGCTCGACGAGCGTCACCTCGCCGTACGCCTGCGCACCGGCAGGAATGGCCACCCGTTCGCCCACCCGGACGTCGCGCGTGACGCGTGCGACCACTTGATCCTCGACTTTGGCGCGCTCGCTCGTCAGCGACGTCTCCAGCTGGAGGCCGACGACGGAGTCGGCGGGAATCACGAGATCCACGAACTCGGGCGCGGGGGGCTCTGCGGCTCGCGGCGGCTGGGCCGCCTCCGGAGCGGTAGGGGCAGCGGATACCGGGTCCACGACTCGATGCGTTGCCACGGGTGCGGACGGCGGCGCCTCCACGGCGCCGGCGGCCGGTTGCGGGCGTCGAGGCGCGGCTGCGCGCGCGGCAGCGGGGCGCGCCGCGGTACGGCGTTCGACGCGCGGAGCCGGCTGCACACCGGGCGTGCGCGGCGTGGCCGGGTCCGCCGCATCGGCCGCGGCGGGCGCGGTCGGTTCCACGTCCTGTTCCGTCGCCTCCAGTGCAACGCCTGGTGCGGGCGCAGTTGACGCCGGTCGGTCACCGCGCGTGGCGAGGTATACGCCGCCCGCGCCTGCCGTGACGCAGACGGCCGCTGCGACGGCGAGCGCCGTTCTGCCGATCTCCATCGATTCGCTCCTTTCGCGCCCGCCAGGAGCAAGGCCCGTGCCCCACCGCGGCCGGCGTTTTCCGGAGAAACTTGCCGGATGCGGGGTGTGCCGCGGCGACCTCTTTTGGGGATCCGTCCTCTGCGGAGTGCGCATGGGCTTCTCACGAGCGTGGCTCAGCTTGCCGCCCATCACGATCTCGGAAATACTCGCGCGAATGACTCGCTCGTCGAGCGATCGCGATCGCGCGGCTCGCGGACGGCTGCGGCGCACGGCTCGTCCGGTCGATCTCGTGCTCTACGTCAGTCCGAGCTCACGCTACACACAGACGGCGCGGCGCAACTGTGAGGCGCTTTGAGATTACCGATGATCGCGGTGCGCGGCCCGGGCCCGTGCTTGACGAGCGTCGGCGTGAACACGACGGAATCCGCCTCGGCGTCCTGCGGACGGACCGACAAATCGGACGTCGAAAAGTTCACCTGCCCCGGCTCGTACTCCTTCAAGACCTCCTTGACGGCTCGCAACGCGCGTTGCGACTTCTCGGACACGGCGCTCGTATAGAGGATCAGGTCGATTCTAGGTGGCGCATGCAGGCGGTGATCGCGGGCGGACAGTTCCGGATGCGGCGACGACCGCTCGCGCGGATGCCCCGTGCGCCGGCGGTTCTCGCCAGCGAGATCCGCCATGCGCTCGAGAACGGCGTCGACGTCCTCATCGAGCAACGGGTGAGAGAGTGGCACGCTGTCGACGCCGTGGATGTCCGGTTGCCAGAGTGACCCGACTGCATTCACAGCTGCGGCGCTCGCCATATCGCAGTCTGGCCGAAGCAAATCGCTTGCCGAACCGTGAAATATCTGTGACACACACGCACGTGAGGCAACGTGCGGGTGTGGGGCGGCGTAGGTAAGATCAGTTTGCCCATGTTCGGCCTTCCCCGCATCTCCGTTCTGTTCACGGTTGCAGTCGTGTGCTGCGCGGCCCTCCCTCTGGAAGCCCAGGACGCCGCGCGCGGGGCGTCGCTGCTGGCCGAGGCTCGACGCGCCGTGGGTGGGGACGAGCGGCTGCGCGCCGTCAGAACGCTCGACGCGCGCGGCGACTTCAAGCGGCTCGCCGGTCAGACGACGATCGAGGGCGAGCTCCAGATTCGCATCGAGCTGCCCGACAAATGGCGGCGGGACGAAGACCTGAGCTCGCCCGGCGGCGGCCCGGCGATCGTGCGGTCGGAGGTGTTGAACGGCTCCACCGCCTGGGAGGAGAACACCGGCCGCGGGGGGTTCTTCATTGGTGGCTTCGGCGAGCGCGGTGGCGGCCGCGGCGGCGGCGGGGGAGGCTTCGGCGGTGGCGGAGGCTTCGGCGGTGATCGCGGCGGCGCCGGCGCGGATGCCGGCAGGGGCACCGCAGTCGACCCGGCGCAGATCCAGGAGGCGCAGCGTCGGGCGTGGCAGGCGGAGCTTGCGCGCTTCCTGCTCGTGTGGCTCCTCGTGGCGGACGGGCCGGTCGTGTGGGTCGGCACGGCCGAAGCGCCCGACGGCAAAGCCGACGTTCTGGAGATCACGCCGCGCGCGGGCCCGGTCGCGCGCCTCTTTCTCGATCAGGCGTCGCACCTGCCGCTCATGATCACGTGGCAGGGAACGGCGCCGCAGCTCATCGTCACCGGGCGGCGCGGCGGCCGGCGCGGCGACGCCGGACCGCCGCCGGCCGGAGGCGCACAGCCGAGCACGCTGCAGATGACGCTGGCCGAGTACAAGACGGTGAACGGGATCCGGCTGCCGCATCTCATCACGCGCGGCGCCAACGACATGACGACCGAAGAGTGGACCGTCGACAGCTATCGAATCAATCCGAGCTTTCGGGGCGACGTCTTTACGAAGTGATCATGCGCACGGGCATCATTACCGTTCTGGCCATGCTGGCCTCGGTGCCGCTCGCGGCGCAGGGGAATGACGCGCAGCTGCGCGTCACGGTGATCGACCAGACGGGCGCCTCGATTCCCTCGGCGCGCGTGCGTGTGACCACCGCCGCCGGGGTCGCGCGCGAGGCAGACGTCGACCAGCGCGGGCAGACGACGCTGACGGCGCTGCCGATCGGCCCGGTCGAGCTGCAGGTCGAAGCGGGCGGGTTCAGTCCCCATGCGGCGAGGGCGACGCTGCGGCGCGGCGCCAACAACCAGACCGTCACGCTGTACATCGCGGGCGTGCAGGAAGAGATCGTCGTGACCGGACCGGCCGCGGGCGACACGCGCGGCAACGCGCTCACGACCACGCTCGAAGAGGGCGAGATCGCGCAGCTGTCGGACGACCCCGACGAGCTGCGCGCGCAGCTGGAGGCGTTGACGGGCGGTGCGGGAGCCGTGTTCAACGTCAACGGCTTCCGCGGCGGCCGGCTCCCGAACCGCGACGAGATTCGCCAGATCCGCTTCCGCACCAACTCGTTCTCCGCCGACAACCACGAGGCCGGCCGGGTGCAGGTGGACATCATCACGCGGCCCGGGCTCACCGAGTGGAGCGGCAACGCCAACTTCGGGCTGCGCAACGACGTGCTGAACGCGCGCAACGCGTTCGCCCGGACCGAGACGCCGGAGCAGTTCCGCCGCTTCACCGCCGGCCTGCGCGGGCCGCTCGTCCGCAACCGCACGTCGCTCCGCATCGGAGTCGACGGCAACCGGTCGTTCGACTCGACCACGATCGTCGCGCTGCGGCCCGACGCGCGGATCGCGGACCAGGTGAAGCGCCCCTTCGAGCAGACCAACGTGACCGTCGGCCTCGAGCACGGTCTGACGACGAGCCAGACGCTACGGCTCGAGTACCGGCGGAGCGAAGACGAGCGCCGCAACCTCGGCGTCGGCGACTTCAACCTGGTGGAGCGCGCGTTCAGCCGCGCCTCGACCGAGCACCGGGTGCGCACGTCCGTCCAGAGCGTCTTCGGCAGGAGCGCGCTCAACGAGCTGCGGGTGCAGTGGAACTTCCAGGAGAACGCCTCCCGGTCGGTGTCGGACGCGCCCACCGTGATCGTCATCGACGCGTTCAGCAGCGGCGGCGCGGGCGTGGCGAGCGAGGGGTCGACGCGGGCGCTCGAGATCGGCGACGACTTCGACGTCAACGTCGGCCGCCGGCATGCGATGCGCGTCGGGATGCTCTTCGAGGCGGGGGCCTATCGCAACCTCGATGCGCGGAACGCGGCCGGGACGTTCACCTTCGGCAGCCTCGAGGCGTTTCTCGCGGGAAGGCCCAATGCCTTCACCCAGCGGCTCGGGCAGCTGCGCACGGCGTTCTCGCAGTACGAGCTCGGCGTCTACTGGCAAGACGATTTTCGGATCAACCGCGCCCTGTCGCTCAGCGTCGGCGTGCGGGAGGAGCTGCAAACGAACGTCGGCGACGCGATGAACCTGATGCCGCGGTTCGGCTTCACCTTCACACCGCGGCGCGCCCGGCTGACCGTCCGCGGGGGCTACGGGATCTTCCACGACTGGTACGAGTCGAGCCTGCACGACCAGACGCTGCGCGTGACGGGCGCGGCCGACGCGCAGCGGGACCTGCTGATCCTCGATCCCGGATATCCGGATCCGGCGGGCGGCGTCGCCGCGACGATCCTGGGCAGCGGCCGCGTGCAGGCGTCGCCGGACCTGCGCATGCCGTACGTCCACCAGGCGTCGATCGGCCTCGAGCGGCCGATTACACAGAACCTGACGTTCCAGACCTCGTACAACCGGATCCGCGGGCGGAACCAGCTACGCTCGCGCGACGTGAACGCGCCCGACGCGTTCGGCATCCGGCCGGAGCCGGGCGTCGGCACCGTAACGCAGATCGAATCGACCGGCCGGTCGGCCGGCGACCGCGTCAACGCGAACCTGTTCTACCGGGTGCCGCAGCGGCGCATGTTCATGGGCGCGAACTACACGTGGGCGAAGGTGCGCAATCATGCCGACACCCCGCTGTCGCTGCCCGCCGACAGCCGGAACCCCGATGCCGAGTGGGGGCCGTCCTCGCAGGACGTGCGCCACCGGTTCAACGCGATGATGAACGTCGGGCTGCCGCTCGGCGTACGCGCCTTTGTGAACGCGTCCGCGCAGTCGGCCGCGCCGTACACGACCATTACCGGCAGCGACGACAACCGCGACGGCGTGTCGAATGATCGGCCGGCCGGGGTCGGCCGCAACACGGCGCGCGGCGCCGCGCGGTTCGATCTCAACGTGCGCTTCACGCGCGGGTTCGGATTCGGCGGGCGGCGCGAAGGCGGACCGCGCGGTCCGGGCGGCGGTGGCCCCGTCGTCATCGCCGGGGGGCAAGGGGGGGGCCCGGCGGCGGTCCGGGTGGCGGCGCTGGCGGCGGCTTCTTCGGCCCGGGCGGCGCCGACGACAGCCGCTTCCGGATCGAGTTCTACGTCCAGGGCTTCAACGTTCTGAACCGGACGAACTTCCTCAACTTCAGCGGCAACCTGCAATCGCCGTTCTTCGGTAGCCCGACCTCCGCTGCGCAGGCCCGGCGCGTCGAAGTGGGGATGCAGTTCCGCTTCTAGCGAGTAGGCAGTGGGCAGTAGACAGTAGGCAGTAAATTTCTTCTGCCGCGCACCTGCCTACTGCCTACTGCCTACTGCCTACTACAATCAACGAATGCACGTCATCATCGTCGGGGCCGGCGTGGTCGGCTGCGCGGTTGCGTACGAGCTGGCCTCGGGGGGCGCCACGGTCCGCGTGATCGACGCGCGCGGCAGCGGCCAGGGGGCGACGCGCGCGTCGGCCGGCATGCTGGCGCCGTACATCGAGGGACATTCGACCGCCCTGCTGCAGCTGGGCGTCCGGAGCCTGGCTGAGTACGACCGCTTCGTCAGCCGTGTTGCCGCTGACGCGCAGAGATCGATCGAGTACCGCCGGACGGGTACGCTGCAGGTCGCGCGCACGGACGAGGAGGCGCGGGCGCTCGAACGGCACGGCCGCGCCCTGGCCGAGTCCGGCGCGACCGCCACGCTGCTCGACGGCCGCGAGGTCCGCCGGTACGAGCCGGCGCTGGCGACCAATGTGCGAGCGGCGCTCCTTATCCCGCCGCACGGGTACGTGCGCGTGGGGGCGCTCATGGACGCGCTCGTCGACGCGGCCGTCAGCCGCGGGGTGCAGCTCTCGGTGGCGCGCGCGCAGCGGATCGCGCGCGTGAACGGGCGGGTCGCCGTCGAGACGGCGGAGGGAACGCTCGCCGCCGACGCCGTAGTCCTTGCGGCCGGCAGCTGGTCGGGCGGTATTCCCGTGGACGCGGCGGCAGCGCCGGTCCGGCCCGTTCGCGGCCAGCTCCTGCAACTGCGGCTGCCGCGGCCGCCGCTCTCGCGCGTCGTGTGGGGATCGGGCGGCTATGTGGTGCCGTGGGAAGACGGCGGCGTCCTGGTCGGTTCGACCGTCGAAGAGGTCGGCTTCGACGAAAGCGTCACCGCCGAAGGGGTGCGGCGGCTCCTCGAGCGCGGCGAGCGGCTCGTTCCCGCGCTCGGCGCAGCGGTGTTCGAGGAGGCGCGTGCAGGACTCCGCCCCGCCACCAGCGACGAGTTGCCGATCATCGGCGCGTCGACGACGATGCGCGGCGTGTTCTACGCCACCGGACACTACCGCAACGGCGTGCTCCTGGCACCGTTCACCGCCGTGATGGTGGCCGAGCTGCTCCTCGGCGATCGCGAGCGGCCCGAGCTGGAGCTGGTGCGCCCGGATCGGTTCGGGTTGTGAGACGAGCCACACAGAGACACAGAGGTTTCGACTTCTATTGGTCTCTGTGTCTCAGCGCTTCTGTGGCCCGTGTGAGTATCAAGCGGTGAAGCTCAAGAAGCACTACACCTCGCGGGAGGTGGCGTCGCTCACCGGCCTGAGCGCGCGGCAGCTCCAGTGGTGGGACGCGCGTCGGCTCTTCAAGCCGGCGATCGCGCCCCGTCGCACCGAGGCCGGCGGCTTCACCGAGCGCCGCTACACGCCGCTCGACGTGCTGGAGCTGCAGGTGCTCGCGGATCTCCGCCGGCGCGGGTTCTCAATCCCGCGGCTGCGGCGGCTGCTCGCCACGCTGCGCGACGTGTTCGGCGTGCGCCTGTACGAGGCGATTGGCGATGGCGGGCCGATGACGCTGTACATCGTCGGCGATCAGCTGTACGCGCGGACGCAGGACGGCCGCCTCTTCAACATGGAGCACCCGGCGCAGCCGCTGCTGATGGTGGGAGAGGAGCTGTCGATCCGGCCGTTGACCGCGCGCCAGCGGAAGCGCCGGACGGGCGCCGTCGTGCGGAAGTCGTAATCCGCGGCGCTAACCGAGGATCTCGTTGAGCCCGTCGAGGACACGGGCCACTTCTTCTTCGGACGCTTTCGCGATGCGTGCCCCGATGCGGTCCACGGATAATGTCCGAATCTGACTGATCTTGATCCAGGATCGCTGCGTCACTCCTTTCGCCTTGCTCTCGAGCGTCAGAGGGAATCCGGCTCGTGGCTCCTGGCTCGTCAGCGCGACGGCGATGACCGTGCCGGAGCGCTCGTTGAAGACGTCGTGGCTGAGCACGAGGACTGGCCGTCGCCTGGCAACGAGTTCATCGACGCGCTCGAGGAGATCGGTGTCCAGCGTGAGGGCAACCTTGCTCTTTGGCATCACAGTATGATGTTTCATCATACTACACGGCGCGTGACGCGAGCTGGGCGTCTCATCTCGGTGTCTCTGGGTCTCGGTGTTCCGTGGACGCGAAAGGTACTAGCGGATCGGGAACACTTTCTCCAGGTCCTCGGCGGGGCGCGGAATCACGTGCACGCCGACCAGTTCCCCGACGCGCCGCGCGGCGGCGGCGCCCGCGTCGGTCGCGGCCTTGACCGATCCGACATCGCCCCGGATCAGCGCCGTCACCAGCCCCGCGTCCACCTTCTGCCATCCGACCAGGACGACGTTGGCCGTCTTGAGCATCGCGTCGGCGGCTTCGATCATGCCGACGAGGCCGCGCGTCTCGATCATGCCGAGCGCGTCGCCGATCTCGGGTCTGTTGGGGGTTGCGTCCTTCTTCGGAGCCGTCACGTGTATCTGTATCCTATCGCGTTCGCTGCCGCTTCGTTCTCTCTTCTCGGTTTGTGCTCAAGGTTCGGTTCGGCATTCACGGTTCGGCGTTCGATGTTCGTAGGTCGTGTCGGGCTTTCAGCCGGACCCATCGGAACCGTGCCATCAGCGTTCGACGAGCTTCAAGCTGACCGTCGCCGGCTCGCCGGGGCGCAGCCGGAACGCAGTGGCGCGCCCCTTCAGCGAGGCGAGCAGTTCGGCGTCGCCTTCCTCGCCCTGCTCGAGGTAATCGACCGCCACCGCCAGATACCGGTCGTGCGGAGGCAGCGCCCGGATCTTGAAGAGGCCTTCCTGGTCGGGCCGTGCCGCGCGGACGTGTCGCGACGGCGCCGTCCATCGGGCCTCTTCGTCCGGAAACAGGATCACGGTGTAGTCGCGCGACGGCTTGCCGTCGCCGCCCAGCACCGAGCCGGAGACCTCCGTCACGCGGTCGGTCAGGACGATGCGCGCACCGGTGATCTCTTCATTCGGGCCGAACTCCACCGGCCTGTCGGTCACGTCGCGTCCCTCGACGACGACCGCCTCGAGCGTCCAGTCCTGCGGCAAACCGGCGACGCGAATCAGACGCGACCCGAATAGATTGGTCAGCGTAAACGTGCCATCGTCGCCGACCGCCGCCGGCCGGTTGCCGCCCGGTCCGCCGAAGCCGGGGAAGCCTCCAAATCCGGCGCCTCCCACCACCTGCGCCGTGACCTGAAGGCCGGCCCTCGGAACCGTGGCGCGGCTGCCCTGTGCCGCGGTGATGGTGCCGGTCAGCGTCGCGCCCCGGCCCGTCACGATCGTGACACCTGTGACATCATCGCCGCCGATGGTTACGGGCACCGACCCCATCTCGACGTCGCCTCCCGCGCCGCGGCCGCCCGGTCCGCCGCTCGTGGCCATCAACGTGTAGGAGCCGGGTGCAACGTTCGCGAGAACGAACGTCCCGTCCGGGCGAATGCGGTTGCCGGCGCCGAAGGCGGCGGGGGGACCGCCAATCGCATCGGCGGCGAGCAGCATGACCACTCCGTTCAGCAGCGGCAGGCCCATCGAGTTGACGACGGTGCCGGAGATGCGGGCCGTCCGCACCGGCATCAGCGCGAAGGCCACGTTTGCCTCTTCCGCGACGCCGAGCGCGATCGGCTGCGCCTCCGTCACGCTGCCGGTTCCCGGATAGTACGTCGGCGCGTAGCCGGTCGAGTCGGTGGTCTCGTCCGCCGGCAGCGCACGCAGAATCGCGCTGACGTAGTACTCACCGGGCATCAGGCCGTACAGCCGGAACGCGCCGGTGTCGTCGGTCAGCGTCATCATGCCGGCCGGCGCGAGGCGGCGGGTGCCCTGGGACAGCTGGTACCGGAGCGCCTGCACGCGCGCGCCCGCCACCGGCTCGCCGAACTCATCGACGAGCCGCCCGGCGATGACCGCACCGCGCGGCAGCGCAAAGTTCACTTGCTGCAGGATCTGGCCGTCGGCGAGCTCGATCGGCCGGCCGGCCTCGAACGGCCGGCGCTGCCCGTACCGCATGGTCACGAATCCGCCCTTCGACGCCGTGAGATCCCACCGGCCCGCCGGTAGATCCCGCAGCTCGAACCGTCCCTCGGCGTCCGTCGTGACGAGCCGCGACTCGCGGCTCGTCGGGGAGACCGCGCGGATTTGCGCCCGCCGGATCGGCGCGCCGGTGTCGGCCGTCAGCACGCGGCCGCGGACGACCGCGGTTCCCACCGGCCGCTCGCGCACGTCGCGCGGCGGGCGCTGAACGGCGGCGCCGCCGCGACCCTGCGGCGCGGGAGCCGTCTGCGCAAAGAAGTCTGCCGGACCCGCACACGCGGCGATGAGCACGGCGACTGTCAGGATGCGGTTCTTCATGACGACACGACCTCTACTGCTGTTCACTACGATGGCGACCAAGAATTGTCGTTCACACTTCTGACTTCTCCCTTCTTTGTTCCTCCGGTGTCAAAAGTTTAGACGCACGACCAGCTGGATCGTCCGCGGCCCGCCGGTGGGCGCGAGGGTCCCAATCGCGCCCGGGCCGATGCCAAAACCGCCCGATCCTGTAATCCGGCCGAAGAGCGGGGCTGGAATGAACTGACCCGTCGCGCCGACAACCGTGCCAATCGAGGCATCGGGCTGCGCGAAGCTCGGACGATTGAGCACGTTGTACGCCTCGGCGCGGAGCTGGACCGCGCGGCGGCCGCCGAGCCGGAGCTGCCGCTGCAGCGCTAGGTCCGCCTGCCAGAGGCCGAACCCGCGGACGCCGTTGCGCGGCTCGTTGCCGTGCCCGATCGTGTTCCGCACGGCGCCCGCGCGCACGCCGGACGGCACGGCAAAGGCCGCGGGATTCAGGCGCCGGCCGCCGGGCGCGCTGCCGTCCTTGAGCCAGATCGGTTCGCCGGCCACGAGATCGACCCGGTACGTGTAGAGGATCGTATCGACGGGGTCGCGGTAGGCGTACGTCACGGTCAGCGGCGCCGCGCTCTGGGCGCGCAGATTGAGATTGATCGACCAGTCGCCGAGCAGCGCGCGCGCGCCGCGGGCCGCCGGCAGCATGTACATCGTCGAGATAGTCGCGACGTGGCGGCGATCGAATTTTGAGTAGCCGTAGTCGAACGCCGGTCTGGTGCTGCGGTCGGCGAGGTTCACGGTGGCGTCGTCGGAGCCGGAGTCGGTGGCGCGCGCGAGCGTGTAGCTGGCGAGCGCCTGGAGGCCGCGCGACAGCCGGCGGCTGTACTGCACCTGCAGCGCGTGATAGTCGGAGCTGTCGCCCCACCCCGGATCGTTGCGCGTGACGTTGAGTCGCGCCGCCGGAAACGCCGGGTTCAGGGGGCGCGCGGCGTCGAAGGCATAGAAGTAGCGCCGCAGCAGCCGTCGGCCCGCGTGCCCCGTGTAGGTAGCCGAGATGCGCTGCGTGTCGAAGCTGTGGTCGACGCCGAGCGACCACTGCCAGGTGCGCGGCAGCGCGTGCCCTGCGTCGACGATCGTAAAGTCCTGGCCCGTGTACGGCGGCGCGAGGCTGAGCGGCGGCGCCTGCGCCAGATACTCCTCTGCCGGAAACGGGACGCTGGTGCGACGCACGGTCCGGTTGTAGGGAAACATGCGCGCGGCGGTGGCGGTCGCGCCGATGCCGAGGTCGTAGTGCAAGCCGTACGCGGCGCGGACAACCGTGTCCTGTCGTGCCGACTCGCGAAGACGGTACGCAGCCGCCAGCCGCGGCGCGAGCTCCGTCCACAGCGTCGGGTAGAGCGGCGTCCCCGCGGGCGCCAGCGCCAGCGCCGTCAGGTCCGGAAAACCCTGGACCGTGTAGAGCGGCTTGTCGACGCCGACGGGCGCCGGATTGACCTCCCATCGAAGCCCATAGTCGAGCGTCAGGCGGCGCGTGAGCCGAAACGTGTCCTGAGCGTACGCGGAAAAGGCGATGACGGAGAGCCGGACCTGATCGGACGAGCCGATCGACAGCTGGTCGGCTCTGTTGTTCAGCAGCGCCTCGATCGTGTTGAACGTGACGGTGCTGCGGTACTCCGTCGGCCCGTAGACGGGCGTGAGCCGGCGGAAGTCGATGCCGGTACGCACGCTGTGCCGGCTCGTCATCCACGAGAGCGTGTTGACGACGTTGACCTGCGCCTGCCGGTTGGCGACGGACGGACCGAGTGTGTAGTCCTGCACGAACCCGGGCAGCGAAATGCCGACGCTGGCGCTCGCCGGTGCGAACGGGGGCAGCAGCGCGCGCTCGTCGAATGGCCGGACGTCGAAGCGATCGGTAAGGGCGCTGCCGTTGTCGGCAGCGTTGCCGCTGTAGTTCACGGCCCATTCGTGCAGCAGCCGGTCGGTCATCGCCGATCGCCCGGTCAGCGTGAGCGTACGGGCGTTGGTCGCATTGCGCGTGCGCTGCGCCAGCACGACGCTCGTCCGGGCCGACAGCCCCTGATTCCAGCGGCCGGTCAGCAGCAGCCGCGGCCCGAACGAGTGGTCGATCTTGACGCTGTACGCATTCGAGTCCTGGAACCCCGGAGACGCGTCATAGAAGGGGGCCGCGCCGAGCGGCTGCCCCTGCGCGTCGACGAACTCCGGGCCGTGCGGGAGCGGGTACGCGTCGAGCAGACGCGCCAGCTCCGGCGAGAGTCCCGGGCTCGAGCGCAGCTCGACCGCCGGAACGCGTAGCTCGCGGACCGCAGGTGCCGTGTCGCGCTGCCGCCCTTCGTAGGACAGGAAGAAGAAGGTCCGGTTTCTCGCAATCGGCCCACCGAAGACGCCGCCGAACTGCTGCTGCCGGTATGGCGAGCGTTGCGCCCGCGGATTGGCGTTGGCGAACCAGTCGTGCGCGTCCAGGCGCGAGTCGCGCAGGTATTCGAAGGCGCTGCCGGTGAACTGATTGGTGCCCGATCGCGAGACGAGCTGCACCTGCGCGCCCGACTGGCGCCCGAGCTGCGCCGAGTACGCCGGCGTCTCGACGCGGATCTGCTCGAGCGCCTCGAGCTGGATGAGCTCGCTGCCGCCGGTGAAGCCGCCCAGCACCGCGTTGGCGCCGCCCGCGTTCGTGTCGGTGCCGCCCGCCGGGCCGATCCGCGCGCCCACCGGCGGCCGCGCCGCGCCAAACCGCGGCACACCGATGTTCGCCGATACGCCGTCGATCGTGACGTAGTTGGCCGTGGTCCGGCTGCCGTCGGCGCTGAGCATGCCGTCGCCCATGGTGACGACACCGGGGGCGAGCGCGACCAGCGACTGCAGCGACCGGTTCTCGAAGACGAGGCTCTCGAGGAACTCACGGTCGACGACCAGCGCTGCCGCCACGGGCTGCTCTCGGCGCGCGCGGCCGGGCACGGCAACCGTCTCGTTGATCGGCGCCGGCTGGAGCACGAGATCGACGTCGAGGGTGGCTCCGGCTTCGAGACGAACGGCCGTCCGCCGGATCGGTTCGAAGCCGGCCAGCTCGGCGCGCAGGTCGTACGTGCCCGGGGAGAGCTGCGACACGGCATACCGGCCGCTCGCGTCGGTCACGACCGAGCGCTCGGCGTCAGCGGCACGGCCGACGGTGATCCGGACGCCCGGGACGACGGCGCCGGACGGATCCGTGACCACGCCGCGGATGTCGGCGTGCTGTGCCGCCGTGAGCGTGGGCGCGCACAGCAGGAAGGCCGCTGCCAGGGCGGTACGGCGCACGGGAGGAGTATAGGCTGGCCGCCGCGCGGACCTGAAGCGCTCAGGCGGGGCCCCCAACCGGGGTGCAGGTGGGGTGGCGTTGCGCGGACTTTGCGCGTTGGGGTGCTAGGGGCGCAGCGTCTTGATGATCTCGCCGGCCGCCAGCTTGCCGCTCCCGCCCGACATGAAGCCGCCCGGGTGCGTGCCGGCGCTGCAGACGAACAGCCCGCGCAAGGGGGTCCCGTAGCGGTCGAACCCGGGCAGTGGTCGCATGCTCACGAGCTGGTCCGGCGCCAGCTCGCCGTGGAACACGTGGCCTCCGTGGAAGCCGTAGCGGGCCTCGAGCTCCTGCGGGGTGATGACCGAGGCCGCGACGACCAGCCGCTTGATGCCGGGCGCGACACGCTCGAGGGTGGCCAGCGTCCTCGCCAGCAGCGTCTCTCGGGAGGCCGGCCAGTCGCCGCTCCGGAGGCGATACGGCGCGTAATGCGTGTAGATCGACATCACGTGCGCGCGTCCGGGCGCCAGACCGGGATCGAGCACCGAGGGAATTGTGACGTCGAGCCACGGCGCCTCCGACAGCTCGCCGTATTTCGCATGGTCGAACGCGCGCTCGAGGTAGTCGAGGCTCGGGCCGATGTGAATACGTCCGGACAACAATTCGGCGCTCTGGGGTAGGTGGCCTCCGGCTTCGGCCGGACCCACGGCGTCACCCGCACCGACGAACGAGGGGAGCGCCGACAGCGCGAGATTCACCTTCGCCAGCGTGCCGGCCGCGCGGTAGCTCCGGATCTTCGCGACGAAATCGGGCGACAGATGCGCCGGCTCGACCAGCTGCAGGAACGTCGTCTTCGGGTCGACCGCGGAGACCACCGCGTCGGCCCGCATGTCGCGGCCGCCCGCGAGAACGCCGGTGACGCGCTCGTTGGCAACGAGCACGCGCTCGACGCGCACGCCAGTCTGGATCTCGGCACCGGCGGCACGTGCGGCGGCGGCCATGGCGGCCGTCAGCGCCCCCGGTCCGCCGCGCACACGGACAGCGCGGCCGGTCAAATGTCTGGTCACCTCGTGCAGCAGGAGCACGAGGCCGCTTCCGGCCGAGCGCGGCCCGAACATCGTGCCCGAAACGGCCGGCGCCGCGATGAGCGCCCGCAGCGCCTCGGACTGGAACCATTCGCTCGCCAGGTCGGCCACCGCCATGGGCATCCACCGGAGCAGCCGGTACGCATCCGTCCTGCCGAGGGCACGAAATCGCCGGGCGATCCGCAGGAGGTTCCAGACGTCGCGGCCGTCGGGCTCGTTGATATCGGGGGCCGGGGACGCGACGAGCGGCGCCAGGACGCCGCTCACCGCCGTCATCGCGGAGCGATACCGCGGAAAGGCCTCGGCGTCCTGTGCGTGCGCCGGGCGCAGCGCCTCTACCGTGCGCCGCTCGTCGGCGTAGACGACCACCGGCGGACCGTCGAGCGCCGGCGCGAACGCCTCGACAGGGCCGTCGATGAACTCGAGGCCGTACCGTGTCAGCTGCATGTCGGCGGCGATGTCGGCGCGGAGGGCCGCGTAATGGGCGAGCGTCGGGCAGCGGAAGCCCGGGTGCAGCTCCCCGGTGATCGCGCCCCCGCCGAGGGTGTCGCTCTGCTCCAGCACGAGCGGCTCGAGACCGGCTTTGGCGAGATAGAACGCTGCCGTGAGGCCGTTGTGGCCGGCGCCGATGATGATCACATTCATGAAGGAGACAGGAGACAGGAGACAGGAGTCAGGAGTCACGAGTCACGAGTCACGAGTCAGGACGCAGGAGACAGGAGGGTGCGCGAGTAGGCGGCGAGGAGTCGCGCCACCTCCTCCGCATCCGCTGCTAACGAAGGCTCATCGCCGTAAGACAGATCCTTCGCCAGCAGTAGGTAGTAGCGCGTTTCTTCGAGCGAACTTTCTGCAATGTTCATGTGTCGGGCTTTGTCGACGCGGCCGCGTCGCTTGAATCCTTCCGCGATGTTGGCCGGAACGGAAACCGCCGCGCGGCGCATTTGCGCCGAAAGGCCATAAGTCTCATGCGGGGGAAACCGCGACGACAGCCGGTAAACGCCGAGGACGAGGCTGTGTGCCTTCTGCCACACAGTCAGATCGCGGAATGTCTTTGCGGGTTGGCGCTCCATGAACTTCGAACCTCCTTCTGACTCCTGACTCCTGACTCCTGACTCCTGACTCCTATCTCCTATCTCCTATCTCCTAAGATCAGCCAGAATCTTCATGGCCGCGTTCCGGCCCGGCGCTCCCATGACCCCGCCGCCGGGATGGGTGGCCGATCCGCACATGTACAGCTGCCGGATCGGGGTGGCGTACTGGGCCCAGCCCGGCGCCGGCCGGAGAAAGAACAGCTGCTCGAGCGTCAGCTCACCCTGGAAGATGTTGCCTTCCGACAGCCCCCACTCGCGTTCGAGGTCGAGCGGGGTGACCACCTGTCGGTGCAGGATGATGCGGCGCAGGTTCGGCGCGTACTCGGCCACCGTGTCGATGACCGCATCCCCGAACGCGTCGCGCTTCTCGTCCCAGGTGCCTTCGGTCAGGTGATAAGGGGCATACTGCACGAAGCACGACATGACGTGCTTGCCGGGCGGCGCAACGCTCGGGTCGGTCAGCGACGGAATCACGATGTCGATGTACGGCCGCCGGGAGAAGCGGCCGTACTTGGCGGCGTCGTAGGCGCGCTCCATGTACTCGACGCTGGGCGATATGGAAATGGCGCCGCGCAGGTGCGGGCCCGCCCCCGGCAGGCACGTGAAATCCGGCAGCGCGTCGAGCGCCAGGTTCACCTTGCCCGACGAGCCTCGGAACTTGTACCGCCGCACGTCGTCGACGAAGCCGGTCGGCAGCACGCTCCGGTCGACGAACTCGAGGAACGTCAGCCGCGGATCGACGCTCGACACGACGAGGGAGGCGCGAAGTTCGTCGCCGCCCTCCAGCACAACGCCGCGTGCGGCGCCGTCGCGGACGAGGATGCCGGAGACGGCCGCTTCGGTGCGGATCTCCGCGCCCGCCTCGCGCGCGGCCATGGCAATCGCGTTCGAGACGGCGCCGGTGCCGCCGCGCGGCAGCCCCCAGGAGCGGAAGGCGCCGTCGATCTCGCCCATGTAGTGGTGCAGCAGCACGTACGCGGTGCCGGGCGAGCGCACGCCGAGAAACGTGCCGATGATGCCCGAGGCGGCCATCGTCGCCTTCAGCACGTCGGTCTCGAACCACCGATCGAGGAAATCGGACGCGCTCATCGTCATCAGCTGAACCTGGTTGTACTGGTCCTGCCGGGAGAGCTGGCGGAAGCGCCGGACGAGGAAGAGGAGCTTGCGCAGCTCTCCGAAGCGGAGCGACGTCGGATCGGGCGGCAGCATGCCGAGAATCGGCTTCACGAACCGCCCTATTTCCACCATCGCGCGCCCGTATTCCTCGTACGCCTCGGCATCGACCGGCGAATGGCGCGCGATCTCGCGGCGGGTCTTCCCGTGATCGTTCACGCGCCACAGGTAGTTCCCATCGGGCATGGGCGTGAACGTGCCGTCGAGCGGCAGGATCTCGAGCCCGTGCCGCGGCAGATCGAGTTCGCGGATGATCTCCGGCCGGAGCAGCGAGACGACGTAGGAGCAGACGGAGAACTTGAAGCCCTTGAAGATTTCCTCGGTCACGGCGGCGCCGCCGAGCACGTGGCGCCGCTCGAGCACCAGCACCTTGCGCCCGGCGCGGGCGAGATAGGCGGCGGCGGTGAGGCCGTTGTGGCCGCCGCCGATGACGATGACGTCGTACACCGCGGCCATTCTGTCACACGACCGGCGCGAGGATCGCCCGGCCGATGGTCAGCCATGGCTCGCGATTCATGACGAAGACGCGTGCGAACGCCGCCTGAAAGATCGCGAGGCCGATCGCATAGGTCGGGTGCACCTGCCGGCGCGTGTGCCAGTCGTACGCCATGGCGGCGAACAGGGGCGCGAGCCAGACGAACAGGAACGCCGCCGCCGAATCGAGGTCCCATGCGCCGCTCGTCATGTGCATGGCGGCCGCGCCAAAACTGATCGCGACGCCGACGATGAGCCCCACCACGCCGTAGGCGATGCCAATCGTCCCGATCCTGCGATGCTGCTCGGTGCGCCGAGCGAGACGAGCGCCGCCTGCGCGACGAGCAGCGCCATCCATCCCATCGAGATGGCGCCATGCAGATGGCACAGCCACGGCCGGTCGGCCTCGCCACGGCGCAGCGGGCCGACATAGATTGCCCAGAAGCTCGCGATCACCATCGTCGTCATCGCGACGGCGAGGGCCACGTAGACGGTCGTCATGGGTGCGTCAGGTCGTACGTCGTGATCTCCAGCTCGTGGCCGTCCGGGTCGTGGAAGTACATCGAGCGCGCGATGCCGTGATCCTGGAATTCGAGCACAATGCCGCAGTCGGTCAGCGCCTGACGCGCCCGGGCGAAGTTGGCCGCATCCACGCGGAACGCCAGATGGCGCATCGCCAGCGTGTCGCGCCCGGGGCGCCCTTTCGGCTGCGCGCCCTCGACCGGAAAGAGCGCGATCGAGGTGGCGCCGGCGGCCACGACCGCCGGGTAGTCGCCCCACACCTCTTCGTAGAGCCGCTGCAGGCCGAGCACCTGCCGGTACCAGTCAGCCGACCGCCGGACATCGCGCACCGCAAGGGCGACGTGATCGATGCTCTCGATCTCGAACATGGCGCAGATTCTACTCCCGGGGGACGGCGGGGCGACTGCGCGTAAGATAATCGCGCGATGCCGATCGGCACGGCATTCCATCCGCGCACGTTCGCGCTGTGCGAATCGCTGAACTACCGCGAGTGGTCGGGGTACTACGCGGTGAGCGCGTACGAGACGCACCACGAGCACGAGTACCACGCCATCCGCCATGCGGCGGCGCTCATCGACGTCTCGCCCCTGTTCAAGTACCGCATCAGCGGTCCGGACGCGAGCCGCCTCGTCGACCGCGTGATCACGCGCGACGTCCGCAAGATGGGCGTCGGTCAGGTGTGGTACACGCCGTGGTGCGATGACGAGGGCAAGGTCATCGACGACGGGACGGTGACGCGGCTCGACGAGCAGGCGTTCCGGTGGACCGCGGCGGATCCGAACCTGCGCTGGTTCCGGCAGAATGCGGCGGGGCTCGACGTGGGGATCGAGGACATCTCCGAGCAGGTGGCCGCGCTCGCGCTGCAGGGGCCCACGGCCGCGCGGGTGCTGCGCGCCGCCTCGAACGCCGACATCGACGCGCTCAAGTACTTCCGTGTGACCAGCGGGCGGATCGGTCGCGTGCCGGTCGATATTTCACGCACCGGCTACACGGGCGACCTCGGCTACGAGATCTGGATGCCGGCGGAGTCGGCGCTGGAAGTCTGGGACGTGCTGATGCACGAGGGGCGGCCGTTCGACATCAGGCCGGCGGGGATGCTGGCACTCGATATGGCCCGAATCGAGGCAGGCCTGCTGCTCATCGACGTCGACTTCAACAGCAGCCGGAAGGCGCTCATCGAGTCGCAGAAGTACACGCCGTTCGAGATGGGGCTCGGGCGGCTCGTCACCGTCGACAAGGCGCCGTTCGTCGGGCGGGGGCCGCTGGCGGACGAGCGACGGCGCGAGCCGGCGCGAATGGTCGTCGGCCTGCACATCAACTGGCCCGAGGTGGAGGCGCTCTACGACCGGTTCGGGCTGGCGCCGGTCGCGCCGGCGGCCGCGTCCCGCGTGCACGTGCCGGTCGTGCGCGACGGCCAGCAGATCGGCCGCGCCACCACCACGTCGTGGTCGCCGACGCTCAAGCGGCTCATCGCGCTGGCCACCATCGATGCGCCGTTCTTTGCCGAGGGCACGCAGGTCGAGGTCGAGGTCACCGTCGAGGCGACGCGGCACTACGTCGTCGCGACGGTGGTCAGGACGCCGTTCTTCAACCCGCCACGGAAGACGGCGACGCCGCCTGAGTAGGAGTCAGGAGTCAGGAGTCAGGAGTCAGGAGTCAGGAGTCAGGAGTCAGGAGTCAGGAGTCAGGAGTCAGGAGTCAGGAGTCAGGAGTCAGGAGT
>JACPTI010000114.1 GCA_016192845.1 Acidobacteriota bacterium
CCCGGAGTTCCTGATCGACGGCACCGGGTTTCCCGTCCTCGGCGGCCTGCTGGCGCTCGCGATCGGCGGCTCGCGCCTGCCGCTCAGCGTCAGCAGGCCGTAGGCAGTAGGCAGTAGGCAGTGGGCAGTAGGCAGTGGGCAGTAGGCAGTGGGCAGTAGGCAGTGGGCAACGGGCGGTAAGCAGAACAGAACCGGCGCACATCCTTTTACCGCCTACTGCCGACTGCCGACTGCCGACTAATGCACCTTGCGGTCAACGTCGTCGGCGCGCCCTCCTGAGTAGACGTCGAAGCGGCGGCGCATCCGGTTGATGCGCCACTTCAGATAGCGGTACTTGATCTCCGACAGCAGGTGAATGCGGCCGCCCTTCAGGTACAGGTACGCGGCGACGAGCCCGCCGAGATGCGTGGTGTGCGCGACCCCGCCGCCCGGGCCGCCCATCGACGCCAGCAGCGAAATCGCGCCGATGATCATCACGAAGTACTTCGCCGGGATCGGAAAGACGAAGTACATGTAGATCGGCCGGTGCGGGAAGTACAGCCCGTAAGCGAGCAGCACGCCGTACACCGCGCCCGACGCGCCAATCGTCAGCGAGTAGTACAACTGAGGGCCCAGCCCCGGCGCGAACGACAGGATGAGCGTGGTCAGCGCGGCGCCGACCCCGGCGACGAAGTAGAACTTCGTGAAATAGCGGCTGCCCCACACCCGCTCCAGCTCCACGCCGAACATCCAGAGCGCGAGCATGTTGAACAGGATGTGGAAGATCCCGCCGTGCAGAAACATGTACGTGAGGGGCTGCCACACGTACAGCCGCTGGACGACGTCGGCCGGCCGCAGCCCGAGGAGCAGCGTAACGGCCGGGGCTACCAGCGCGACGAGGAACGCCGCCACGTTCGCCGCGATCAGGACCTTTATGGCGGGCGTCAGCGGCCCGGGCCCGAAGGAGTACGTAAACGTGGAAGCGGCGGGAGGGCGGCGCATCAGATGTCAGTCTGCTCCAACCTGACCCTACGGAGCAACATCTGTACCCGCGGTCTCAACGGTCCCCACATCGGCAGCACGAGCCGGGGCGTGCCCGAGTTTGCCCCGCGGCAGCGGTGCCGCGCACATCGCCGCGATGAGCGGAGTGAACGCCATCACCACGAGCGCCCGCTCGATCCCGATGCGATCGGCCATCAGGCCGACAAACGGCACGCTCAGCCCGCCCATGCCCCAGCCGAAGCCCATCATCAGCGACGATACCGTGGCCGCACTGATCGGGGCGATCATTTGGCCAAAGGTGACGTTCACCGGCAGCGTCGACTGGAGCAGGAAGCCGCCGATCGAGACCAGCGCCACGAGCACCCAGCCCGTCTGCGTCGGACCGATCGCGAGAAACGGCACCGCCGTCATGAGCGACCAGAGGATGACATTTCGCGGCCCGAGGCGATCCGCCACGGGACCGCCGAGGAACCCGCCCACGCTGCTCGCCACGAGATAGACGGCGATCGCCGTGCCCGCCTCCGAGACCGACATGCCGCGCCGCGTCAGCATCACCGGCAGGAACGTCGCGAAGCTGAGCGAGGCGAGCGTGCGCAGCACGACGATCAAGTAGAGCAGCGTCAGCGGCTTTCGATACGGGCGAAGCGCCCGGAATCCGCCCCTTTCGCCGCGCTCGCCGGCGTGCGTCATCGGAGGCACCCGCGGCAGCAGGAAGGCCAGCACCGCGAGCGCCGGCAGCATCAGCAGCGGCGTCCAGTGCAGGCCGTAGCGTTCCGCAAACGGCGCGAAGACGAGCGGCCCGAGCGCAAATCCGAGCGCGCCGCTCGTCAGGTGGAACGACATGGCCGACGCCTTGCGCTCGCTGCCCAGGCGGTAGACGAGCGCGGCGGCGGGCGGATGAAACGCGGCGCCGCCCAGCCCGCCGAGGACGAGGACCGCGCCGAGCAGCCACGGCGTCGGCGCGAGCCCCAGCATCGACAACCCGACCACCGTGACGATCGGGCCGGCGACCACCAGTACGCGGGGACGCCACCGGTCGGCGACGTGGCCGAAGCCGAGCTGGGCGACCGAGTTGGCCATCTGAAAGCACATTTGCAGCGTGCCGGCCGCGGCCAGCGAGAGATTGAGTTGCGGGATGAGCAGCGGCAGCAGCGGCGCGTAGATGTTGCCGAAGCCGTCCACGATGAAATGCGTGGAGGCGAGCAGCAGGATGGTCGGATGCAGGCCACTCATCGGCGGATCCTGCGGGCCGCCATCGCGACCCCCTCGCGGAACTCGCGGATGCGCAGCAGGTGCGCGGCGCCGGCGAGAACCGCCAGCGCCAGACCGATCGCCGCAGTCAGACGGACGACCTGGAGGACCAGCGCGTCGCCCGGGAGCCAGCGCCGCCCCGCGGCATCGGCCGCGAGTGCGGCCGCGCCCATCGCCAGCGACGCGAGTACTATCCGCAGAAACGACGCGGCCACGCGCCCGCCGTCGATCCCGTCGAGGCGGCGCCGCAGCAGGATCATCAGGAGCGAGGCGTTGAACAGCGCCGCGATCGAGGTGCCGAGCGCCAGCCCGCGGTATCCCATGAGCCGGACGAGCGCCACGTTGAGCGCGACGTTCACGAGAACCGTGGCCACGCTGACGAGCACCGGCGTCCGATTCTGCCCGAGCGCATAGAACACCGGAGAGGCGATCCGGACGACGGAGTAGCCGACGAGGCCGATCGCGTAGAACTGCAGCGCCGCCGCCGTCGCCGCCGTGTCGGCCGCGGTGAAGGCGGCGCGCTCGAAGATCACCCGCACGATCGGCGTCGCGAGCACCACGAGCCCGACGGTTGCGGGCACGTTGAGCATCAGCATCAGCGTCAGCCCGTCGGCCACCGTGCCGCGCACGCGGCGCTCGTCGTCCAGGGCGGCCTGGCGCGACACGGCGGGGAGCGTGGCCGTGGCAATCGAGATGCCGAAGAGCCCGATCGGCAGGTACATCAGCCGGAAGGCGTAATTCAGCCACGAGACGGCGCCGGTCCCTTCGCCGGTCGCCAGCACCGTGTTCACGAAGACGTTCACCTGCGTGGCGGCGAGGCCGATGGTGCCCGGCCCCATCAGCACCAGCACGCGGCGGAGCCCCTCGTCGTGCCAGTCGAGCACCGGGCGGTAGACGAACCCCTCCCGCCGGAGGACCGGCCACTGGAGCGCCAGCTGCGCGACGCCGCCGAGCAGGGTGCCGAAGGCGACGGCGGTGATCGGCTCCAGCCCGAGCCCGGGCATCAGCGGCACGAGAAGCAGCGCGCAGGTGATCGTCGCCACGTTGTAGGTCGCCGGCGACAGCGCGGGGATGAAGAAGCGGTGCAACGAGTTGAGCATCCCCATGCACGCGGCCGCGAGCGCGACGAAGGTCAGGAAGGGCAGCATGAGCCGCGTGAGGAAGACGGTCAGCTCGAGCTTGCCCGGCACGCTGCGATACGCGCCCGCGAACAGATCGACGAGCGGCTCGGCGAAGAGCATCCCGAGCGCGACGAGCAGCAGCGTGATGACGATCAGGCCATTGATGACGTAGTTGGCCAGCCGCCAGGCCGACTCCTGTCCGGCGGTGGTGAGGTGGCGCGTGAAGGTCGGCACGAACGCGCTGCTCATCGCTCCTTCGGCGAAGAGATCGCGCACCAGGTTTGGGATGCGGTACGCGACGTTGTACGCGTCCATGGCGTTCCCGGCGCCGAAGAGCGCGGCCAGGACCTGCTCGCGCACGACGCCGAGAATGCGGCTCGTCATCGTGGCCGCGCCGGCCGACGCGGCGGAGCGGGCGAGCGCGGCGGAGGACGAGGCGGGGGAGCTAGGCGCCAAGCTTTCGGCGGACGGCTTCGTTGATGGTCCGGCCGTCCGCGGTCCTGCCGGCGAGCTTGGGCATGACGGCCTTCATCACCTTGCCGAGGTCCTTCGGGGAGGCGGCGCCCGTCTCCGCAATCGCCGCGCTGATGGCGGCATCGATCTCCTCCGCGGTGGCGGCGGGCGGCAGGTACGCCTCGAGCACGGCGATTTCACCCGTTTCCTTGTCGACGAGATCGGCCCGTCCCGCCTTCGAGAACTGCTCGATGGAGTCGCGGCGCTGCTTGACGAGCGACGCCACCACCTGGACGACCTCCGCGTCGTCAAGCGCGCGTCCCTTCTCCACCTCCCTGTTCATGATGGCCGCCTTCATCATCCGGAGGGCGGAGAGGCGCGGCGCGTCCTTCGCCTTCATCGCCGCGGCAATGTCGCGGTTCACTTTGTCGGTGAGGGCCATCAATGATCCTGATCCGAGTCGCCGTAGGTGATGTGCCACCCGTCGGTCTCGTCGTAGAACCCCTTGGGCACCTGGACGGTGTTGATCTTGACGCTCACCTCGAGCGTCGACTTCACGTTGAAGTAGCCGTTGCGGCGGAGCACGCGCCTGAAGGCGCCGTTCATCACGTAGCAGCGCACCTTGTCGGCGTCCTCGGCGCGCGCGGCCCGGTCGACCCAGCGCAGCAGCGTCTTCAGGCCCGAGACGTCGTCCGGGTCCACGAGGAAGTCGACGAGCATCGTCACGCGGCCGAGCGGCTCGTGGCGGTGGCGGTAGACGGCGTAGCCGTGCAGTTCCCCCTGCCGCCGCAGCGCCACGACGGAGTAGCGGACGTGCGGCGGCTCGATGTACCGCCAGTTCAGGTAGGGCGCGTCGCGGCGGACGGCGAGATCGAACTTCGCCGCCCGCCGCTCCCACAGCCGCGTGAACTCGGAGTCGAAGCGGCGGATCGGCTCGCACTCGGCGCGCAGCGGACGTGAGCGGGCGACGATCTGGATTACTGGATGCGTCACCGCCGACACCAGCCGGTTGAGCGGCATCGGCCAGTTGGGCAAGCGGACGGCGCGCCGCGTCAGCGGCTTCACCAGACACGGCAGGACGTGCGCGGGCGGCCAGTGCAGGCGGTCGAGCAGGCGTCGCGCGCCGCCGGGGGTCCCGAGCGTGAGCACGGCGCCGGTGTTGCGGTCCCACGCGCGGACGAGCGCTTCGTCGAGCCCCTGGCTGTCGCGTTCGGGCGCGACGAGCGCGCCGGTGCCCCAGGCGCCGTCGACTTCGAGCCCCTTGAGCGAGATGCGCACCGGCAGCGTCGGATACTGCCCGACCACCGTCGGACCCTCGCGCGCGACCCAGATGCCGGGCTCCCCGCCCGGGTTGTACGGGTTGCGGCGATGCTGCCAGTCCCATCGCAGCCGGTTCGCTTCGGCGGCGTCCGGGCCGTGCGTACGGCGATAGAGCGTGTCGACCCCGCGACGATCGTCGGACTTGAAGCGGTCGATCTCGGACATGACGGAGGATTTCGTTCACACTTCTCAATTCTCGCTTCTCGGTTTCCGTTCAGGTTCGGTGCGGGGTTCGCGGTTCACCGTTCGCGCACGAACGACGAACGCAGAACTCGAACCGAGAACCGAACGTGAACACGAACCGAGAAGTGAGCACCGAGAAGTGTGAACGACGTGGGTTTTATTGTACGCCGTTTGGCGCGGGCTGCTGCGGCTGCGGACGAGTGACAGGTGCGATCACACCGGGTCGTGGGGACGATCCCGCCGGAATTCCGAACGGATTGCCTGGCGTCGTGGTGATGCCTGGCTGCGTCGGCATCGTGGGCGGCGTCCCTTCCTGCGGCTCCGGCTGCTCGGGTACGAGCTCCGGACCGGCGCCGGGCGGCAGCGCGACAGGCGGTCTCACGAGCGGCTGCGGCATGACGCGCGGGCCGGGCGTCGTCGGTGGCTCCGGCTGCGCGGTCGCATCGCCTGCCGCATCCTCCGGCTGCAGGATCTCGGCGGGCGGCTCGACCGGCGCGGCTTCTGGCGGACGCGCGACCACGGGCGGGCGCGGCAGCACGGGCGCGGGTCGTGCCGTCGGGGCCGGCGGCGGCGGATTCCGCGGCGCAACGCTCGTCGGCAGGATGAGGATGCGATCGAAAGCGGAGGCGCCGGTCGTTCCGGTGCGGCGCGGCGCGAGCATGTAGCCCGCCACGTTTCGCAGCACGATGTCGAGCGCCTGGCGCTCGGGGACGCCCGTCAGCTCCAGCGTCACGGGAGGACCGACAACGCGATCGCCATTGACGATGGTGGCGCCGCCCAGCCGGGCCCATTCGGCGAGGATCGCGCGGACCGGCGCGTTCTGGGCGCGCAGCGTGACGCGGCCGTCCTGAAACTGCAGCTGGACGGGCTGCTGCGCCGCAGCGGTCGCCGCGGCGGCGAGCACGACGGCAGCGGTCAGCGACCGGAGAGCAGCCATTCCGACCCCCCTATTGTAGCGCGCACACCTCAGGAATTACGGAAGTACTCGATCACCCGGCAGATGATCTCGTCGAGCCCCACTTTCGGCTCGTAGCCGATGAGCGCCTTCAGCTTCGAGAGGTCGGGCACGCGGCGCGGCATGTCCTCGAAACCCGCCTCGTACGCTTCGTCGTACGGGATGAAGTGGATCGGCGACGCGCTTCGCGCCAGCGCCACGACGCGGCCGGCCAGATCGCGAATCGAGATCTCGCCGACGTTGCCGATGTTGAAGACGTGGCCGACGGCCCGCGGCTCCTGCGCGAGCGCAATCAGCGCGTCGACGACGTCGCTGACGTAGGTGAAGCTGCGCGACTGGGTGCCGTCGCCGAACACCGTGAGCGGATGCCCGGCGAGCGCCTGCCGGACGAACGTCGGCAGCACCATGCCGTACTGGCCGGTCTGCCGCGGCCCCACCGTGTTGAAGAGCCGGGCGATGACGATCGGAAGCTTCTTCTCCTTCCAGTAGGCGAGGGCGAGGAACTCGTCGATCAGCTTGCTGCACGCGTACGCCCAGCGATGCTTCACCGACGGCCCGAGCACGACGTCGGCCGCCTCGCGAAACGGCACGTCGGCGCTCTTGCCGTACACCTCCGACGTCGAGGCGATGACGACAAGTTTCTTCTTCTTGTTGGCGTGCTTGAGCACCACCTCGGTCCCGTGCACGTTGGTTTCGATCGTGTGCACCGGCTGCTCGACGATGAGCTTGACTCCGACCGCCGCGGCGAGGTGGAACACCACGTCCCCGCGATCGATCATCTCGGCGAGCAGCGGCTCGTTCGTGACCGAGTCGATCACGTACGAGAAGCGCCTGTCGCCCTTGAGGTGGGCGATGTTGTCGATCGACCCCGTCGAGAGGTTGTCGAGCACGAGCACCTCGTGCCCGAACTCGAGCAGCCGTTCAGCCAGATGCGAGCCGACGAAGCCCGCGCCGCCGGTGATGAGCGCCCTCACAGGGTAGTCACCGGGGCGTCGGCGGCGGGCACGTAGTGATGCATGTGCGCGCGATAGTACTCGAGCGTACGCGCGAAGCCCTCCGCCAGCGGGACGACCGGCTGCCATCCCAGCGTGCGCCTGATGCGCGAGGAGTCCGCGTAGAAGCTGCCGATGTCGATGGCCTTCTTTTCGGGGGGCCACTCGACGAAGCGGTAGCGGCCCGTGCCGGCAGTCGAGATGAGCAGCTCGACGAGATCGCGGTGGGAGATCGGCTCGAGACCCCCGACGTTGAACACCTGCCCGTTCGCGGCGTCGCTGGCTCCCGCGCGCAGGAACGCGTCGGCGGCGTCGTCCACGTAGACGAAGTCGCGCAGCTGCATGCCGTCGCCGTAGATCTGGATCTCACGGTCTTCGAGCGCCAGGCGGATGAACCAGGCGATGAACCCCTGGCGGTTGTGCTTGATGAGCTGTCGCGGGCCGTACACGTTCGTCAGCCGAAGCGAGCAGGCGCGGATGCCGAAGACGTTGTTGTACAGCAGGTGATAGTACTCACCCGCCGCCTTGTTGATGCCGTTGACGTCGGCCGGTTTCACCAGGTGCTGCTCGGTGACCGGGAGCGACTCGGGGTGCCCGTACACCTGGCGCGTGCCCGCAAAGACCACCTTCACGTGCGGGTTGTTCCGCCGGCACGCCTCGAGGATGAACAGCTGCGCGCGGCAGTTGATTTCGAGGTCCGTATACGGATCCTGCATGCTGTCGATGTGGCTGACCTGTCCGGCGAGGTTGAAGATCACATCCTGATCGCGCACGAGGTAGTTCATCGTGCTCTGCTGCCGCACGTCGGCGACGTTGACGCGCACCCGGTCCTCGATGCCCGCGATGTTGAACAGGTTGCCGCCGTACTCGGGAATGAGCGAATCGACGATCAGCACGCGGGCGCCCAGGGAGACGAGCTGGTGGGCCAGGCTGCTCCCGATGAAGCCGAGGCCCCCGGTGATCATCACGCGGCGGTCGCGGTAGAAGGCCCGATACTCGTTCATCGCTCCAGCGAGTCCGGCGGCACGGCGCGGCTGATCGTCGGGTTCCGGAGCAGCACCGGCGCGTTCTGCCGCCCCCGGCCGAGCACGACGAGCAGCAGCCAGAGCTTGAGCACGTCGATGCCGGTCCAGAACACGCGCCGGACGTTGAAGAACTGCGACCGGCCGTGCGTCCGGTGGTAATGGTGCACCGGCACTTCGACCACGCGGAACCCGGCGTCCTGGATCTTCCGCATCATTTCGAGGCAGATGACGCCGGTGTCGCGCTCCAGCTTCACCCGGTTGAATACCTCGCGCCGGATGAGCCGGAAGTCGCAGTCGACGTCGCGCACGCGCAGTCGAAACAGGAACTTGACGGTGTAGTGATAGATGCGGCCGATGATGACGCGGTGCAGCGGATCCGACCGGCTGATCTTGTAGCCCGTCACGACGTCCACGTCCGGCGTGAGCCGCTTCCACAGCACCTCGAGCTCCGCGGGATCGTACTGCGCGTCTCCGTCCGTGTACGCGATCAGGTCCTTCGTCGCCGCCGCGAATCCGGTACTGAGCGCCCCGCCGTATCCGCGGTTGCGCGGATGATGGATCGCGCGCACGTGAGGATAGGTCCGGGCGAGCTCGTCGGCGATCTCCTGCGTCGCATCGGCGCTGCCGTCATTGACGACGATGACCTCGTAATCAGGAGTCAGCCGGGACGCGACCTGCACGGCGCGGATCACGAGGCTTGCGATCGTTCCGCCGTCGTTGAACGCGGGGAAGAACACACTCAGGCCGGGTGGACGGGACTCCTCGTGAGCCTGCATCGGGAGCGTTCGATCGTAACGCGGAAACGATTGCGGCGACAACCGGCTCAGCGGCGGCGACGCAGCGCCAGGCGCCACGGGAGAATCGCCGCTTCGACAATCACCGCCGACGACAGCTTCGAGGACCCCTGCTGCCGCTCGACGAAGGTAATCGGCACCTCCACGACCCGGCAGCCGGCCGCGAGCGCCTCCCACGTCATCTCGACCTGAAAGGCGTAGCCGTTCGACCGGATGCGGTCGAGCGGCAGGCGTTCGAGCGCCTCGCGGCGCCAGCAGCGGAACCCGCTGGTGCAGTCCGTGACTGTCAGCCCCAGGATCGCGCGCACGTACCGGTTGGCGAACGCGCTCATCAAGACGCGGCGCTTCGGCCAGTTCTCGATGCGCCCGTCCGGCACGTAGCGGGAGCCGATGACCAGGTCCGCGCCGGCCGTCTGCGCCGCGAGGCGCGGAACGTCCGCGGGATCGTGCGACAGGTCCGCGTCCATTTGGCAGATGGCCGTGGCGTCGGTGCCGAGCGCCCATTGCATTCCTTCGACGTACGAAAGGCCCAGGCCGCGCGGGCCCGCCCGGTGCAGCACCGACAGCCGCCCGTCCGACCGTCCGGC
>JACPTI010000115.1 GCA_016192845.1 Acidobacteriota bacterium
CTCGATGGGCCCTCGATGCGCACCAAGCATCTGGGACTTGACGACCCAACGGCAAATTCGGCATCAACTCAATTGGCCAGCCTTTCTGGAGAAGGCGCCAGAATTTCTGGAATCCAGCGGCCAGAATTTCCGGAACCCACACCACACGTACGCATATTCCAGCTTTGGGTCAGGACGAATGAGCAGCTCGGGTTGTCCGCCGCTCGCGCTGATGTGATAGAGCCCGCCGTTCCACGTCGGCGTAAACACGAGCGTGTCGTCTTCGCCCCATGTGCCGCCGATCGGGGAGATTGCATCCGCAAGCGCAACGGGCGCACCACCTTCGTTGTCCACCTTGAACAGGCGACCTCTCGCGAAAAACGCGATCCATCGTCCATCGGGTGAGAAGAACGGCTCCCTCGCGCCGTCTGTGCCGGGGATCTCGCGGGCCTCGAGTTCCTCAAGCTCCCGCACGTACAGCCGCTGCGGTGCGTTGCCGTCGCTCGTCACGTACGCGATTCGGCGGCCGTCCCGACTAATGACCGGACCGGATATCAGCGCATGCCCCGGCGGCAGCGGAAATGAAAATTGCACCGGAGCCGCAGGCGGAGTGTCGGTCCGCACGATGTATCCGGTTACAAAGGCCAGCGCCACCGCACTCACAAAAGCGACCGCTGCGAGCGGCCGCGCGTGCCTTGAGCCAAACCCGCGTGGTGCGGCCGCGCTGACCGGAACTGGCACTGTAGCGGCATCCAGCTCGAATCGCACGTCGCCGATGTCCCGCAGCCGCTCCCTCGGCTCCTTCTCCAGGCAACGCTTGAGTAGCGCCCGAAGCCGCGGTGGGATATTGGCAGGGAGCACCGCCCAGTCCGGATCAGCGCGGACGACCGCGGCAATCATCTCGGTGGCATCGGCGCCGTCGAAGGCGTGCCTGCCCGTGAGCATCTCGAACAGCACGCAGCCAAATGCCCAGATGTCGGCGCGTTTGTCGACCGACCGCCCGCGCGCCTGCTCCGGCGCCATGTAGGCCGCCGTGCCGAGAATCACCCCCGCACCTGTGAACGCAGCGCTCATCGTCGGCGACGCCGTGAGCTCTGGGCCCGGAGGCCCGAGACCGGAGGCCTGCGTGAGCTTCGCGAGCCCGAAGTCGAGCACCTTCACGGTGCCGTCGTCGCGCACCTTGATGTTGGCCGGCTTCAGATCCCGATGGATGACGCCGTGCTCGTGCGCGGCGTCGAGGGCGTCGGCGACTTGCCGCGCAATCACGAGCGCCTCTGCAAGCTGGATCGGCCCGCGCGCCAGTCGGTCCGCCAGCGTCGGCCCCTCGATCAGCTCGAGGACCAGCGCGCGGATCGAGTCCGTTTCCTCGAGTCCATAGATGTGGCCGATGTTCGGGTGGCTGAGCGACGCGAGCACCTGTGCCTCGCGCTGGAAGCGCGCGAGCCGCTCGCGATCGTCGGCGAAGACGTCCGGCAGGATCTTCAGCGCGACATCGCGCTGCAGCCGCGGGTCGCGCGCGCGGTAGACTTCGCCCATACCACCCGCGCCGAGGAGAGCAATGATCTCGTAAGGTCCCAAATGGGTGCCGGCGCTCAGTGCCATGCCTGGCGGGATTATATCGGCGAACGAATCGGGAGTACGCGCGCTATGCCGGTCTGGTCATCCGGGTCAAGCGATCGACCAACTGTCGCCGCCACGCGTCGATGCCGGCGGTTTCCTTCTCGCTCCAACCCATCGCGCGCGCCAGAGGGCCGGCCTCGAATGTGTGCAGCACCCACGCCAGCGTCAGTGCCGAAAAACCGGTGTCCTTCTTGGGCGCGTCACGCACGGCCGCGGTGAGGTCGGCTCCCGCCTCCAGCAGCGCGCGGACGTCGATCAGATCGCGCAATTCCATGCGACTCAACAAGGCGGTCAGCTTGGCCACGAGAATCTCGTGCATTGAATCAACGGCGATCGTGGCCTCCTCAATCGTGGTCTGCAGCGGTGCCTCGACGGGTGGAAACGGTTCCGCCACGAGATCGACGATGCACACGTCATGTCCGTCGGACACGCGCAGCTCCGCGAATGCCGGAGTGGTTCTCAGCGCGACGACGCCGAGCCCCGCAGCACGAAGCAGTACCTGCGCATCAGCCGGGGCCGGGCCGAGCTCGGAGCGCGCTCGCCAGAACAGATCCAGGTCCCTGGTGGTCCGATGCCCCAGATGGACGCCCGCCAGCGCGCCGCCGCCCGTGAGTGTCCACGGCGGATCGAGAGCCGCCAACGTGCACAGGATCCGTCGCTGCAGCGGCGTCAGCTTGCCGGTCACGTCCACCTGCTACGCCCACACGTCGAGGAGCCAGGCCCAGAAGGGCTTCGATCGACCCAGGTAGCGGACCAGACGCGGCCAACTCTCACGGATCTCGGCCAGCGTCACGAACTGGAACACATCGTCGGGCTTGGCCTGGCGCATCAGCTTCGCCAGGACATACGCCCGCACGTCCGGATCCCGATCGCGAAGGCGCTGCTGGAATTGCGCCAGATCCAGATCGCAATCCCAGAGAAAGTAAGGGCGCCCGCTTCTATCGGTCAATACGGCGAGCGGAGTCGGTGCCAGCATGGACCCAGAGTAACACCCGGACGCGACACCGTTGCCCACGAAGGAACAGAAGGGGAAGGCCGACTTTCAACGGACCGGCACGCGGCGGTTCAGCTCTTGAAACCAGTTGAGGATCACGTTGATGCGGGTGGGTATGGCGGCCGGCTCGTAGCGGATCATCAGGAAGCGCTCGTCGTCGGGCATCACGGCGAAGGACGCGTTTACCGCCGGATCCCAGCCGACACCAAGCTCCCAGCCGGCATCGAAGAGCTTCTTTGGTTTGCCAAACGTCACGCGCTCGCCGGGTGCAACGTCAACCGCCATCATGGCGTTCCCCTGCCGATAGAAGATGCGGTTCCCTTTCGGCGACCACGCCGGTTCGGCGCCGCCATCCGTCGATACCTGCACGCGGTCGCGTGATCCTTGGATAGGCTGGACGTAGACCTCGCTCCTGCCGGATTCATTGGAGGAGTACGCGACTAGTCGGCCGTCCGGCGACATGCGTCCGTGCAGCTCTTCGGCGTTCGTGGTCAGCCACGGCGCGGGCTCTCCTCGAGGCGGCAGAACCCAGAGGTCATTCCCTGACCTCCTACGGGCATCGCCGAGGATCATGGTACCGTCCAGCGCCATCGAGACCGGCCACTGGTCGGACTCTTTTGTGAGAACAACTTCCGCAGAGCCAGCGGCGGAGGCAGGTTTGGAATAGAGGTCCCAGTTCCCTTCGTGGTTCGACGCAAAGATGATCCGTGAGCTATCCGGTGTCCAGACCGGAAAACCTCTGGCACCGCTGCGATATTCAGGTGCGAGCGGCGTGCTCGTGCCGCGCTCGAGGTCTTGAATCCAGATGCTCCCGTCGTAGACGAGCGCCGCCTTGCGACCGTCGGGAGCCAGACTGATCCAGGAATACGCGTGGCGTTCCGGCCCCGCCGGCGTTATGCGCCCCGCGTGATCCACAAGTACGAGTGATCGCTGTGTGTCCTGACCAGTGAACCTTATCAACCACCGACACTGGAGAGGTCCGGCCACCAACGGCGCCTTCGCGGTAGGGCAGAGCCTGAAGCTGTCCGGCATCATTGCCGAGGAGCACGTGTCCCGACGCTGCGTACGCGGCGCTCAATGAGAAACCTGCCGCGATCGTCGTCCGTTCAAGTCCCGGAAGCGTAAGGCGCGAGACTGAAAGCTCTGTTCCCCACGTGGTAAACAGCAGCTCCCGCCCGCCCGGCAAGAAGGAGGGCCAGATATACGCATATTCCAGTTTTGGATCAGGGCGGATGAGCAGCTCGGGTGCTCCACCGCTCGCGTTCATGCGATACAGCCCGCCGTTCCACGTCGGCGTAAACACGATCGTGTCGTCTTCGCGCCATGTCCCGCCGATGGGCGAGAACGCATCGGCCAGTGCGATCGGCGCACCGCCTTCCACGTCCACCTTGAACAGGCGGCCTTTGGCGAAGAAGGCGACCCACCGACTATCGGGTGAGAAGAACGGGAACCTCGCGCCATCTGTGCCGGCGATCTCGCGGCCCTCGAGCTCCGCAACGTCTCGCACGTACAGCCGCTGCGGCGTGTTGCCGTCGCTCGTCACGTACACGAGGCGGCGGCCATCCCGGCTGATGACCGGCCCCGATATCAGCGCGTGCCCCGGCGGCAACGGAAATGAGAATTGCACCGGAACCGCAGGCGTCGTGTCGGTCCGCACAGCGTATCCGGCCGCAAAGGCCAGCGCCACGGCGCCGACAAGAACAGCCGCTGCGAGCGGACGAACATGTCTCGCCGCAAACCCGCGTGGTGCGGCCGCGGCCATCGTCGGGGCCGCGAGTGGCGAATCCAGCAACTCGAACTTCACGTCGCCGATGTCACGAAGGCGCTGCTTCGGTTCCTTTTCGAGGCAGCGCTTCAGGAGCGCGCGCAGACGCGGCGGCGTGTCCGTCGGCAGCGCCACCCAATCCGGCTCCGCGCGGACGACGGCCGCGATCATCTCCGTGGCGTCCGCGCCGTCGAACGCGCGCTTGCCGGTGAGCATCTCGAACAGCACGCAGCCGAACGCCCAGATGTCGGCGCGCTTGTCCACCGCGCGCCCGCGCGCCTGCTCGGGCGCCATGTAGGCGGCCGTCCCGAGAATGACCCCGGCGCCGGTGAACGCCGCGCTCATCGTTGGCGAGGCGGTTAGCACGGGACTGCCACCTGGTGCGTAGTGTCCGGCATCAGCCGGGCCGGTCAGTTTGGCAAGGCCAAAGTCCAACACCTTCACGGTGCCGTCGTCCTGCACCTTGATGTTGGCCGGCTTGAGATCGCGATGAATGACGCCGTGCTCGTGCGCGGCGTCGAGCGCGTCGGCCATCTGTCGCGCGATCGCGAGCGCCTCGGCGAGCGGGAGCGGCCTGTGCGCCAAACGGTCCGCGAGCGTCGGTCCCTCGATCAGCTCGAGGACCAGCGCTGGTCCGGTCCGGCTAAAGCCGGACACCACGTCGGAACGCTCTTCAACGCCGTAAATGGCGGCGATGTTCGGGTGGCTGAGCGAGGCGAGCACCTGCGCCTCGCGCTGGAAGCGCGCGAGCCGCTCGGGGTCGGCCGCAAAGACGTCCGGCAGGATCTTGAGCGCGACGTCACGCTGGAGCCGCAGGTCGCGGGCGCGGTAGACCTCGCCCATCCCGCCGGCGCCGAGCAGGGCGGTCACCTCGTAGACGCCGACACGCGTGCCGGGCGCCAGCGACATCGGTGGGCGGATTATACAGTGCGACGTGGGAGAGCTTGCCCGCCGAAGCCGACGCGGCGAAGCGGGTGCGAGGGTGCGACGGGCGGCTTGCAGCTGTGTAGATTATATGCTACACGTAATGAAGGCATGGCTCTCAATATCCGCAACCGTGAAGCCGAAACGCTGGCGGCCGAATTGGCGCGGCGGACGGGTGAGACCAAGACCGACGCGGTCATCAAGGCGCTGCGCGAGCGGCTCGCACGCGTGCGCCGTGCCCGCGGCAAGCGAGATCTTGCCGACCAGCTGAATGAGATCGCCCTCCGCTGCGCCAGTCTGCCGGTGCTCGACAACCGCACGGACGACGAGATTCTCGGCTACGACGAGCACGGCCTCCCGCGCTGAATGGTGATCGATACCTCGGTCGTGACGGCGGTCCTTCGGAACGAACCCGAGCGCGCGCGGTTTATCGAGGCGATCAAGGCAAGCGACGCGCGAATGATGTCCACGGCGACATTGGTGGAAGCGTCGATCGTGATCGAAAGGCGGCATGGCGCGGAAGGCGTGCGTGAACTGGACTCGTTCCTCTCTACCGCAGGCATCGATCTGGTTGCTGTCGACACGGAGCAAGCACAGATTGCCCGGCGTGCGTTCAGCCGGTTCGGCAAGGGACGGCACCGGGCCGCCCTGAACTACGGCGACTGTTTCTCCTATGCGCTCGCGACCGTCCTGGGCGAGCCGCTGCTCTTCAAGGGTGATGATTTCGTGCACACCGACGTCGAACCGGTCGACTTCAGCCCGTCGTCCTGAGCCTACCGGATAGGTGCGACGAGATAGCGTGTCGGGTCCGCGACGCCGGCCTGACTGAACGCATCCCGCCGCTCGCGGCACTTGCTGCACCGCCCGCAGTGCAGCCCGTCCTGTGGGTTCATGCACGAGAGCGTCAGCGCGAGCGGCACGCCCAGCTTCACGCCGAGGCTGATCACGTCGCTCTTGTCCATCGACGCAAACGGCGCATCGACCACGATGGCGTGCGCCAGGCCGAGGGAGAGCGCGCGCGCCATCGCGTCGAAGAACTGCGACGTCGCGTCCGGAAACGGGTTGCCCGCCAGCGGCCCGAGCGCGATGCGGCAGATCCCGTGCTGAGCGCAGTAGATGGCCGCCTTGCTGAGGAGCGCTACGTTCCGCCCCGTCAGGTAGACGTCCTCGTCCGGCGTGTCGAAGGCGGGCGGCTCGCCGCGGAGCGCCCAGTGGGTCGCCGGGTACAGGTCGGCCACGGTGAACGACAGCCGCGCGAGCGGCGCCAGCGCGCCCGCCAGGGGCGCCGCTGCCAGCAGCCGATCGAGGGCCGCCAGCTCGCTCGTTTCCCATGCCAGGCCGGCGCTGACGTAAATCGGCTGGACGCGCCTGGAGCGTGCCTCCGACGCCGCCAGCACGGCGCTGTCGAGGCCGGCGGAGAGCAGGACAGCCGTGGTTTCCATATCTACAGCCTAAGTACTCTGGTTCATAAGTTCGGCAACGTATTCTGCTATGCGACGGCGGCCAGCGCCGAGGCGTCGAAATCGAGCTTCCGCATGAGTGCCGCGAGATCAGCTTTCGTGAATCGCCACTCGAACGGTGTCGCGATGC
>JACPTI010000102.1 GCA_016192845.1 Acidobacteriota bacterium
GCGGGCGGCGACCACCGAGCGAGCCCACCCACGCCAGGTCGATGGTGCTGATTCGTGAGAGGAATGAATCCGAGAACTGCGGTACCAGACAGGTTGAAAAAGCGTGAGAAAACTTCAGTGAATTATCGTGAGAGACAACACCGGGTCAACAGCAAAGAACACGTGTGGCCGGTGTGGCTCCTCGCAGCACTCGGTGTCGACACGCAACGCACAAGAATCCGGTCCGAGCGCGGAACGCGCCGACCAAAAACGTGGAGCGGCTTTAATCTGAGCTTGCAGGTGAGGCACGTCTGTCAGCGGTGCAACAACCGGTGGATGGCCAGGCTCGAGGCCCGGTCGCGGCCGTTCTTGCGGCCACTCATCGCAGGTACAAGGTCTGCACTCAACCCTGCAGCTCAGGCCGCGATCGCAACATGGGCCATCAAAACCGCGATAGTGTTCGAAGCGACTCGTGTTGAAGGAGACTGGTTCTATTCGACAGATGATTGCAGGTTTGTACGCGAGCACGCGCGCCCGTCGGCGCGCACCTCTGTCTGGCTCGGAAATTACGTCGGCAATTCCGTTGCCTTCAGTCATGCGTCTGATCTGACTGGCTCAATCGGGGACGACCAGGCGATGGCGATTCACCTCACGACACTGGCGTTTGGTCGCTTGGTGATTCAAATAGCCAACGGCAAACTGCCCGCCGACGTGCCACTGGACACGGTCGTCAATGTGGACATGACGCCAGGTCCATGGAATGAGGCCGTGGTGCGTGTGTGGCCCATTGTGCAGGAGACAGCGGCGTGGCCACCGACGGTGGCGCTGCAGGACACCGGCGAGGCGAGTCTGGACGCGTTTTGCGATCGATGGGGTGGAACTGAAGGGTAGCCGCTCGCACGCGCCCGTCAGCTTTCCGCGGTTCTTCCGCCTTCGCCCAGCTTGTGTCGGTGATCGGAATGGGGTATCAAGGACCGTCTGTCGGACGGCAAGCGCCTTGTTGGCAACGTGCGAGTCGACCAATGCGATGTCAGCGGATCTTCTTTCTCTCTCAAAGCGGGAGGTCATCACGCGAGCATGCGTGATCACGCCCGGCCGTCCGTGGCTCCGCCTGCATCGCCTCTGTTCTGGCGCTCCACTTCCTGGAACCAATGGTCTACGTACGTCTGAAAGCTCCCTTTTGAGTGAGTGAGCATCGGAAACTCGCGCCGGCCAACAAATCTTGCCCGGCGATCGCTAACGACGGCTGGATCGTGGAACAACTGCCCAAGCAAGCTGGAACCACCACCGACAGTTGCATCGGGCACCAGGGCTTCGAGCTCGGTGCGGAGCTGGTTCGTCTCGTTCCACATGACTGTGTCAGGGATCTCACGCGCGTGTTCCTCGGTCGCGAGCCTGACCCAGACCTCCTGACGTTCCGTCGCAAAGATCGTGACGATCCCCTGGAGGGTCCCGGACTTGCGCTCATCGAGTCGAAAGACGTAGGCATGCACGGCTTTGAAGATCCTATCGGGAAAGCCACGATTCGCCTAGCCACGTGGCCGAGGCTAATCCGCGTTCCACCAGCCGAGATCACCTGCGGTGCGCCGACCGTGCGGGGGCTATGAGCGGGTTTGACGTTGTTCGCGATCCCGAAGAATCGCAGCCATCACGCGCGGGTTGCGGCGTCCGTGAAGAACGGCCACGACCCAAAGCGGCCTCTCATCAGGCGCGTAGGCGATGAGATACTCGTCGCGCACGACATGGAATCGCAACGGGCGCCCGGTCAGGTCAGGGCGTCGGTGTCCGATATGCGGTGAGGCGACGAGAGTGCGGACGGCGGCGTGGAAATCGGCGAGTACTCCGTCGGCAGCGTCAATGTTGTCTTGCGCGATGTATTCCCAAATCTCATCAAGGTCTGCGAACGCTTCCGGGTGGAAGGCGTAGCCGCTCATCCGCCGGAGCGTCGGCGCTCGCTCTTCTCGCGGAGCCGCCTGAATGCCTCCTCGCCATCCACGAGCTTGACCCGGCCGCTCTTCAGATCGTCATAGCGACTGTCGAGCGTCTTACGGATGGAGGCCACTTCCTTGAGGTATCCGGCAAGGGCATCCTCGACGATTTCTTCGGGTGCACGCCCGCTGCTAGCGGCGAGATCGTTCAGCTTCTTGGCTGTCTCCGGCGAGACCTGCACTTCCATGCGCTTACTGTACGGCTTACGATGGTGTCGGGCAAGTGCTCAGGCGGCCTGGCGAAGGTCGTCGATCCGCTTGAGCCAGCCGGCGATCTGGTTCCAACTGGCTGGCATTAGGGACGCCAGCTCCAACGCGTTGACTCGACGCAACTTCCCGATGCACCCTAACGTGTGTTCGAACCTCTGCGCGAGCTGACAGCGATGGTCAAGAACCGTGGCCGCTGATCTCCGAAACGCCTTTCGGGTCTCGTTCATCATGAGCGAGGCCCCGATGCCGATCGCTTCCGCTTCGGAAATTCTCACCGAAGTTCAATCCCGATCCGCTTGGGACGGAGCGTCGATCTCGCCCGCGGACGCGCAGTGTCCTCTCGTGCACATCGATTGGCACGAAGGCCACGGATTCGTCTTCCAGTGCTACGAAAACGAGGAATCCTGGAGCGACTTTCTGGTGACCGGTCAGCATTTCTCGCCGCCCTCGATCGAAGTGGAGCTCGGCGGCCAGGCGCTCGAGCGGTGGCCGCGCGAACTATTCGTATCTGCGGAACTTGCGACTGAGGCCCTGAATCATTTCTTGGACTACGGCAAGCAAGACCCGGCGCTCGAGTGGGTCCGAATCGACGGCTTTCCCCGGAAAATCGTGTGGGAAGGTCGGGAACAGAGAGAAGCGTGGGAACGCGCGAATCGGCCCAAAGAATAGCGGGAGTCCCTCGCGCTACAATGGCGTTGAGGCCAAGCTGATGACCGTGAAGGCGATCTACGAGAACGGCGTGTTCAAGCCGCGTGAGCCGATCCATCTTGCAGAGCACACTGAGGTCGAGGTCGTGATCCCGGCGGCGGCCCCGAGCGACGCCGATGATCCTACTGGATGGAAGGCGGCAGAGGCGCTGATCGGCTTCATCGATGATGCGCCTGTGGACATGGCCGAACATCACGACCATTACCTCTACGGCGCGCCGAAGGCGTGACCTTCCTCGACACCGGTTTCCTTTTTGCGCTCGTTTCAAAGAAGGACGCGCATCATGCGCGCGTCGTTGAAGTTTTTCGAACGTTCAAGAATCTTCGGCTCGCCGACCATCTGCTGACGACCAATCACGTGATTGCCGAGACAATCACGCTCACGCTAAAGATCGGCCACGACGAAACCACTCGAATCGGCGAGCAACTCTATGCGGAGAAGTTGGCGCGCATCCATTGGGCGAGCCCCGAAGAAGAGCGCGCGGCATTTGCGTACTTCAAGCGGCACCAGGATCAGACCTACAGCTTCGTGGACTGCCTGAGCTTCGTGGTGATGGAGAAGCTGGGGATCGTCGAAGCCCTGGCGGTGGACTCGGACTTCACACACCGATTCACTGCGCGACCCGGCCCCTTGCGCAGATAAGCCTTCACCTCACGCGGCGCCTCGAAACCTCACGCGGCGCCTCGAAGCCCGTCAATTTGCCGGAGCCAGGAGTTGACCTGGTTCCAACTGGCGGGCATCAGGGACGCCAATCCCAACGCGTTGACTTCAAGCGACTTCCGGATGCACCCTAGCGCTTGTTGGAACCCGTATCGCAGCTGAAATGGATCGGCACGCATGATCGCGGACCTTCGAAGCAGCTTTCGCGTGTCGTTCATCATGAGCGAGGCTCCGCTGCCGATCCCGTCGGCGTCGGAGCTTCTCCGTGACGTTCAATCACGTCCGGTCTGGGACGGAGCGTCGATCGCGCCCGCGGACGCCGAGTATCCTCGCGTGCACGTGGATTGGCACGAAGGCCACGGATTCGTCTTGCAGTGCTACGAGGACGAGGAATCGTGGAGCGACTTTCTGGTGACGAGTCGGCACTTCTCGCCCCCTTCCATCGAGATGGAGTTGGGCGGACAAGCGCTCGAACGGTGGCCACGTGAATTGTTCGTCACGGCTGACCACGCGACGCAGGCGCTGAATTACTTCCTGGAGCACGGCAAGCAAGACCCGGCGCTCGAGTGGGTCAGGATTGACGCTTTCCCGCGCGAAACCCTGTGGGAAGGGCGAGCCGAGAGAGAAGCCTGGGAGCGTGCGAATCCGCACAAGGGATGACCACCACGCTACAATATTCTTGAGATCTATCGATGGATGTTCATCTCGAAGTCCCGGAGGAATTCGCCCGACGTCTTGCGTCGGACTCCAAGGGCCTTGCGCGTGTCGCCCTCGAGGCGCTGGCTGCCGAGGGTATGCGGTCAGGAAAGCTCTCGGTATTCCAGGCGCGCACGCTCCTCGGCATTCAGTCGCGAAACGAAATGGACGGCTTTCTGAAGGCGCGTGGCGTGTTTCTCAACCTGACCTTGGAAGACATCCAGAAGGACACCGACGCGGCGTTCGCCTCGTCGCGATGACCGTCGTCATCGAGGACAGCTCTCCCCTCAGCTATGTCTCTGGCCTGACGTGAACGATCAGGCGACCACCTCGACTGTGCGGGCGACCGACGTGGGTTCAGGGATCGACTCACCCGATGCACGCAATTCCTCAAAGTACAAGAGGATAGCCTCCCGCATCAGACGTTCAGTCTCCTCGACCGTGTCGCCGGCGGCAACGACACCCGGCAAGTCAGGCGCGTACGCGGAGTAGTTCCCTTCCGCGCGTTCCACAACGATCGTGTACTGCCTGTGCGTCATACGAGTCCTGCCTGCTTCCACACGCTTTGGAGGGTTCCAGCCTTCATGTCCTTCGAAGGGTGTCCAGCGACAACAACGATGCCTCGTTTCGTCGGATGCTTGAGGATTCGATGGCTGCCTTCCTGTCGAACCGTTTGCCAGCCGTCATCGTGAAGCCGCTTCAGCACGTCCCGGATCTTCATCGAGAGGACGGCAACGGCTGCCTCATGCGGGTACTGTACGGCTTGCGGCACGCCCAGGCAAGTACTCAGGCACTCCGGCGCAAAGCCTCGATCTGCCTGAGCCAGTAAACGATCTGGTTCCAACTGGCAGGCATTAGGGACGCCACCGCCTGTAGGTCGATTCCGGAGACACAGGCAACAGATCATTCCGGACACATGGGGTAACACTGTCGGGCCGAACGGGTGTCGATCGGCTCGAGCCTCCAGGCCTCGTCGTCGAAGTACGGCAGGTCGTGTTCAAGCGCCCACTTGCGGCCGTCTCTGCCGCACGTGACCCTCGCAGCGGGGCGCACCCTCTACCGTGGCATCGCTCGGTCGCGTGCGATCGCTTGGGTCAGGACCGCGATGCGTGCTTCGGCATCGCTCTTCAACTGCGCGGCGTCGGCGGCAATCTGCGTCTCTCCGACGCGGTCCAATTGCGGAAGACGGCGATCGAGCGCGGCAATCACCTCACGGAGATCGGCGAGAATCTGCTCAGGACAGCGGGTCATCAGGAACGGCTCCGCACGATGGCGCGCGCTGCCGACGCCAAATGACACGTGGTTCGGATTGATGAGAGAGACAGGTCATCGCAGCCAAACCGCGATGAGAAGTGCACCGAGCGACGCCGCAAACACGGTCGCGCCAACGACGCGACAGATTCGATCGCTGCGTCGCGCGCTCAGCGCATTGGCGCGCTGCCATGCGTCCCATCGTCGAGCTTCAGCAGGGGAGAATTCGTGCATCGGGCTCCTCCGGCCAACGCCGCGATGAGGAACCCGCGGAACTGCGGGATGCTCAGAACAGCGGCACTCACTGTAACCGATATTTGCCGCAGATGCCGACAATTCGTCGAATCTGCGGCCGGCACGCGTCGACCATGCGTCTCTAGGGAAGCTGATGATCGCTGACCGGCTGTTCGTCGATGTGTGAATAGCGATAGGTCATCCGAAGGGCCGAGGACCCCAGCAGCCGGAGCTGCGCGGTGGTGTCGAGCTCGACCGGCATCAGCGCGCCGTCGATGCGTCGATAGGAGCGGACCACATTGACTCGCGTGACCCAGAACGACGGGTTCTTGGCGAGTGTCCCCTCCACCCGCACCAGGTCGCCGTCCAGCGGCATCAGGAACAGGCGGCCGTTGATGAGCGAACGGTCCTTTCGGCGCGCTTTCATGTGGACGACCACAAGCCCTTCCTCGTTGATCCCCTCGGGCCGGAAGAGGTAATTGGCCGTCGAAATCGCGACGCCCGGCGCGCGACCGTTCGCGATCAGCCGCCGCTCCTCGTCGAGCAGCGAGTGCAGGACGCGCGTGCGGATGTACCCGGAACCCCCTTCGGCCGTGATTTCGTACTGCAGCCCTGACGCAGTCGTGAAGCTGGTCTGCACGTCGAGCCAGCCGCGCTGGCCGCTGCCCGACGCTTCGAGGCGCCGCGACGCCCGGTACTGATGCGCGCTCGCCGGACGCGCCAGGAACTTCTCCATCGCCTCGACGGCTTGCATATCCGGGACGCCTGCGGCGGACACGTGGAGGGCGATGCCCACGGCCGCGGCGGCGGCCGCCGCACCCGTGCCGGAGGCGGTTCGGCCACGCATTACGACACCTCGCGCAGCGGGATGACCCGGGCGATCGCCGTCGACCGCTCCATCGGGTCGGCGAGATCCGGCATCGGCGCGGCCACGAACAGACGACGCGCCGCCGCGGCGAGCCACCGCGCGCGCCGTGCCGAGCGCTCGACGCGCGCGCTGTCGGTGGCGATTCCGGTGTTGGCGTACATTTGCCGGTACAACTTGGAAATCAAGACGAACGCCAGGCGCGCGCGGAACGAGCGGACGCATCTGGAGCGCCGCCAAATCGCCGGGAGCGTGTAGAAGCGATCCCAAGCGCGCTGCGTTCCACGCCGAATCTGTTCGGCCGACATCGTGGGATGCGGCGCGTACACCTTCGGCCGCCGGCAGGACGGGATGAGCCAGTAGCGCGTGAGCGGAATGCCCTCGATCTCCGAGCCGCCACCCACCTGCCGTTCCCACTTGGCGAAATCGACGGTTCCAGGGAAGGGCGTGAGCATGACGAACTGCGCGAACGACACGAGGCTGCGCTGCGCGAGGTCTGCCGTCGCGTCGAAGCTGGCCGCAGTATCCGTCGGAAGGCCGAAGATGAACGACCCGAGGACGTGCACACCGTGCGCGCGGAACGCCTGGAGCCGCGTCACGAGCGCCTCTCCGGCGTGGTTGAAGTTCTTGTAGACCGCCTTGAGCCCTTCAGGCGTCACCGACTCGATGCCAACCAGCGCGCCGCGGATGCGGGCCCGGCGCATGGCCGACAGGAACTCCGGGTCCTCGGCGGCTTCCATGGTGATCTGCGTGAAGAAGACCATATCGTCCGGCAGCTCCTCGAGCTGCGCCATCAACTCGAAGCGCTCCTG
Organism: Acidobacteriota bacterium; assembly: GCA_016192845.1. Taxonomy (GTDB): domain Bacteria; phylum Acidobacteriota; class Vicinamibacteria; order Vicinamibacterales; family UBA2999; genus MELF01. The sequence continues at coordinate 7,404 of JACPTI010000102.1, forward strand.
ACGCAGCGCCGTCAAGGCCCGCAACTGCTGCTTGTCGGACCGGCGGTCCGCGGCGGCGAGGTCCGCCAGCGGGACGGGATAGAAGTTGTCGTCCGCCAGCAGGACGAAACGGAACCCCTTCCTTCGAAGCGCCACGACTTCCCGGACGATGTCGGACACCAGGCGCTGACGCGGCTTCTGCCCGTCGGTTCGCCACACCGAGCAGAACGAGCAGTGCTTCGGACATCCTCGAACCGTCTGCACCGATCCCCACATGTAGCGACCGGCGGGAAGGAGCTCCCAGCGGGCGGAGACGAACGCGTCGCCTTCGATGCGGCCGCCGTCGTAGGACGGCGCCGGCGTGCCGGCCTCGCAGTCAGCCAGCACGCCCGGCCACACGAGGTCTCCGTCACCGCTGACCACGGCGTGCGCGGCGCCATGTTCGCGCACTTCGTCCGGGAAGAGCGTGGCGTGAATGCCGCCGAACACCACGAACGCGCCGCGAGCGCGCGCGCGCCGGCCGATGGCGTACCCGCGGAGCGCATTCGCCGTGTGAATGCCGATGCCCACCACGTCGCCCGCGGCCACCCGGTCCACGTCGAACCGCTCGAGCGTCTCGTCGGCGATCGCGGGAGTACCGAAGCGGGCCGGCGTGGCGGCTGCCAGCACGTACAGCCAGCGCGGCGTGATGACGGCGGTGCCGAACGAGACATCGCTGGGATTGACCAGATGCACACGCATATGACGACCTCAGAATGTGCGGGCGATCTTCTTGCCGAATCGCGTGAAGAACCCGGCGGTGGCCACCGCAGCCTGTTCGGAACCGGCACCGATGGCCTTGCCCGCCTCCACGGCCTCGCCCCAAACGGGCATGTGCCTCGGCTCGGCCGCGGCCGCAGACGGGGAGATCGGTGCCTCCGACGGCGTGTCGGAGAGGACGGCATCAGGCAGTTCACTGGCCTCGCCCGTGAGCGGCGTCTCGGCGCTCAGGGACGCGGCCGTGAAGTCGATCGGTTGCGCCACGGCCGCGTCTTGGGGCCGCTCCACTCGTGCCCCGGACGGAGCCGGCTGGGAGCGCGCTGCGGTCGGTGCGCCGCGCGGACGCGCGGCGTCATCCGCGCGCGCCGTCATCGGCGCATACGGCAGAACGGCGAGGATGCGATCCGCCACCGCCGCACGTGGCAGACCCGTCGACGCGAACACGGTGTCCACGACATGCAGCCTGCCGACGAGCAACGCGAGCGCTCCCACGACGAGGGCGGCAGTCACCGGCGCGACGCACCACGCACGCGCCGATACCGCGGGGCGGACCGCCAGGATGCGGGTCACGCGCTGGCGGAGATCGAACGAAGACAGGGCGGCGAGTGCGGGCGCCCTGCGCACCCGGGCGGGCGGCATGGCTGCCAACGTCGTGAGACAGGTCGCATACGCCTTCGCCGAACCCGTGACCGCGATCGCCATCTCGTCGCACGCGACTTCCCGTTCGAGATGCAGCTGACGCGCCAGCCACCACACGGCGGGGTGCCAGCCCGCGACGACACGCACGAACAGCAGCGCGATCTGAGCGAGGTCGTCGCGGCGTTGCACGTGCGCCCACTCGTGGATGACGACGCGATCGAGATCCGCGTCGCTGAGCTGGTCGACGAGCGTCGGCGCCACGGCGATAACCGGCGTTCCGCCGCCAAGGAGAGCGGCGGTCCGGACGCGGGTTGACAGCATCAGCCGAGCGCGACGGCCAGTGGTGCGCAGCCGTGCCCAATGCGGAAGTCGCGTCTCACGGTCGTTTGGAAACTCCCGCGCCTGCATCCTCGCCTGCCGCAGCATGAGCACGGCCGCCCCGATACACCCCGCATACCCGACAGCCCAGACCGCCCACAGCGCGAGAGCGGTGGTCCCCGATGTCCACCACCGGACTGGCATCGCGACGAGCGGGGCGCTCGACCACGGCGTGCCGTCCCCCGGCGGCGCGGACGCGGCCCAGAGCAGCGGTATCGCCGGCAGGACGAGCACGGCCGCGCACCCGGCCCACACCAGCCGATACCGTGCCTGCGTCTGTGACCGAGGAACCACTCGGAGGATTGCCGCGGTGGCGAGCGCGACGACGCCGCCCTGCCACAGCCAGTTCAGTACGACGTCCACGCGATCCTCCTCATGCGTCCTCGATCAGTTTCTTCAACTGCTTCAACTCCGCCGGATCGATGCGTTCATCCTCGAGCACGTTCAGCACGAGGAGCCCCGGCGAGCCGCGGAAGAGCCGCGCCACCAGATGCTTGAGCGCGCGCCGGCGGGCCTGGCGCTCATCGACGATCGGGCGATAGATGAACGCCCGGGCCGCCTTCCCGTGCGAGACGTAGCCTTTCGTCTCGAGGATGCGCAGGATTGTCTGGACGGTGCTGTAGCTGACGGCGCGTTTCTTCGACAGCGCGCTGACGACCTCGGCGACAGTGGCCCGCCTGCGGTCCCACAGCACCGCCATCACGCGGGCTTCGGCATCGGTCAGCGCCGGGGACGGTGTGCGTGGCATTTGCTTCTATTCGATCTCTTAAACATTTAAGAGATGCAGGCACTGTAGCACGTCGTCTCCGACCGGTCAATTAAAGAATTAAGATTTGAGGGAGCCGCCTCATCGGCGCGCGGCGACGCGGCGGCGCTGAGATGCCAGGGGCTTGGACGCCGTGCGGAGGTCGATCGCCCGGGCGCGGCGCGCAAGGTCGGCCCGTCGGACTGCAGGGACGCGTGGCGCCGTGGTGTGCAATCGGGGACAGCGGCGTCTTCGCGGGCCCCGTACACTCCGGACATGCCAATCGAATACGTGAAAGCAGCGCTGGTGGTGCTCTGGATCGTCATCGTCGGCTTCGTGGGCTACGTCGGCGGGAATACGTCGATCGTGGGGTGGGCCATTCTCGGAGCCGTGGCGCTGACGGCGCCCCTGGTCATGCTGCGCTTCTGGAGAATGCCTCCTCAGAGCATGTCCGAGAGCATTCAGGAAGTGCTTCGGAAGCCCGACCGTGGATTCAGTCGTGGAGGCCCACGCTGAGCGGCGAGGTGTTGATCGTCAGGTCGTCATGTACTGGGCTCGGCCTTTGAAGGCACCAGTGGGCGCCATTGAAATGGAGACTGTGGTGGCAATCGCGCCCTCCGACGCGCTGATAGGCCGGATCCGCGGTGAGTATCGCGAAATGCCCGGTCTGCGACTGACATTCGCGCAGGCGTGTCGTCTCTGGCAAATCGATGCGCGTGCCTGCGATGCGATCCTCGGGGCACTCGAATCGGAGGGATTCCTGGCGCGCACAGGCGAGGGGGCATTCATCGTCATGCCAACCACGCCTCGCTCACCAGGGACTCGTCATCCATCCCGTTTGCGTCAAAGCGCGTAGGGCGGAGTCGTCCGTCCTCCGAGAGCAATCGGCCAACCGTCGAGTAACGTCGCCGCGTCAGGCGGGAGAAGTGCAGGACGCGGGTAGGCCGGATTCAGTCGTGGAGGACCACGCTCAGCAGGGAACTGTTGATCGTGAGGCCGCCGTTGTACTCGATGAACCCGAGCTTCCGGAACTTGTTCATGAAGAAGTTCACTCGGGATCGAGTGGTGCCGACCATCTCCGCCAGCGTTTCCTGGGAGAGCTTTGGAAGCGTCCGCTGAGCGGCGTCCTCGCCGACGTAGCGGGCGAGGAGCAGCAGGGTGCGGGCGAGGCGCTTCTCACTCGAGTTGAAAAGCTGATCGACGAGGTCCTCCTCGATGCGAATGTTGCGCACCAGCATGTGCCCGATGAACCGATCCGAAAACTCCGACCGCTCGTGCAGCGTTCGAACCATGTCGCGCTTCTGAATGCGGAGCGCCACCGTCGGGACGATCGCCGTTGCCGTTCCCATTCGAAGCGGCTGGCCGGCGAGGCAGCCTTCTCCGAAGAAATCGCCCGGGCCGAGCATCGCCACGACGGCTTCCTTGCCGCCCGGCGACAAGATCGACAGCTTGATACTGCCATCCTGGATGTAGAAGACGCTGCTCGCGGGCGTCCCCTGGGCAAAGACGACCGCGCCGCGCGCAAACCGCAGGGTGCGGCGCGGCACACCGGCGGCCGCCAGGAATGCGGGTACGTCGAACGGCGCGGCCGACGCTTTCACCGAAGAACGCTTGGCGGGCATGGCCTCCCATCATCGCGCGATGGTCGCGCCTCGCGCCCGGCCGTATGACTGTAACCGGCCTTGGCTGCCGGCGCCGGAACAATCGGAACCTGACCCTGAGTGCGCCCGCACGGAGGCGGGCGAACTGAGCGGCTTACCAGCGCGTGTCGCGGCGGTGACGTCCGCCGCCGCGTGAGGAGCCGCCGCTTCGCCGCTCCTGCGGCTTCGCCTCGTTGACGGTCAGACGACGACCGTCGACTTCCTGCTGATCGAGAGCTTTGCACGCCGCCCGACCCTGGGCGTCGTCCGCCATCTCGACGAACGCGAATCCGCGCGACCGCCCGGTCGCCTGATCCCGTACGAGCCGCACGGAATCGACCCGACCCAGGGGGGCGAAGAGCTGCTCGAGCTGCGGCTCTTCAGTGTTGAACGACAGATTTCCGACGTAGATTCTCATGGCACGATCCATTGACGCGACAAGTTCAGGACAGTACGCATGCCGGCGGCACGCTCGATTCGTGTGCGTCACCGACGTGTCTTGAACGACAGCAGCCGGGACTGATTCCAGATCTCGCCGCAGGCGTGGCAACGCCAGTACGTCGCCTCGGTGATCGACTTACTGGTTATCGACACCTGGTCCGATCGGCACATGGGGCACGCAGGTCTTGTGGGCGCAACGCGAGGATCTCGGAAGGGCACAGGATGCATGGCACCCTCGCTGACGCAGCCGGACTACTCCGCGCGGAGCTCGCGCCGAAGTGCCGCGGCCAGCTCTCTGGCCGTCGAATGGCTGGGATCGTCCTCGCGGCTTCGACCGCATGCGTGCCGCCATTCGAGGCGGGCGATCGTTTTCAGCATGCGACGCCGGCCGGCATGTCGCGCAGCGCGGGAGTTCGCCTCGACGAGTTCACACGCGGCTCGACGAATGTCGTCTCCCACAGGTCCGGGCGGGCACTGTGCCGCCAGCCGTAGTACCTGCTGGAGACCTTCGAACAGCGAGGTTGGCGGTTGCGGTGGCCCAGCGCGTCCCCAGTGGTCCGCCGGCATGGTGCCGTCTGCCTGTGACTCGCGTCGCCACGGATCGTGCGCACGACACCAGAGCACCTGCCCGCAGTCGTAGCAGACGATATCCCCCGTGCAGAGCGGCAGGTCGGGCGGAGAGGTCTTCCACGCGACCGCGTGACCGCAGGCGCGGTGCACGAGATAGGAGAGCCGTCCGCCTACAGCTGCCAGCCACATTGCCGTGAGAGCACCGGGGCCGTGGTATCAGCGCGCGCGATGCAGCCGGCGGCGACTTCCATCTGCGCCATCGTCGCAGCGCTGTGGTCACCTGCGAGGCGCGGCGTGCAGCCGGCGAGCAACTGCTTCGTGCGAAGTGCCGAGACGACAACGAACTCGTACGCGTTCAGGTACCTCGGACGGGCCACCATTACGCCTCCTGTTCGCCGAAACGGGAGACGCCGGGGGGCGGAGTGCTGGAGTCCAGCCGTGCGGTATCGCCCACAGGTATGGGAGTTGATTTCAAGGGTTCCTCCTGGGAAAGCCATGGTGAGGAACCCGCCAGAGTGCGGGAGGCTCAGAACAGCTGGGGGTACCTTAGCACGGAACGCGACGCCGCACGGGTGATTCGCCTCGCGCTCATCTGAGCCTCGCGGAACCTGAGGCAGGCCGATCCAGTTCCAACCGCTCGTCCCCACGCGGCGCCAATCGGGAGCCTCTGCTGTGTCTGCCCTCTCGAGATGCGCACGACCTCGGACGACCGGGATGAAGACGGCATTCCCGAGAAGGTGGTCGCCGAGTTCGGTCTGCGGCCCGGCGACAAGACTTTCGCACGAAAGGTGACCGTCACGGATCCAGACGAGAACGGGCGGCCGAACACGGTCGTCGAGGAAACCGATTCGTTCCGCGACGGAACACCCGACGTGAAGGTCACGAGAGAATTCAACAGCGATGGGTCAGTGGCGTCCGAGCGGAGAGAGAGGGATATCGACAACGACGGCGACTTCGACGTCACCAGCATCGGCGGCTGAAAGACACACGCTGGCCGGCGTGAATCTTCACCGCCGCCTTCTCCGGCGCGGCGCGCAACGGACGGTCATCGCACCGCGACGGGCGCCACCGAGGAGCCGGTCGCGCCTCTCAGCTTCAGCGGCTGGACGATGAAGGCGAACTCGTGAATGCCTCTCTCGACGAGCTCATCGAGCTTGAGGCTCTCGATCATATAGATGCCATGCACCGCCAGCAGGATCTGGTGGACGGGTGATCTCAGATTGGGATCGGGATTCGGATTGACCTCGACGCAACACGTATCCGACCCGACGATCATCGGATTCTGCCGCACGAGCCACTCGGTGGCGCCGATGCCGAGTTTGGAGAACCCGGTTCGCCAGCTTTGGGCGCTCGCCGACGCGCTTCCAAACATTAAGACCGACAGCGTCGCCAGGGCGACAATCACGCGTGGCATGCTCGTTCTCCTGTACGGCACCCCACCGCGCACAAACCGCGCGGCGGGGGCCCCGCATCTCGATAGGAACCGTCACATTTTTCAGTCGACAGGCGTAGAATACGTCCGCGTCGGGGGATCCCCCAACACCTTGATACGTCGGTCCCGGTGGTGCTTCACGTGAGGTGGACACATGGCCAAGAAGCGGGACACTGATCAGAAAAATGCAAAGCTTCGGGGCGAGAAGGCCGTCAGCCGGCGGGATTTCGTCAAGTCGGGAGCGGCCGCCGGTGCGGCGGTTTTCTCGACGTCGGGCACCGCGCTCGCCCAGGTCTCGCCGGTCGAGGCCATTCGATGGGACTACGAGGTGGACGTCGTGGTCATCGGCGCCGGGTGCACCGGGCTGCCCGCCGCCATCCGGGCGCGGGACCTTGGCGCGTCCGTGATCATCGTCGAACAGAACTTCGACGTCGGCGGCAAGATGCTGCACAGCGGGGGCCAGATCTCTCTCGGCGGCGGCGATCCCCTCCAGCTCCGGGACATCAGGGGCGAGCGCGACGCCGAGGGCTTCGTCACGGCGCCACGGCAGCACACGGTCGAGGAACTGACCGAGGATACGGATTTCCTGTTCAAGGACCATACCGACTGGTCGGTCATGGACGCGGCGGCCCAGGCGCCGTACCGGTACAACGAACGCGACCTCCATCGGGCGTATGCGGACAACTGCTACGCGACCAGGGAATTCCTGATGGCGAACTACGTCCGCATGGGCCGGATCTCCGGGACCCACGGCAACGGCGGCATGTCGCGCGCCCGGCGGGCGGTGACCTTCCTCATGGAAGGTCCGGCGACAGACATCAAGAAGGGAACGGTCTCGAGACAGGACGCCGGCATCAGACGGGTGAGCTCGAGCCACTTTGCGCCACGATTCATGGAGGACGGCGCCAAGGTCGCCAGCCCGGGCGCGCGCGTCAACGGCGCCGCGCTCTCGCGCTGCCTGGAGTTCAGCGCTCGTGAAAAGGGCGTCCGGTTCATCCTCAACTGCCACATGGACGAGATCATCCGGGAGCAGCAGTTCTCGGGGAGGGTCGTGGGGATCCGGGCCAGCTACTCGCCGAGGTTCCACCCGCAGACCGGCGCGCGTCTGGAGAGCCTCTGGCAGAACGGCAACATCGACGACCGCCGGGAGACGATCTACATCAGGGCTCGCAAGGCGATCGTCATCGGCTCCGGCGGCCACGCGAACAATCCGCAGTTCCGCAGCATGTTCTACCCGGCGTGGCGGGAGCCCGCCTTCGTGTCGAGCGGCTGGGCCCTGCTCGGACCGCGCGGTCAGGATGCCAGCGGCATCATCGCCGGGATGCGGATCGGCGCGAACCTCGCGGGGATGCACCAGAACCTCTCGTACGGCAGCACGTTCCATTTCCCGGGTACGCTCGCCACACGGGATCCCTATACCGACATGCTGCCGGGCCACCCCACGTTCCCGTTCCGGGGATCCACGGGCATCGTCCTCGGCACCGATTCGTTCCAGCACCTGATCGTGGTGAACCAGGTCGGGAAGCGGTTCTTCAACGAAATGCTGGTCACAGTACGGGAGGGCGGCGCCGCCTTTCCGGCCGGGCCGGGCAAGGGCCAGCCCAGGTCAGGGCTCGCCCACGTGCAGGGCGACTGGCGCAATGCGAGCGCTGACAACATCAGGAAGACCTATACGGAGCCCAACAGCATCCACGCGGCGCTGGCGATCAACGAGGGGTCGAAGCCGCCGGACTACCTCTCCGGGCCGATCTGGACGATCTTCGACCGGGCGGCGGTGGAGCGCGACAAGTGGAACATCAATCCGCCGTTCACGTCGCCCACCAACGGCTTCTTCTTCAGCGCCGACACGATCGAGGAGCTGGCCGCCAAGATCTACAAGGGCCACGAGTTCCAGCGCGTCCCGTTGACGTACCTGGCGGAGACGGTGGCCAAGTGGAACTCGTACGTCGACAGGGGCAGCGATCCGGAATTCGGTCGCGGGTCCGACGCACCGATGTACAGGATCGAGAAGCCACCCTTCTACGCGGCGACGCTCTATCCGGTCTGGCACGATTCGTACGGTGGCCTCCGGATCAACGGGCGCGCCCAGGTTGTCGACCTGCAGGGCGAGCCGATCCCCGGCCTCTATGCCGGCGGAGAGGCGAGTGGCGGCGGCAACCAGCACGGTCTCGGAAGAGCCCTCGTGCATGGGTATATCGCGGGGACGAACGCTGCCAGAGAGTCGAGCACCTAACGGAACGTGGGTTCGCAGCGCGAGGAGAGACGCGGGCACACAACGTGTGCGGTTGAGGTAACTCCGGACGTCGTCGACGCCGGGGCCGAGATGATGCTTCGCGCGAAGGTGTCCTGTTTGCCGGCATGCGACCTCCGAGGCCACACGCTGTTCATCAAAGACCACACGGGGGCCGGCGCAGGCAGCGTCGGCCTCACCGAATTCGACGGCCAGACGAACCAGACGAGCGACCTGGTGATGAAAGCGCCGGTCGAGGCGGGGGAATATACGTGGGTGGCCGTATGTCCGGCGGTTGTGAAGGACGACGTGTCATACATAGAAGCCAGAGCGCCGATTTCGTTCACGGTCAAGCCTCACACCACGAGCGTCGTCGTGTGGGATATACCGTCGGCGGTTGTCGTGAGCGAACAATTCAGGATCAAGGTCGGCATCAAGTGCTCGAGTGAGTGCGGCTTCGCGAACAGCCGCTTTGGAGTTTACGACCACGAAGGCGCACGAGTCGCCACGGGAACGCTGCCCGGCGATCGCTGGCCCGGCACCACCGGCCTGTACGTGGCGGAAGTCGAACTCGACGCGCCGGCCGGGGAGGGTCTCTACACGTGGAGCATCAGGGCCCCTGAAGCGGGTGTCGGAATTCCGCACGCTGACGGCTCCAGCAGTTTTGGCGTCCGGGTCGTGAGCCGTCCCGAACACCTGGTCGTTGTCGAGGCGATCGACAAAGAGAGCCAGACGCCCCTCGCAGGGGCTCGCGTGGTGATGCACCCTTACAAGGCGGTCAGCGACGAGCGCGGCATCGCGGAGGTGCGGGTGGTGAAAGGCCCATACAAGCTCTTTGTCTCGCAGACCCGGTACCTGACGTTCGGCCTGCCCGTCGAGGTGGACGCCGACATGAGGGCCCGAGCGGAGCTGTCCCTCGAGCCTGTGCCCGAACGCAATTGACCACGTGTCCGGAGGCAGTTGTCTGAACCGAGAACGTGGGCCGCTATGCCCGCGTCGAGGACACCGAAGGGAATGTCATCGGGCTCATCAAACCGCTTATGGCGTGATGAAGGTGGACGGCATCCGTCTTGATATCGCGTGCGGCCCGTTCAAATAATGCGCCCCGTCATGCGACGCGTGCTCGCTGCGTCAATCCTGGCGTTCGTCACCGCGACCGGAGCTGCGGCCGCCCAGTCACGGCCCGACCTGTCCGGTCTCTGGATTGCGTTCGCGCCCGACATCTCGGTGCTGCTGCTGCCGGGCGAGGAAATTTCGCTCACGCCGTACGGCGCCGAGCGCTACCGCAAGGTCGACATGGCCGATTCCCCTTCGTACCGCTGCCTGCCGTACGGCCCGACGCGCGGACTGCAGTCGACCAACCCGTTTCAGATCGTTCAGACAACCGGGCTGATTGCCATCCTCACCGAACACATCGACTATCGCGCGATCTATCTGGACGGGCGCGGACACCCGGAGGACATCTTCGACTATCCCGAGTGGATGGGGCACTCCTTCGGCCGGTGGGAGAGCGACACGCTCGTCGTCGACACGATCGGGATGCGCGAGGAAACCTGGCTCGATACGGCGGGGTTCGAGCACAGCGCGAAGCTGCGGGTCACCGAGCGCTTCCGGAAGATCGGACCGGACACCATCCGGCTGACCGTGACGATCGACGATCCGGTGTTCTACACGAAGCCGTTCACGTACGGGCGGGACCTGACGCGGATGCCGAAAGACGCGCGCCTCATGCCGGCGCGGTGCGCGGACAACGAGCGATCGTCAGCCGACGCGGTCCGCGGCGTGCAGGGGCCGGAACACAAGAAGCCGCCGACGTTCCCGAAGTAGTCGGCAGTCGGCGTAGGCAGTGGGCAGTAGGCAGTAAGAGCGCACTCTTTCTGCCCACTGCCTACGCCGACTGTCGACTGCCTACTGCCTACTTATTGGTCGGTAGCGGCGGATCCGCTGAACACCTTTCGTCCATTGGCCAGCGTCAAGGTGCCACCGTACGCCTTCGGCTGGCCGTTTCTCGCGGGCGACGAGTCGACGAGCGCGGCCACCTCGCCGATCTTCAGGTCGTCCTTCCGCCAGCCGCGGCGGTAGAGCTGATTGGGCGTCGACGCCTCGATGGCCCAGTTCGTCACCTTGCCCGAGTCATCCGTCACGTCGAGGTAGTAGAAGACGTGCGGGTTCTGCCATTCCACCCGGGTGACCGTTCCGCGCAACGTGATCTTCTTGTCGACGTCGTAGGCCGTGGCGGCACTGTGGTGGGCCGGAAGCGGCACGCCGCCGAAGAGGAGACCGACCGACACCGTGACGAGGAGACGTCGTGTCATCGCAGCACCTCGGTTCGCGGCGATTGTAGCGTAACTCGCTCCGGACGGTGCAGCCGCGGGATGTGGGCGCGGACCGCCGCGAGCGCCACGAACACCGCCGACAGCGTGCCGGCGATCAGCGCGAACATCTGCGACGGGCCGTACTCGAGCGCCCACGCACCCGCATAGGGCGACACGACGCCGCCGACGCGCCCGACCGCGACGGCCGTCCCGACGCCGGTGGCGCGAATGCCCGCCGGATACACATGCGCCGCCAGCGCATACATCGTTGTCTGCACCGCATTGATCAGTCCACCGGTCCAGGCAAGCAGCGCCAGCACCTCGAGCGTCGAGCGCTCGCCGATCGCGGTGTCCGCCAGGAGCCCGCAGCCGGCGATCGCGCCGGCGGTCATCGCGAGCATCGTGGCGCGCGATCCAAAGCGCCCGAACACGATGGCGCCGAGCAACTGGTTGTCCAGGCCGTCGAAGATGATCGTCAGCGCGGTCGCCGCGACGAGCAGCTTCTGATAGCCGGTCCAGCGTCCCTCGTCCAAGAGCGCGCCAACGTCGGCGCGACCGTCCGTCATGGTGGAAAACAGGTAAGATGCAGTCCGCCTCGCGGAGGTTATTACATTGTCACGGCTGAATCCACCCTTCCGCGCCGACCACGTCGGCAGCCTCCTGAGGCCCGAGCGGCTCAAGGACGCCCGCGAGCGCTTTCAGAACAACCAGATCACGAAGGACGAGCTGGGCGCCGTCGAAGACGAAGCAATCCGCGAGGTTGTCAAAAAGCAGGAAGCGATCGGGCTGCAGAGCATCACCGACGGTGAGTTCCGCCGCACGTTCTTTCACATCGACTTTCTCCAGCGGCTCGAGGGCGTGTCGATCGCGGGCGGCATCAGCACGAAGTTCCACACGCGCGACGGCGACATCGATTTCGCGCCGCCGCGCATCACGGTCAGCGGCAAGCTGCGGCACGTCCAGGACATCCAGACCGACGCCTTCCGCTTCCTGAAGTCGGTCGCCACGAAAACGCCCAAGGTGACGATCCCCTCGCCGACGATGGTGCACTTCCGCGGCGGGCGGAAGGGGATCGACATCCACGCCTATCCGGACCTCGACGAGTTCTTCGAGGACCTCGCACAGGTGTACCGCGAAGAGGTGACGTCGCTCTACAACGCCGGGTGCCGGTACATCCAGTTCGACGATACGAACCTCGCGTACCTCTGCGACCCGCAGCTCCGGGCACAGGCCCAGGAGCGCGGAGACGACCCGAACCAGCTCCCGTACGCGTATGCGGCGCTGATCAACTCGGTCATCGACAGCCGGCCGAAGGACCTCACCGTCGCCATCCACCTGTGCCGTGGCAACTTCAAGAGCGCGTGGGTGGCCGAAGGGGGCTACGAACCGGTCGCCGACGCGCTCTTCAACGCGCTGCACGTCGACGCGTACTTCCTCGAATACGACGATGCCCGGTCGGGGACGTTCGAGCCGCTGCGGTTCGTGCCGAAGGACAAGACCGTGGTGCTCGGGCTGGTGACGACGAAGGTGGCCGCGCTCGAATCCGCGTCAGACCTGACGCAGCGGATCAGTGCGGCCGCGCGATACGTGCCGCTCGAGAACCTCTGCCTGTCGCCGCAGTGCGGCTTCGCCAGCACGGTCCACGGCAATCAGATCACCGAGGCGGACCAGTGGGCGAAGCTCGAGCGGATCCTCGACGTGACGCGTCAGGTCTGGGGCGGGGTGGCAGTGTGAGCGGAGGGGCGGCCTGAAGGTCGGCCCTCCGCGCGCCTATCTTTCCTTCGTGAACCGGTAATTGCCCGAGATGTGCATCTCGAGCAGGTGCGTCGGCACGCCGCTGCTGTCGGTGACGAACCGGACGCCCCAGCCGAACAAGCCGGTAAAGGTGGTGTTCGACTGCGCCGTAAGGGTCGCCTTCCCTCGGTTGCTCAACTCGGCCGCCAACCGGCCGTTCTCGACGGTAATCGTGATGATTCGGGGATGCGGCCCCTCGCCCCAGAGGTCCTGTTCGACGTATCTGCCAACGTACTTGGCCAGAATCGCGGCCGGGACCATCACCTCGTTCCTCTTCTCGTCCGAGGCCTTGCCCACCCAGTTCTCGAGGCTCTTGTGCGCGCCCTCCAGGCAGACGGATTCGAGCAGTTCGGTGTCGGGCTCGAGCTCCGCGTTGAAGGGGATCCGGATGGGCCGGGCGTACACGTTGGCATCGCTGATCGTAACTTCGATGTCCATGTGCCCGAAGTTGCGGCGGCGGTAGCGCTCCGTGATGCGCATCGCTTCCGTGTGAGGATGGCCGTAGGAGTCGAGCCACGTCTTGTCGTTGTACCCGTAGCTCTCGACGACGAGTGTGTCACCCTCCCAGCGTCCAACCGAATACCCCATCCAGGTTGGATTGGGCTCCTTTTCCAGCGGGCGCCCGTCCATGAAGATCTGACGGTAGGTGAGATCCTGGTCCAGCATGAGGATCAGGCTGGGGGTCTGCACGATCTTGAACATGCGCTCACTGGTGGCGTAGGCGGGGCCATATGGCAGGCAATTGGCGAACATGGAATCTTTTCCCAGGTTCTCCATGCGCTCCGCCACGAGTTCGCGAGCCCACGGCTGGACCTCCTCGGTCTTGAGGTCCGCGGCAATGTTGCGGCGGTATCTCTGGTTGTTGGTCCGCTGCCAAAGCCCCGACAGGTCAGGCTTGCCGCCGGGCGTCCGCGGCGCCGGAGCGGCCAGGTTGGGTTTACCGTCGGGGATACGCGGGATGCCGGGTGTTGGATATTTCAACCACTGCGCCGCCAGCGGCGTGGCAAGCACGGACAAGACAATCGCCAGGCCAAAGCGCTTCATGGCTCAACCTCCTGCGTGACGGCCGAGGAACCGAACCCCAGGGGGTGGGCGAGACCGATGACGCTGAAATCCGGGGCGATTATACGGCACGAGCGTATAATTGCGGCGGTCGTTTTCCTGAACGACTGTGCGTGCGCGTGACCCCGGGCACACCGCGGCAGCCTTCATCAAAGCTCGCCGGTCACGCTGCGGAGGTGGCCCGATGGGCCCCGACGGTCCCTCGTCCAAGGCGTTGCTCGTGCCGCTGAAATGCCCCGTCGAGGACTGTGGCGCTTTGCACGTGCGACTGATCGTGCGGTCCCGATCGATTGCCACCTTCAAATGCCCCGACTGCGGACATTCCTGGTCCAAAGAGATCAGGACACTGCCGCTGAAGGCACGCAGCAAGCTGCCGAACGCGAGCTAGCCCAGCGCGCAAAGTCCGCGCGTCGGGGACCCCGCCAGCTTGGCTACTTCCGCTTGACGAACCGGTAGTCGCCCGAGACGTGCATCTCGAGCAGATGCGTCGGCACGCCGCTGCTGTCGGTGACGAACTTGACCCCCCATCCGAACAGGCCGGCAAAGGTCGTGTCCGATTGCGCGATCAGGATCGCTTTTCCTCTGTTGCTCAATTCGGCCGCCAGCCGCCCGTTCTCGACGGTGATCTGGATGATTCGGGGATGCGGGCCCTCGCCCCACAAGTCCTGTTCGACATAGGTGCCGACATACTTCGCCAGGATCGCCGGTGCGACCATGGCCTCGTTCTTCTTTTCGTCCGAGGCCTTGCCCACCCAGCTCTCGAGGCTCCTGTACGCGCCCTCGGCGCACACCGCGTCGAACAGTTCCGTGTCCGGTTCCAGCTCGGCGTTGAACTTCACCGTCCACGGCCGCGCGTAGACGTTCGGATCGCTGAACGTGACTTCGATGTCCATGTGCCCGACATCGCGCCGCCGGTAGCGCTCGGTCATGCGCAGCGCCTCCGAGTGGGGATGGCCGTAGGAGTCGAGCCACGTCTTGTCGTTGTAGCCGTAGCTCTCGACAACGAGCATGTCACCCTCCCATCGTCCGACCGAATAGCCCATCCAGGTCGGATTGGGCTCCTTCTCCAGCGGGCGGCCGTCCATGAAGATCTGGCGGAAGGTGACATCCGGGTCGAGCATCAGAATCAGGCCGGGGGTCTGCACGATCTTGAACATCCGCTCGCTGGTGAGGTACGCGGGACCCCAGGGGAGGCAGTGAACGGCCATGTGACCTTTCCCGAGGTGCTCCATGCGCTCGGCCACGAGGTTGCGCGCCCACGGCTGTATCTCCTCGGGCCTGAGGTCCGCGGCAATGTTGCGGCGGTATTTCTGGTTGTTGGTCCGCTGCCAGAGTCCCGACAGGTCCGGCTTGCCGTCGGGGGTGCGCGGCGCCGGCGCGGTCCGGTTGGGTTTACCGTCGGGTGTGCGTGGGATGCCGGGTGTTGGATAGTTCAGCCACTGCGCGGCCAGCGGCGTCGCGAGCACGGACAGGACGATCACGAGACCAAGGCGCTTCATGATTCCATCTCCTGCGTGACGGACGAGGCGCCGAACTCGAGGGTGCGTGAGCCCGATGATGCGGAATCCGGCGGGATTATAGCCGTTGAATGCACGCCGTAGGCTGCCGAATCCGGCTGCCGGGGCCCAAGGCGCGGACTTCGTGTGCTGGAATGCGCTAGCGTCCGGCAACTGGTTGGTCTATTCTTGACCCGCGGGTCGCTTCGTCCTTCGACGCGCTCGTGAACACCCCGAGCGTGTCGAGGAACCCGCCCTACACCTGGAGGACGGATGGCGCAGCGCTGGCGGGTCTGGTCGGCTGGCGGGTTGGCGGTCATCTTGGTATCTGCAGGGTCCCTTGGCGCCGGCGCGCCGCCACCGCAACTCGTCCCCAGTCATTCGACCGGCGCTCCCTCGCCGCGCGCTGTTCTCGGCCAGTACTGCGTCACGTGCCACAACGACACCACCAAGACCGCCGGTCTCTCGCTGGCAGCGCTCGATGTCGACCGCGCGGGCGAGCATGCCGAGGTGTGGGAGAAGGTCGTCCGGAAGCTGCGCGTCCGGATGATGCCGCCACCCGGCGCGCGGCGACCGGCGGAGACGGCCTACGACGCCCTTGTCTCGCATCTCGAGACGGCGCTCGATCGGGCCGCGGCAGCGACGCCGAATCCGGGACGCGCGGAGACGTTCCGGCGCCTCAATCGAACGGAATATCAGAACGCCATCCGCGATCTGCTCGGCGTCGAGGTGGACGTGGCGTCACTGCTCCCGAAAGACGACGTGAGCCACGGGTTCGACAACGTAGGGGTGGGGGAGCTCTCGCCCACGCTCCTCGAGCGCTATCTGGCGGCGGCGCAGAAGGTCAGCCGCCTTGCCGTCGGCAGCCCGCCGCCGGCGCCGACGACGCACATCGTGCTGCTGCCGGCGGACCTCACGCAGGAGGATCATTTCGAGGGCCTGCCGTTCGGCACGCGCGGCGGCACGTCCATCCGGCACATGTTTCCCCTCGACGGCACCTACGAATTCCAGATCCGGCTCTCACGCGATCGCAACGAGAACGTCGAGGGGCTGTACGAGCCGCACGAGCTGGAGCTCACGCTGGACGGCCAGCGGCTGGAGTTGTTCACGGTCGTCCCGAATCGCAACAAGGTGGGCGACTACTACGCAGACGAGGCGGTCGACCGAGACCTGAAGGTGCGCGCCACCGTGCGCGCGGGGCCGCACGAGCTGGGGGCGACCTTCCAGCGGAAGACGTTCGCGCTGCTCGAGACGGTGCGGCAGCCGTACCCGGCGCACTTCAACATGGACCGGCACCCGCGCGTGCAGCCGGCGGTCCATTCGGTCTCGATTACTGGTCCGTTCGATGCGCGGGGCGCCGGCGACACGCCGAGCCGGCGGCGGATCTTCGTCTGCCGGCCCGCGGTGCCGGCAGACGAGGCGGCGTGCGCCAAAACGATTCTCTCGACGCTGGCGCGGCGGGCGTACCGGCGGGCGGTCACCGATGCCGACCTCGGGGTGCCGCTCGCGCTCTACCGCGACGTGCGCGTGCAGGAGGGGTTCGAAGCGGGCATCGAGATGGGGCTGCGGGCGATTCTCGCCAGCACGGAGTTCCTCTTCCGCATCGAGCGCGATCCGGCGAACGTGGCGCCGAACACGGCGGGGTCCCCATCGCGCCTCCCACCCCACGGCGCAGGCGCCGTGAGGGCCCCGGGCCTGCGCGATGGGGTGCCCGTCGCGTACCGCGTCAGCGGCGTGGAGCTCGCCTCGCGGCTGTCGTTCTTCCTCTGGAGCAGCATCCCGGACGAGGAACTGCTCGGCCGCGCGCTTGACGGCACGCTCCGCCGGCCGGAGGTGCTGGAGCGGCAGGTGCGGCGCATGCTCGCCGATCGGCGGGCCGAGGCGCTGGTGTCGAACTTCGCCGGGCAGTGGCTGTACCTGCGGAACCTCGACGCAGTGAGCCCCGACCCGCGCACCTTCCCGGAGTTCGACGACAACCTGCGCCAGGCGTTCCGGCGCGAGACCGAGCTGCTCTTCGAGAGCATCGTCAGGGAAGACCGCAACGTGCTCGACCTGCTGCGGGCGCCGTACACATTCGTCAACGAGCGTCTCGCCCGGCACTACGGGATTCCGAACGTCTACGGGAGCCGGTTCCGCCGGGTCGCGCTCGCTGAGGACGGCGTGCGCGCCGGCCTTCTCGGGCACGGCAGCATCCTGACGGTCACCTCGTACGCGAACCGGACATCGCCGGTGCTCCGCGGCAAGTGGATTCTGGAGAATATCCTCGGCACGCCGCCGCCTCCGCCGCCCGGCAACGTCCCGCCGCTCAGCAATCCGCCGGTTGGCAAAGCGCTCTCCATGCGCGAGCGGATGGCGCAACATCGCTCGAATCCGGCGTGCTCGGGCTGCCATCAGCTGATGGATCCGGCGGGCCTGTCGATGGAGAACTTCGATGCGATCGGCCGCTGGCGGACGCGCACCGAGGCAGGCACGCCGGTCGATGCGACGGGCGGGCTGCCCGGAGGGACGACGTTCGATGGCGTGGCCGGGCTGCGGAAGGCAATCCTGAGCCGCCCGGAGCTGTTCGCGACCACGGTCACCGAAAAGCTGCTCACGTACGCGCTGGGCCGTGGACTCGAGTACTACGACGCCCCGGCCGTTCGTGCCATTACGCGTGACGCGCGCAGCCAGGACTATCGGTTTTCGTCGCTCGTGCTGGGTGTGGTGAAGAGCGCGCCGTTCCAGATGCGGAAGACGGCGAATTGAATCGTGTCGTTCACACTTCTGGCTTCTGAGTTCTCGGTTCGTGTTCTGGAGCGTGAACGACGGCAAGGAGTTGTGCATGTTCATCACCAAGACCTCGTTGCCCCGGCGTACGTTCCTGCACGGCATGGGGACGATGCTGGCGCTGCCGCTGTTCGACGCGATGGTGCCTGCCGCGTCCGCGCTCGCGCAGACTGCGGCGCGGCCAGTGCGCCGCCTCGGGTTCGTGTACATCCCGATGGGCGCGAACGCGGCCCAGTGGGTGCCGAGCGGGGAAGGGCGGATGACCGAGCTGTCGCCGTCGCTGGCGTCGCTCGTGCCGTTCATCGATCAGGTCACCGTTATCAGCAACCTCGAGCTCCGGAACGCCTACACCACCGGGAACCACGCCTCGGCGAACTGTGCGTTCCTCAGCTGCGCCAAGGCGAAGCGCACCGAGGGGACCGACTACGAGCTGGGCATCACGGTCGACCAGATTGCCGCACAGGCGATCGGACGCGAGACGCCGATTCCGTCGCTGGAGCTGGGGACGGATCTGATCGCCCAGGTCGGCAACTGCGACAACGGGTTCGCCTGCGCGTATCAGAACAATCTCTCCTGGTCGTCGCCGACAACTCCGCTCCCGACCGAAGCCGATCCGCGGGTCGTGTTCGAGCGCCTGTTCGGCGACGGCGGGCCGCCGGAGCGCCGGCGCGCCGACCTGCAGCGGAACGGCAGCATCCTCGACTGGATGACCACCGACATGGCCCGACTCCGGCGCCAGCTCGGCGCCGCCGATCGCACGCGGCTGGCGCAGTATCTCGACTCGGTGCGCGAGGTCGAGCGCCGCATCCAGCGCGCCGAGAAGGCGACGGCCGAGGGGGTGACGCTGGATCTCGACCGGCCCGCGACCGTGCCGGCCGTGTGGGAAGACCACGTGAAGCTGATGTTCGACCTGCAGGTGCTCGCGCTGCAGACCGACACGACGCGGGTGATCACGTTCCAGATGGCGCGCGAGACGAGCACGCGGACGTATCCGCACATCGGGGTGCCCGAACCGCACCATCCGGTCTCGCATCATACGAACGATCCGGAGAAGCTGGCCAAGCTGGCCAAGATCAACGCGCACCACGTGTCGCTCTTCGCGTACCTGGTCCAGCGGTTGAAGGAAACGCCCGACGGCGACGGCTCGCTGCTCGATCACTCCATGTACCTGCTCGGCAGCGGGATGGGGAATCCCGACGTTCACGATCACTCGAACCTGCCAATCGTCGTCGCCGGCGGCGGCGCCGGAAGGCTCCGGGGCGGACGTCACGTCAAGTACGCGGAGCAGACGCCGCTCGCCAACCTGCATCTGACGCTGCTCGACAAGGTCGGCGTCCATCTCGACCGCTTCGTCGACAGTACCGGCAGGGTTGCGGAGGTCCAGGAACCGCTCAACGTCTGAGGAGCCGATGCGGGCCAACGTCGCAGGCCGAGTGCTGACGCTGTCGTTGCTGGTCCTGGGCGGTGCGGGAGGAGCCGCCGCCCAGCAGCCCGACGTGCGCCCGGACGGGACCACGCCGCTGCACTATGCGGCCCATGCGGACGACCTCGAGACGATGGCGCGGTTGATCGCCGCGGGCGCCGACGTGAAGGCGGCGAACCGGTACGGCGTGACGCCGCTCTGGCTTGCGTGCATCAACGGCAGCGCCGCCGCCATCGACCTGTTCCTGAGGGCGGGCGCCGACGTCAACACCGTGCTGCCCGGCGGCGAGACGGTACTGATGACGGCGGCACGCACGGGGAAGGTCGATGCGGTGAACGTCCTCCTCCGGTACGGCGCGGACGTGAACGCCAAGGAGGGATGGCACGGCCAGACCTCGCTGATGTGGGCGGCGGCCGAGGGGCATGCCGCGGCGATCGAGGCGCTCGTCGCGCGCGGTGCCGACGTGCACGCGCGTTCGAGCGGCGGCTTCACGGCGCTGCTGTTTGCGGCCCGCGAGGGGCAGATCGATGCGGTGAAAGCGCTCGTCTCGGCGGGCGCCGACCTGAACGATTCGATTCCGGCGACGACGCCGATGCACGACCCTGTCGCGGAGGACACGAACCCGGCGCCCGCAGAAGCGGGCCTGAACGTGTTCCTGCTCGCGGCCGCCAACGCGCACTACGAGCTGGCTGCGTGGCTGCTGGATCGCGGCGCCGACCCGAACGCGGCGCCTCGCGGATGGACGGCGCTGCACCAGGTGTCCTGGGTGCGGAAGGCGGGGATCGCCGGGAGCAACAACCCCGCGCCGCAAGGCTCCGGCAACATGGACAGCTTGGAGTTCGTCAGGCGGCTTGTGGCCAAAGGCGCGGCGATCAACGCGCGCGTGACGAAAAAGCCGCCGATGGGGCTGACCACCTTGAACTCGATCGGCGCGACGCCGTTCCTGCTCGCCGCGAGGACCGCCGATTTCGAGCTGATGCGGCTGCTCGCCGAGCTGGGCGCCGATCCAAAGCTCCCGAACGAAGACAACACGACGCCGCTCATGGTCGCGGCCGGCGTGGGCACGCAGAACCCTGGTGAGGATCCGGGCACCGAGCCGGAGGTGCTGGAAGCCGTGAAAGTCGCGCTGGAGCTCGGCAGCGATTTGAACGCGTCCGACAACAACGGCGAGACCGTCATGCACGGCGCCGCCTACAAGCACGTGCCGTCCGTGGTGCGCTATCTGGCCGAACGAGGCGCGCGGATCGACATCTGGAACCGACCCAACAAGCGCGGATGGACGCCGCTCAAGATCGCCGAGGGCGTTCAGCGGGGGATGAACATCATCAGTTCACCCCCGACGGCCGCGGCGATCCGCCAGGTGCTGGAGTCTCTACGGTAAACCCCGGCCTCATAGTTTCGGAGCTTGGCAGGAGGGAACCATGGCCACCATACCGAGATCCCTGATTTCCAGTGCTGCCGGCCTGATTGTGGCAGCCTTCTTCGCCGCCCCCGCCGTGGCGGCCGCGCAGACGCCGACCGCGCAGGAGCCAACGTTCGCAAAGGACGTCGCGCCGATCCTGCAGCGTTCCTGTCAGGTCTGCCATCGGCCCGGCTCGATCGCCCCGATGTCGTTGATGACCCATGAGCAGGTGCGGCCGTGGGCCAGGGCGATCAAGCAACGCACCTTGACTCGCGAGATGCCGCCCTGGCACATCGATCGAAACGTGGGCATCAGCAGGTTCAAGAACGATCGCTCACTGTCCGATGCCGAGATCGAGACGGTTGCCAAATGGGTGGATGCCGGCGCGCCCCTTGGGAACCCGGCCGACATGCCGCCTCCGCGGCAGTTCGAGGACGTGGACAAGTGGCACATGGAGGCGCCCGACCTGATCGTGACGCTCCCGCAGGACCTGATCGTCCCCGCCCAGGGGCCCGACAGGTGGGTGGACATTCTCGTGGACGCCGGTGTGACCGAGGACCGATACCTGAAGGCTGTGGAAACCAAACCCAGCAAGGGCTTCAGGGTCGTCCACCACTCGGTACAGACGATGAGAGATCCCGACGGGTCCATTGATGATACCGACAGTCCGCGGGGAGTCTTGCTCAACGAGTATGCGCTGGGCAAGAACGCCGACGTCTTCCCCGAGGGCGCCGGCCGTCTGATGAAGGCGGGCTCGAAGATCAATTTCAATCTCCATCTCCACCCGATTGGCGAGGAGATGAACGCCAACGTGGAGCTTGGGCTCAAGTTCTATCCGAAAGGATACGTCCCGAAGTACGTCGAGATTTCAGAGGGCGTCGGGAGAAATCAAGATCTCGACATTCCGGCCAACACCGACAACGTCCGATCCGACGGCTACTTCACCCTGACCAGACCGGCCCGAATCCTGTCGTTCCAGCCCCACATGCACAACCGCGGGAAGGCGATGTGCGTGGAGGCTATCTACCCGCCCACGGACACTCCGGCCACGGGGAACACGCAGCAGCAGAACCGAGTGGAGACGCTGAGCTGCGTGGATCGGTATCAGTTCGCCTGGCACGTCGTCTACCTCTACGACGAGGATGTGCAGCCGCTGCTCCCCGCCGGGACCGTCCTGCACGTCATCGGGTGGCACAACAACACGGCCGCCAATAAGTTCAATCCCGACCCGGACAACCTCATCACCTACGGGCAGCGGACGATTGACGACATGAGTTTCGCCTGGATGAGTTGGTACTATCTCTCCGACGAGGACTACAAGCAGCAGGTCGAAGCGCGGAGGGCCAGAAACACGACCAACTGACAACCATGACACCCCACTCCCGATATGTGATAGGCGCGCTCGCGCTGGCGCTGATGGTCGTGGCCGAGCGGCACGCAGGCGCACAGGTGCGATATATGAGGGGGCAGAACGTCGCTCCCGCATTTGAGGGCTGGGAGCGGAACCCCGACGGCACGTTCAATATGGTCTTCGGATATCTGAACAGGAATTATGAGGAGGAGGTCGACATCCCAGTCGGCCCGAACAACGCGGTCGATGTGGATGGGCCCGATCGAGGTCAGCCCACGCATTTATACCCGAGACGGCAGCGATTCGTCTTCAAGGTCCCGGTGCCGAAAGATTGGGACAAGAATCGGAAGATCGTATGGACGTTGACGTCCCGCGGGCGGACGGAGATGGCGAAGGGGTGGCTTCAACCGGAATGGGAGCTGAATCCCGAGGTGGTGTCCGAAAATAGGGGCGGCGGTGTCCTCGCGGAGGGCAACCAACCTCCGTCCATCACGGGCAGCCCCGCGCAGACGATCACGCTGTCGAATCCGGCCACGTTGACCGTCTCGGCGACCGATGACGGGTTACCGAAACCGCCACCGCGGCGCTCGAATGCCTCACCTCCATCCCCTAACCTCACTCCTGCGACTCCGGACCCAAACACGCGGACGCGCCGTACGGAGGGCGTGCGGATCAGATGGATCCAGTACAGAGGCCCTGGCAAAGTGACCTTCGATCCCAGCAATGCTCCCGCCGTGTACGGCACGCCCGTCGAGCTGCGGACCAGCGTGAGTTTCAGCGCGCCCGGAACATATGTGGTGCGGGCGATCGCCAGCGACGGCCAGCTCGAATCGATACACGAGGTGACCGTGACGGTGAACCCGAACAGGTCGGTTCAGAACCGTTGAGCAGCGCCGCAGCGATCCGGGAGGTTATGGACAGCGCGGCGCGAGCGGCTGCAGTACGGTCGCGTTGATCCGGTCACCGGCCGGATCCCTGATCAGAAATCCCTTTGCTTCGACCTTGTGCCCCTGGAACGCATCGGGCCGAGGGTAGACGTTCATCAGCCGGAACACGTGACCGCTCAGCGCACTGTCCGCCGCGCTCTTCAGCTCCTCGCCGTTCGACGCCGCCGGATTCCGCGTCCGCGCCAGCTCGCTCGCGTTCGCGAGCGTCCAGTCTGCGCCCGGTCCGGGCATCAGGCAACCCACGACGCGGACCAGCGCGAAGTTGGGCACCGGCTCCGGTCCGTTCCGTCCTTCGATCCGGATGCTCAAGGTGCCGGCGCGCAGCTCGTCGCGACCGGCGGGGAAGCCGTTGACGCGCAACATGTAGGCGACGATGTCGAGGTACTCGGCGTCGCTCAGGCTGGCCGGGGCGCCCGGCGGCATCGAGTCCCTGATCCGGCGGAAGAGGCTTTCGACGTCGCTGCCGCTCCAGTTCCGGGCGAACGCCTCGCCCCGGGGCAGGCCGTCCTCATGGCACGAGCTGCAGCTCGTCTTGTGGCGGGCCTCCCCGCGCGCCGCCTGCGCCCCGGTGTAGACGCCGTCCCAGACGCTCCGCTGGCTGGTTGCTGCAGGTTGCTGTGAGGGTGCCGACCGGGCGTCCACCCCGGTCGCCAGCGACACCACCGCGAGGAGGAGCAGGCGATCCGCACGCATGCGCGTGGAGTAAATATTAACCCGCTATAATTTTGCAGAGGCCGCGCGTTCCGCGTCGCCCCGGAAGGAGAGGAAACGTGCCCCGGTATTTGGTGGGCGACCGCGTGTCGCAGGCGCAGTACGGCCACGGGACCATCACCGTCCTCAACGATCATCACACCGTCATCGACTTCGACGAGCACGGCTCCCGCACGTTCGCGACCCCGCTCGTCCGGCTCGAGCGGTCCTCCACGGTGGCGCCGCCCAAGCCGGCCAAGCCGCGCCGGGCGGCGGCTCGGAAGCCGAAGACATAGCGCTTTGACAACGCGGCAGCTTAGATGGCTAGGCCGCGAGGTCGGGTGAGAGCCGGGGCCACGGGTGGCGTGAGAACCCGCGATAGCACATGAGAATGACGTGTGGAGAGGGATGCCGCGGGCGGGCGTTTTCGATTCTGCCCACCGGATACGCTCCAAAATGCGTGTGCAGCGCGGCGCGGTCTTCGGGACTGAACGTCGCGATGTTCGGTTCCCGGAACGCGTCCAGACACGCGGCGATGAGGCTCCTGGCGACGCCGGACGCCCCTTCCCGCTTCGTCAGGTCGACCAGGATCCGGGTATCGGCAACGCGATCGCGCCGGGACCAGTACGGCCCGACGAGCTCTTCGAAGGATCCGTGCACCCTGAGAGGGTTGCCCTGCGAGCGGATCAGCTTGGTTCGGAGCACGCCGTCAATCCAGCCGTCGGAGATGCGCACCAGCATGTCGCCGGCGGAGTTGCGCATCACTGTCGAAAAGTCGTCCAGATAGGGGTCGGCATTCCGCCAGTTCTGCGAGAGGATGGCGAGGATCTCGGGGTAGCGCGCGGGGCTCACATCGGACCCCCAGACGACCGCGATTGCGGGGCGATTCTCTACGGCGGTGAGCGTAAGCGCCATCCTGGTTCTCCGTAGGTGAAACCAGTCCTCCGATCCGGCGACGGGGCGGGGCCGTCGCGCTGTCACGCCCTGCAAGAAACGCGCCTTAGCAAGGGCCCGCACGCCGTCTGCAAGCGCACGCCGCGTGAGGCTGGCGCGCAGCCCCGGGCCATGGGCGGCTCGCACGGGAAGTGCTGGGAAAAAACTCCCTGCCCCCCGGTGTCGAGGAAGGAAGGATTGTCGCGAGCGGCGGGGCCGGGGACGCTCTGGCGCCGACCGGCACCGCCGTGACGAGAACATCAGCGCAAGACGTTACTCGCCTGCGCCTGCTGGACGTAGCGCTCGGCGTCGGCCGGCAGCAGGAGCCGCTGCTGCCGGAGCTTTTCGGCCGCGCGCCGGACGGCCGCGACGTATCCCTCGTGCGTCTTGTAGCGCTCCTCGAGCGAGAGGCGCGGGTCGCCCGCTGCCATCCGCTCGGCTTTCGTCTTCGCGAAGGCGATGTGCTGGCCGCTCGCCTCGCACCCCTCGTTCTCACCCAAGCCGGCGCGGCGCAGCGCCCAACCCGTGGTGGTGGCAATCGGCGCCTCGACCGGCGGCATGCGGATGCCGGCGACCTCGTTGCCGTCCGCGTCCACCTTCGAGACGAAGATGGGGTACGCCGGACGGCCGGCGAGCGACGGCGGATATTTGGTGATGAGGCCTTCGTCGAGCCGCGGCCCGAAGTCGAGGTGATAGCGCGCGGTGACGAGTCCGGTGTAGGTGACGCCCGGAATCGTCGGCCATCCGAGCTTCTCCTGCGGCACGACCGCCGTCTGATGTCCGGGTCGCGGGACGGCCATCACGGCGGTGTTGTCGGCGCGCCGCGGAACTTGGCTCGGCGGCGGCGGCGTGCCCGCGGTGACCCACCCGTCAAGTGCCATGAGGAGCGCGCGCAACGCCGGGAAGGGACTCGTCGGGTTCAGGAACTGCTGGCAGATGCCTTTGCTGGTCACGTTGCCGACGCCGTGTGAGAGGCCCGAGATCAGGTAGTACCGCACGTTCTCCGGATCCGGCAGGTCGTTGCCGCGCGTGTCGGTGTGGAGCAGCGAGCCGGCCTTCACCCAGTACTCGTTCGCGGAGTTCGCGTTGAAGATCCGCGGGCAGGTGTTCGTGTCGGTGCAGCGGGTGAGCCGCCCGCCGCGCGTGCCGCTCAGGTGATCGGTGACCATCTGATAGGTGAACGGAAACACGCCTTCCGGATACAGATGGTTCTGCCGGTTGCGCTCGGTCCGACCGGTCTGCGCGAAGCGGTAGTTGATCTGGTCGCCGTTGCCGGCGCCGGTCCACTTGAGCATGCCGTCGATGACGCGCGCGCCCCGCTCGTCCTGATTGAAGCCGAACGCCACGAAGTCGTTCAGGGTGCGCGACGGCTGCGAGATCGAGAAGCTGAAGGTGTAGCGCACGTCGCCGGCCAGCGGATTCGGGTTGCCCGCCTCGTCCGCTTTCGCATGGCGCAGGAACGAGACGAAGTCGCGCGTCGCCGCCAGTCCCGCCGCCGCCACGATCGGATCCTTGGCCGTGTACGCGAACTCGTAGATGTGGCTCTGCTTGAACGGCGTTCCTGCCGGCACCAGCCGGATCGTCCGCTCGTCCACGTACTCCCAGCCGCTGGCCGGGACCGGCGTCGGCGGATCGTCGAGGCGCGCCCGTACCGTGAGCGTGGCCTTCGACGTGTCGAGCGTCGCCGCGGGATACGTCAGCTCGTACCGCACGCTCTTCGCATCGTCGAAGTTGATGTACTCGTACGACGGCCCGGTGATGCTCGATCCATTCGGATTGCGAGCGATGGGCACCGAGATGGTGAACCCTTCTTTGGTGGCGCCGAAGTCCCAGCCGTTGGCGACGATGGTGTAGCCGAGGTCCATGACGAAGCCGTTGCCGGCGTGGGCGGCCGTTGTCGGGTTGTTGCTGGCCGGCGCGTCGTTCAGCGCGGCCACGCGAAGGTCGCCCCGGTTGTTGAAGTCGAGGATCAGCTTGTGGTTGCCCCGCCGCAAGTCGATCGGCTTGAGGATCATGATGTCCATCGAGTACTCGACCTTGCCGCGGGCGTTCCGGGGTGCGAGCTTCAGGTCCGTGATGACCGCGTTGCGCCGATCCTCCGGGTCGAGCTCGCCGTGCGCCCTGCCCCGGATCTTTTCGTACGGGCCGACGCTGCCGTTGGGCCCGAAGACGCGCCCCTCGAAGACGGGCGACTGCGACTGGGCAGGATCGATGACAATCCGTGTGATGTGGGCGGCGGCCACCGCCGGCAGGCCGATGAGTACGACCATGAGCGCGATCCCCAGGGCTCGGAACCGAAGTGCGGGTGTCTGCATGGTGGCTCTCCCGTGTCGGGGTCAGACCCGGGATCTGACCCCGGTCCTGACCTCGGCATTCTGCGCCTAGCCGTCCGCCCGTTCAAGAGGGAACCACGTTGTCTGGGCGGCCTCGGTCTGGGCGTGGTGCAGGTAGGCAATCCGTTACGCCGCGGTCGAGCGAACGGGCGGCAGCGTGCGCTCGATCTCGGGCCGGTGCGGCTCCTCCCACGGCGGCAGCTTGAGGCTCCGCCCCAGATCGCGGACGTCTTCGTCGACGGTAAAGCCCGGATCGACGGTCGCGATCTCGAGCAGCACACCGCCGGGCTCCCGGAAGTAGATCGACGTGAAGTAACAACGATCCCGGATCTCGGTCACCTGACAGCCGTACTGAATCAACTCGCGCCGGAGGCGCGCCTGGTCGTCGCCGCCGGTGATTGCCAGCGCGACGTGATGGACCGTGCCAAGGCCGTTCATCGCCGGCTCCGCAGCCGGATCGTATCTGACGTCGAGCATGCGCCCCGGCGCCCGCTCGCCGACGGCGAGCCGCACGTATGACTCCGCTTCGTCGACCACCTGGCACCCCAGCAGCGTCGTCAGCAGCTCCACCGTCTGCTGCGGCGAGCGCACGGTCAGCGTCACGTGGTGGAGGCCGCGAATGGCGGCGTGTTCGCCAACGGGGCCGCCGGGCCAGGGCGGACGCGTGTCGCTATCGCTGGCGATCAGCTCGAAGCGGAGGCCCGACGGATCCGTACATCGCAACGACTCTTCGCCGAATCGCGGCGTGGCTTCGTCTGCGGCAACGCCGCGCGCGCGCAGATGGGCCGTCCAGGACGCGAGCGAGCCGGCCGGCACGGAGAACGCCGTGGCCGTGACCTGCCCGGCGCCTTTCCGGCCGACCGGCACACCCCGGCCTCTATAGGGAAAGGTCGTCCAGATCGTGCCGGGCGCGCCGCGTTCGGTGCCGTAATAGAAGTGATAGACGGAGTGATTGTCGAAATTCACCGTCTTCTTGACGAGCCGCAGCCCCAGCACGCCCAGGCAGAAGTCGAGGTCGGCCTGCGCGTCGTCGGACGTGGCGGTGACGTGGTGAAGGCCGACAATCGGATGCGACATCGGGCCAGTCGAGCGCGCGCCGAGTATAGCGTAGCCACCCGTGCTACAACTCAGGCCGTGGCGCGCGTTGACCCCGATGAGCTGCACGACCCCGAGCGGATCTACATCGCGGGGTCGCTCCGCGTCGCGTTGCGCATCGAAGAATGGCTGACGATGGCTGGCGTGGACTACGCGGTTCAGGTGGAGCCGTTTGCCCGGAGCCTGCTCTTCAGCAGTCTCAGAATGGGCGCCGCCTTCTATGTCAGCTCCGGCCAGGCGGCCTACTGCCGCGAGCAGCTTGCAGCCGCAGGGCTGGGCGGCGGAGTCGTCGAGGCGCAGGATTAGGGCCGTGGCCGCGATGCCGCTCTGGATCGCGGTGATGCTGCTCTCGCTTGCGCACCTGGTCGGCGAGCACGGCTTCTTCCGGCTCCGCACCGGCGGACGCCGCGTCACGATGTAGCGGGCGGGCCGCCGATCAGCGGCCCGGCGCGCGCAGTGCCAGACGGCGGCCGCGCAGCGTGCCTGGCCTTGTCGCCGTTACGTTCCCCGCCTGATCGAGTGACAGCACCTCGACGGTGCCGGTGAATGTCTCGAGCGCACGATCGACCTGGATGCTCATGCGCAACTCGTTCCGGCTGGCGAAGGTCCCGGCGGCGTCGAAGTTCCACCGGTGCCATGTCGATGTGAAGTCCAGATATGAATTGCGGGCCCAGACGCCTTGCCAGGCGCTGCGCAGCACCGGCTGTGCGTTGTTGCCGTTCGCGATCGCGGTCCCCCCCGCGTGCAAACGTCGTCAGCAGCAGCGCCGTCGGTGTCGGTGGCGCGCTGAGCTCCACAATCCAGGTGCCCTCCAGCGTCTCGAAATCCGCGCTGCGCCGGTCCTGCGACGAGGACACGGCCACGAGCACGACGACGAAAAGCGCCGTCAACACGGTCCTGTGTGCAGTCATCGCTCTACCTCCAGACGGCGCGTTAAAAGCCGATCCCGGCGTGGACACCCAGTCCGACCGACGTGAAGCGCTCGCCGAACGGGTCGATCTGAAACCGGATCGGCACCACGAGCTCACCGAACAGTGATGTGCCGGCGCCGAGCGGGAACCCGCGGTTGAAGATTGGCGTGAAGCCCCATGACGGGCGCCTGACGTCGAACGCCATGCGCAGCCCGGCACCGAAGCCGCCGGCGATCGACGCAATTACTCCTGGGTGGACCGTGAGGTCGACGTGCAGCGGCTCGTTCTGGATGGACGGGACCAGCTCGAGATCGAAGGCCCAGCGTGGACTGGTGCGGATCGTGATACCGGTGGGGAACCCGATCACGAAGTCGTCCGCGACGGTCGTTGTCGTGCCGTTCGCTCGCGTGACCAGCGGGATGACGGCGCCGAAGTGGCCGCCGACGCGTTCCTGCGCCGACGTGGACGCCGCGACGAGCGTTGCCAGAACGGCGATTGCCGCCGTGCGGTAGCGAAGGGGCGATGAACCCATGATGAATGCTCCTTCTGGAAGGACAGTGACGGAAGCCGGGTGGACAGCGGCATCCTATCGCAACCGCGCTGGGGGCGGGATCTGCTACGCTCTATGCCGCTCGGGGCGCGCGTGCCCCGCGGAGAATGGCGTCATGCGTATGCGGATGTGTGTTGTCGTGCTCGGCTGCCTGACCGCGGCTTCGCCTGTCTTCGCGCAGGGGGCGCCGAAGGCGCCCAAAGGGGAGGTCACCAGGCTGATTGCCGGCACCTGGCGCATGGTCGGCGTCGAGACGCGGGTGGTCGACGGCAGCGGCCCGACGACGTACCCGCGCGGGAAGACGCCGGCGGGGTACATCATTTACGACAGCCAGGGACGAATGTACGTCCAGATCATGAACAGCGACGAAGTGCGCCCGCCGCGGAAGGGCGAGGGGCCGATGACGGAGAAGGAGCAGGCGCGGGCCTACGCGACCTACACCGCGTACTTCGGCCGCTACACCATCAACGAAGAGGAGCAGTCGGTGACGCACCACGTGGAGGGGAGCGTCAACCCGCGGAACATCGGCAACGGGATGCACCGCTTCGTCGAGGTGAGCTCCGACCGGCTGTCGCTCAACACGTTTGCGAAGGGGCCCGACGGCAAGGAGCGCGTCACGCTCCGGATGTGGGAGCGCGTGCGGTAAGGTGTTTCGGCTTTGGGCGTTGGGCCTTGGGCGTTGGGCCTTGGGAGTTGGGAGTTGATGTGTATTTCGCCCCGGCCAGGCGGCTGACCCTCGAAGGCGCGCGGCGGATGATGGCCACGGCGATGGCGATGGCGGAAGCCGAGCGGATTCCCATCGCGGTCGCGATCGCGGATGCCGGCGGCCATCTGGTGATGCTCGAGCGCATGGACGGCGGGCGGTTTCACACCGTCCATTCCTCGACGACCAAAGCCGTCTGCGCCGCCTCGAACAAGCGGCCGACCGGCTCGCACGGAGCGCAGGCGCAGGCGCTCGACGTCGCGCACGCAATCGGCCTCGCGCTCGCCGCGGGCCCGGAGCGTTGGACCGCGATGGAGGGCGGCTACCCGATCATCATCGACGGCGAATGCATCGGCGGCATCGGCGTCTCGGGGGGCAGCTGGGAGTTCGACGATCGCGTGGCGCGCGCGGCCGTCGAGGCAATCGGCGCAAGCTATCGGATTGATGACAAGTAGACGCGGGACACGTCCTCCCATGAAGGAGGTTGCTGTGAGAAGAGTCATTTCGCTGTTGACCATGGCCTGGATGCTCGGGGCCGGGACCGCCTTTGCCCAGGCGTTTCCGCCGAACGACACGGGCGTGACGATGGGCCACTGGCACCTCAACACCCGGGATATCGAGGCGAACAAGAAGATCTTCGTGACGCTCGGCGGTGAGTCGATGAAGGCGGGGAACTTCGAGGTCGTGCGGTTCCCCGGCGTCGTCGTGTACCTCCACCAGAACAACGTCCCGCCGCCGACCGGCGGCACGGTGGGCAGCGTCGTCAACCACGTCGGGTTCATCGTGCAGAACGTACAGCAGTCGGTCGCGAAATGGAGGGCCAACGGTCTTGAGGTCATTCCGGGGAACAACGGCCGCACCGATCAGGCGTTCGTTGAGACGCCCGACAAGCTGCGGATCGAGATTCTGGAGGACAAGAACCAGAGGTTCCCGATCCAGCACCACCACGTCCACTTCAACGTGCCGCAGGCGCAGATCAAGGAGATCCAGGCGTGGTACGCGAAGCACTTCGGCGCGCGCCCCGGCATGCGCGGGCAGAACCAGGCCGCGGACCTGCCGGGCGTGAACCTGACGTTCTCGCCGACCGACATGCCGACGGTGACGACGAAAGGGCGCGTGCTCGATCACATCGGCTTCGACGTCCGGGACCTGGCGGCTTTCGTGAAGAAGCTCGAAGCGGCCGGCGTCAAGATCGATCGCCCGTTCACGCCGAACCAGCAGGGCGGCGGGCTCGCGTTCGCGTATGACCCGTGGGGCACGTACATCGAGTTGAACCAGCGGCCGAACCCGGTGTACGTCACGCAATGAACTCGGCTTCAGGCTTCAGGCTTTGGGCTTCAGGCTTTGGGCGCGCTTCGGACCCGTGGCCCAAGGCCCGCCCACAGCCCAAGGCCTAAAGCCTAAAGCCTAAAGCCTAAAGCCTGCATGGTTCCAGTAAGGATTGGCTGCCTGGGCCTGGGGTGGTGGTCGGACGTGCTCGCCGACGCCATCACACGCTCGGGCAGGCTACAGATTATCTCCTGCTTCACACGATCCGATGAGAAACGCCGCGCCTTCGCGGCGAAGTACCGCTGCGAAGCCGCGCCAAGCTACGAGGCGATGCTCGCCGACCGCCGCATCGAGGCGATCGTCAACACTACGCCGAACGACGCCCACCTCGACACGACGCGGGCGGCGGCCGAGGCGGACAAGCACGTGTTCCTCGACAAGCCGATCGCCAACACCATTCGGGACGCGCGCGCGCTGACCGCCGCGTGCCGCACCGCGGGTGTCGTCCTGGCCCTCGGCTACCAGCGGCGGCGTGAGACGCATTTCCGCTGGGTGCGGCAGCGGATCGACGCCGGGGAGTTCGGACGGCTGGTGAATGCGGAGGCGAACATCAGCCGCGACCGGCTGGGAAAGACTGATCTGACCTCGTGGCGCTATACCGCCGAGGGAATGCCCGGCGGGGTGATGCTGCAGATCGGCATTCACTACACCGACGTGCTGGAGTACCTGATGGGACCGGTCGCGACGGTCACGGGGCGCCTCGCGCAGCTCGTGCTCCCGGGCGACAATCCGGATGTGGCCAGCATGGTCCTCGAGCACGAGAGCGGCGCGCTCTCGACGCTCAATGCCAGCTACGCGTCGGCCTCCGAGCACTACGTGATGAACATCTATGGGAAGGAAGCGAGCGCCTATTACGATCTGCAGCAGGGACTCCGGTTCCTGAAGCAGGGCTCAACGGAAGCCCGGCCGGTGACCTGCCCGCCGGCCGACACGATCGCCGCCGAACTGGAGGAGTTCGCGGCGGCGGTCCGCGGCGAGGGCGAGCCGGAGATGGACGGCGAAAAAGGGACCACGTCGCTGGCGGTGGTACTTGCCGGCATCACGTCGGCGCGCGAGGGGCGCACCGTCGCGGTGAGGGACGTGCTGGAGGAACGATGTTGAGGACTGTCGCTCTCGTCTGCATTCTGCTGCTGCCGGCACCAGCGCTGGCGCAGTATCCGCAGAAGGCGATCGAGATGATGGTGCTGTTCGGCGGCTCCAGCGCCACCATCGCGCAGATTCTCGCCGACGCGCTGTCGAAGGAGCTCGGCGTGCCGGTTGCCGCCGTGAGCCGGACGGGCGCCGGCGGCGCGGTGGGCTACTCGCAGGTCCGATCCAGTCCCCCGAACGGCTACAGCATCGTCTGGAACTCGAACTCCATCAGCACCGTGTTCCACAGCGGCAACATCGACTTCGACTACCGGGCGTTCGAGCCGATCGCCCGCATCGGGATGGAGGTGCCGGCGCTCGCGGTCCGCGCCGACTCGGGATGGACGACCCTCAAGCAGTTTGCCGCGGCCGCCCGGTCGAGAAAGATGCGGGTCGGGATTTCGGGGAGAGGGTCTTTCGTGCATCTGGTCTCCGCCGCGCTCTTCCAGAAGATGGGCGTCGAGGTGATCTACGTGCCGTACGGACAGGGGACCGCGCCGGCGGAGCTGCTCGGCCGGCGCGTGGACGCCGCCCTCCAGTGGCCGTCGCAGTTCAAGCCGCAGGTCGATGCGAAGCAGTTGCGCGTGATTGCGGTCACGAGCCCGGCGCGGATACCGGTGCTGCCGGCTGTGCCGACGGCCAAGGAGCAGGGCTACGACGTTGACCTCGTGATGTGGCGCGGTCTCGCGGCGCCAAAGGGGACGCCGAAAGAGGTCGTCACGCGGCTCGAGAACGCCGCGCGCCGGGTGGTCGCGAGCCCGCGGTTCAAGGAGCTGAGCGCCACGCTCGGGTTCGAGCCCGCGTTCCTGCCTGCCGCGGAGTTCGGCGCGCTGGTCGCTCGAGATGATGCCGCGATTGCCAACCTGATGGGGCAGCTCGGCCTCAAGAAGAGATAATCCCGCTTTCATGTCACGCGTCGATCGCTGGCTGGGCGCCGTGCTGATCGTCCTTGCGCTCGTGTGGCTCTGGCTGGTGCAGACCCAGATTCCCGATGCGGGCGAGGAGTGGCCCGGGCCCCGCGGCTTTCCGCTGCTGCTGGGGGTGGTCCTGGCGATTCTCGGCGTGTGGATGATCTTGTTTCCCGGATCCCGGACTCCGGATCCCGGCTCGCGGGGACATGAGCTGGCGGTCGCCGCCGGAACCTTCGGCGTGCTGGTCCTCTATGCCTTCCTGCTGGAGCGCGTCGGCTTTCTGCTGGCCACGCCGGTGGTCATTGCGCTCGCCATGGCGGGCCTGCTGCGGATGCGCAGGTTGGCCGCGATGCTGTCGCTGGCCGCCGGCTTCACGCTCGGCTGCTGGGCGATCTTCGAGGCGCTGCTCGGCACGCCGCTGCCGCGCGGCGCCTGGAGACTCTGGTGATCGGCGACGCGCTCGGCCTCACGACGATCGCGGCCACCGCGGCGGGGTCGATCGTGGGGCTCTTCTTCGGCGCCATTCCCGGGCTCACCTTCTCGATGGCGCTGGCGCTGGTGATGCCGTTCACGTTCGGCATGGAGCCGGTGCCGGCGCTGGCGATGCTGCTCGCCGTGTATTCCGGCGGCATGACCGGCGGCGCGGTGTCGGCCGTCCTGCTCGGCATTCCCGGCACGCCGTCGGCCGTGGCTACGGTCTTCGACGGCCATCAGATGGCGCGCAAGGGAGAAGCCAGCGTGGCGCTCGGCGCGGCGGTCATCGCCTCCGCCTTCGGCGGGCTGTTCAGCCTCGCCGTCATGGTGCTGCTGCTCGAGCAGGTGGCGGCGGTCGCCATCCGGTTCGGGCCGACGGAGATTTTCGCGCTCGTGCTCTTCGGCCTGTCAACCATCTGCGGCCTGGCCGAGCGGTCGCTGCTGCGCGGGCTGATTGCCGGCGTGCTCGGGCTGATGATGATGACCATCGGGCTCGACGAGATCGACGGCGTCGGACGCCTCACCTTCGGCACCGTGCAGCTCCAGCAGGGCGTCAACATGCTGGTGGCGATGATCGCGCTGTTCGCGATCCCGCAGGTGATCACCACGTTCATCGAGACCAGAGCCGATGAGAATGTCCGTGGCTCCGCGGCTCCGTGGCCTGGAGACGTGCGTGCGGAGTTCCCGTGGCGCCGGCTGCGCGGCTACTGGTGGCTGATGGTCCGCAGCTCCGGCATCGGCACGATCGTGGGCGCCATTCCCGGCACGGGCGGACCGATTGCCGCGTTCCTTGCGTACGACCACGCACGCCGCTTCAGCCGGCGGCCCGAGGAGTACGGGAAAGGGGAGCTGGGCGGCGTCGTCGCGCCGGAGTCCGCCAACAACGCGGTGATGGGCGGGGCGCTCATCCCGATGCTCAGCCTCGGCATCCCGGGCGACCCGGCGACGGCCGTGATCCTGGGCGGTCTGCTCGTGCACGGCCTGCAGCCGGGGCCGCTCCTGTTCGACAGCAACCTCGACATCATCTACGCGCTCTACATCACGATTCTCGTCTCGTGGGTCGTCATCCTGCTGGTGCAGCTCTGGGGCATCCGCGTCTTCGTGCGCGTGCTCCGCGTGCCGCCGCACCTGCTCGGCGTGTGCATCCTCGTGCTGTGCGCGATCGGGTCCTACGCGATCCGCAACTCCGTGTTCGACGTCTACGTGGTGGCCGTGATCGGGCTGTTCGGCTACGCCTTGCAGCGGATGCGGATTCCGCTGGCGCCGGTGGTGCTGGGGCTGGTGCTCGGGCCGACGCTGGAGCAGCAGTACCGCACCGCGCTCATCCTGAGCGAGGGGAGCCACCGGATCTTCCTGGAGAGCCCGTTTGCGGTGGCGCTCTTCGCGCTCACGGGTGCCGTGATCGGCTGGCAGATCTGGTCGTCTCTGCGGACTGGACGGCGGGAGGGCACGTAAGACGCGACCGAAAAGACTTCAGCCGAGCCGCGAAATGGCGGCGAAAATGGCCGTCAGCACCGCCATCGCGCCGACATTCCACTTGATCAGCTCGACCTTCAGCTCTGCGAGAGCGGCTTTCGTCGCAGCCTCCAGTCTTGCGAGAGCGGCTTTCGTCGCAGCCTCCAGTCTTGCGAGATCGGCTTTCGTCGCAGCCTCCAGCCTTGCGAGATCGGCCTTCGTCGCGAGCTCGGTCCTCGTGTCGTAGCCGAGTACCGCGCGTGCAGCATCCCTGGCCAACTGCTCGTCGACACCCGCCTTGCGCAAGGCATCGTAGAGCTCAGTGACCATGATGCTCATGCCCGAAGTCTACCATCGTCAACCTCCATGCCGAGCCTGACGATGCCACGGCCGTGCCGTGCGGATTTCCTCAGGAATTGAGCGGTTGCGCCGCAGCAGGTGGCAATTCTTGCAACGCCGCATCGCGACTGGCGTGGCAAAAACGTCAACCTCATATTTGCCGAATTCCCGCAGTCGGGACGTCGAGGGCGGAGGCGTGTCAGGTAGCTGGTAGCTGGTAGCTGGTAGTCGGTAGCTGGTAGGCTACCAGCCATAAACCACCAACCACTGACAACCGACAACTGACAACTGACAACCAAATGCAGCCACGCGCCATCCGCATCGCCGCCCAGGGCGGCCCAGACGTCATGCAGCTCGCGTCCGTCTCGCTGCCGGAGCCGGGGGCCGGCGAGGTGCTCGTCCGACAGACTGCCGTCGGCATCAATTATCTGGACGTGTATCACCGCTCCGGCCTCTACCCGCTCCCGCTGCCGACCGGCATCGGCAGTGAGGCGGCAGGAGTCGTCGAACGCGTGGGACCGGGTGTGACGGAGGTAACGCCGGGCGATCGCGTGGCGTACGTGCACAACGTGCCTGGGTCGTACGCGAGCCATCGCATCATGCCCGCCGCGCGGCTGGTGAAGCTTCCGGACCACGTCTCGGACGAGGTCGCGGCGGCCGTGATGCTCAAAGGCATGACGGTCGAATACCTGCTGAACCGCACGTACGCGGTGAAGCCGGGCGACTTCGTGCTGTTCTGGGCGGCGGCGGGCGGCGTGGGACTGCTCGCAGGACAGTGGGGGAAGTATCTCGGTGCCCGGATGATTGGCGTGGCAGGCGGAGCCGAGAAGTGCCGCCTCGCGCGGGCGCACGGCTACGAGGAGGCGATCGACCGGACCCGCGAGGAGGTCGCCGACCGCGTCACGGCGATCACCGGCGGCAAGGGTGTGGCGGTCGTCTACGATTCGGTCGGCAAGGCGTCGTTCGAGGCGTCGCTCAAATCGCTCCGGCCGCGCGGATTCTTCGTCTCGTTCGGCACCACGACCGGCGCCCCGCCGCCGGTCGAGGCGGCGACGCTGCAGAAGCACGGGTCGCTCTACTTCACGCGACCGACGCTCTTCACCTACATTGCGACGCGCGACGAGCTGCGGGCGTCGGCCGGGGCGCTGTTCGATCTGCTCAAGCGCGGTGCGCTCACGGTCCACATCGGCGCGCGGTATCCGCTCGCCGACGCCGGCCGCGCGCACGCGGACCTCGAGGCCGGTCGGACGGTCGGATCATCATTGCTGATTCCGTAGCCGGGTCCAAACGGACCCCCTACGCCGCACGCACCTTCGGACCTGCGGTTGGATTTGCGATACGTCACGGCCGGTTGTATCGTTCTTCGTGCCTCCAGGAGGGCAGCATGGGCACCAGAGAACCGGGCATTCACCTGCTGTCCATGGCGGTCGTTCTTGTCATTGGATCCGCGCCGGCGCGCGCCCAGACGGATTTGTACTCCATTCCTCCCGGCCCGACACGCCTCGATGTGAGCGGCTCAACCGGTCTGAGGCTGTCCACCGACTGGAGCGATCTCATCCTGCTCGGCTCGGTGTCGCCGGCGAGCGGGGCACTCGAACAGCTGCTCGCACGCGACCTTGTCGTCGAACCGGGTCCCGTGTTCGACCTGGCGGTGACGTACTGGGAGGGCCGGTATGGGTTCCGCGTGCACGGCGGCTTTGCGCGGTCGTGTCTTGCGGTGGGGCGGGGTTGCGGTGGGCTTACCGGGCCCGCTGGTGACGCGGTCGGCGTCGACGCCTGGACGTACGACGTGGGCGGCGCCATCGGCCTCGTGGACTATGCGCGAAACCGATGGGCCTGGCCCTTCGTGTTCATCGGCGTTGGCGCCGTGACGTACGATCTCGAGCGGACGGTGGGCCCTCCACTGACGTTCATCGAGCGGCCGCCACCAAGTGACCGCGGACAGACGCTCGTCGTGCTTGCCGCGCCGCGGCCACTGGCCATTGTCATCGACGAGCTCGGCCTCGAAACGAAGCTGGCGCTCAACGTCGGCGTGGGAACCGACCTCCGGCTTGGTATCGGCGCTGGCAGCGTGGGTCTGCGGCTCGAGGTGTCCGACCACATCCACGCGTCGCCGGTTCAGGTGCGTCTGGTGGACCCCGAAGCGTTCATCGGCGCCGGTGGAGCGACGCGCCTCGATGCCGGATACGTCCACAACCTTCGCGCGGCCGCGGGGCTGGTCGTGCAGTTCGGGCGATGAGGACTGTGTGATGACGAGAGCGTCTGGCTGGACGGCGATGGCGGCATTCCTTGTGGTCGCCACGGCAATCACGACCGGCCAGGAACGCGTCGACAGGACCGGTCGGGCCCCTCGCCGGGAACCGCTGGAGCCGCGGGTGCGGCCCGCGGCACTCGCCGAGCTGATTGAGCAGCTGGGCGGACGCTACGTCACGATGCCGCACGCGCGCGTCATCGGGGTGGTCAACCCGCGCGTGTTCCTCGTCGAATCCGCCAGCCTGTTGCCTGCGGCCAGAGGCAACCTCGATCGGGTTCTGGTGATGATCGATCGCGGCCAACTCAGCGCGGCACCGTCGTTGCTCGTGGATGCGACCGTCAAGGTCGGCGGCGTGGCCCGCACGCTCGTCGGTCTCCAGGTGACGCGGGAGGTGCCCTGGCCGCCGGAGCTGACGCCGGAGCTGGTCAAGCGCCTCGAGATCCGTGCGGCGGTGCTGGCCTCGTCTGTCGAAACCGCCGACGGCGTCGATCTGGTCCAGGATCTCCCCGCATCTTCAGAGTAGCGGCGGAACCGGAGCGTCAGCTTCCCGGACGGCGTTATTTGACGACCGGCGGGATCGTGCGTAGCTTCGCGATGTCGCACGTGCGCGGCAGCGCGCTGCGATCCGGCGGCCGGTCACCCGCGTAGCAGTTGGGAATCACGTAAAAAGCCTTCGGCGTGCCCGGCGCGGGCGGCGCCGGCTTCTCAGCGGGTGCGCTCGGCTGGAGAGCGGTCCGGTAGGTGATCGTTTCGGTGGGAAACACGCGCACGTCGAATGCGACCGTGTCGTATCCCGGCGCGCGCAATTCCACGCGATGCGGCCCAGGCTCCAGCGTGACGAGCCCGCGCAAATCCGCGACAGTGCCCACATAGAACCCATCGACGTACACCTGAGCGGTGTCGGGCTCGACGACCAGCCGCAGGTACCCGAGCCACTCGCCCGCGGGAGCGCCCGGGAGCGACGAGCGTCTGGCCCATGACGGCTTGAAGGGACCCACCGCGTTGGCGAAGCCGGGGAAGAAGCCGGGAACGTGAACGACACCAGGGAAGAAACCGGGAACGAAGAAGGGTCCGCCGACAAACGCGCCGCCGAACGGGAAGAACCGCGGGTCAAAGCCCAGCGGCTCGTCGAAGGTGGGCGCGAACGTCTGCGGCGCGGCGCGAAACACGTCGGTGCGTGGCCGTCGCAACGGCACGATCGAAGTACGCCGGGGCAGGCCTGCGCTCGGCAGGCGCGTCTGCAGCGACGCGCTCGGCAAGCCCGACTGAAGCGCGGCGCTCGGCAGCGCGTCCTGTGCCGACGCGGGGGTCAACACGAGGCACATTGCCGCGGTCGCAGCCAGGGTCCGGCCTTTCACAGCTGTTTCTCTGGTCCGGCTGAAGCCGGACACTACGTACCCTACTCTACACTGGTCGCCCGGGGCTCCAGCAGGGTATCATCTGGCCACTTTGAAGGAGGCCGATGAGGCTGATTGTTCCAGCCCTCGTCATCGCGGTTGCCGGGGTCGCTCCTCCGGCGCTGGCCCAGGGCGAAGAAGGGGCGGTACCGGTCGAGAGGGCGCCGTACCACCTGACGCTCTTCACTAATGACTACGTCACGCTGCGGAAGAGCGACATCCCACCGCAGCGAAGCTCCGGGTACCACACGCATAGCCGCGACACCGTGTCGGTGAACCTGGAGCCGGCCGACATGGTGAACCAGGACCTCGGGTCGTCGCAGGTGACGCCGTCGGCGCGGGCCGCCCGCGGACGCGCGCAGTTCGCTGCCTACAGCAAGCAGCCGCCGCGCTCCCACCAGGCGACGAACGTCGGCACGACACCGTTTTACAACATCTCGTTCGAATTCAACGCGCCGAAGCCGCACGGCTTTACCCCGTCGACGCGCCAGGAGGTGCCGGCCTACGCCCCGATCATGGACAACGAGCGCGTCCGTGGATGGCGGCTGGTGCTCGAACCGGGGCGGTCGGCGGCCGCCATCACCCAGCAGGCGCCGGGGCTGCGGGTCGTCGTGAGCGGCGGCGAGATCGTCGAGAGCGTACCCGGCCAGCCGGAGCGCGCGATGTTCCTCCGGGCGGGGGAGTTCTACTGGCAGGATCCCAGGGTCACGCGCGCGGTCCGCAACCGCGGCACCACACGCGTCGAGTTGGTGGAGTTCGAGCTGAAGTAGCGCGCAGGCTTCAGCCTGCGCGAACAAGAGGTGTTCGCATGACGCAGTTCCTCGGTCGCTTTGCCGCGGGCACGCTCCTCGTCGTGGTCTGGGCGGCCGCGGCGTCCGCCCAGCCGGCGCCGCGCACGGCCGCGGGCTGTTCGCTCGCCGACCCGGCCAAGTTCCACGCCTGCGCGCTCGACAAGATGAAGACCTTCACGCCGCCGCGGACGGCGGACGGTGTCCCCAACATGCAGGGCTACTGGGAGCGTACCTATACGTCGCAGGACATCGAGGAGCACGAAGCCGACGCACTCAACACCCAGGCCGGTCCGAGCATCGTGGTCGACACGCCGGACCGGAAAGTTCCGTATCAACCGTGGGCGATGGAGCTGAAGAAGACCATGGTCGCCCGGTACATCTCGCCGCTGGCGGCGTGCCTTCCGCCGGGCGTGCCGCGGTACGTGATTGCACCGGGGCCGCATGAAATCATCCAGACGCCGGGCTACGTCGTCCATCTGCTCGAGTTCGCGCATATGCACCGCATTATTCCAACGACGTCGAGACCGCACGTGGGCAGCGGGATCAGGCTCTACATCGGCGACTCGCGCGGGCGCTGGGAGGGGAACACGCTCGTCGTCGACGTCAGGAACTCGAACGGCCTGACGTGGATCGACAATGCCGGCAACTTCTTCAGCGACGCCCTCCACATCGTGGAGCGGTACACGATGATTGACGCGGACGCCATTCACTACCAGGCCAGAATCGAGGACCCCAAGGTGTACACGCGGCCGTGGACGATGGTATCGGCCCTGCTGCGGAACAGGCAGCCGGGCTTCCAGCTGTTCGAGCAGGCGTGCCACGAAGGCAACCGGAGCATCGAAGGTGGAGAGAATGCAGGCCTCAAACCGTATCGAGGGGTGGTCCCACCGGGCCGATAGCGAACCCTCGCGGAGGTCGCAGTTCGGAAAGGCAGGAGTGAGGATTATGACGCGATCGAAGACATGGAACCGTCGGTGGGCAGTGACATGCGGCGCCGCCGCGCTCATGCTGGTGTGGGCGATGCCGACTGCGGTGGCGCAGGAAGGCTCGACGCCCGCGGCGCTCGACTACGAGTTCTTCACGAACAACGTGCAGCCGATCTTCCTGGCCAAACGCGAGGGGCACGCGCGCTGCGTATCGTGCCACATCGAGGGAACGCCGATGCGGCTACAGCCGCTCTCACCGGGGGCCACCACGTGGAACGACGAGCAGTCGCACAAGAACTTCGAGCTGGTGCGGACGCGCGTCGTTCCCGGCAATCCGGGAATCAGCCGACTGCTGATCCATCCGCTCGC
Organism: Acidobacteriota bacterium; assembly: GCA_016192845.1. Classification (GTDB taxonomy): domain Bacteria; phylum Acidobacteriota; class Vicinamibacteria; order Vicinamibacterales; family UBA2999; genus MELF01. The sequence goes on from JACPTI010000102.1 coordinate 49,361, forward strand.
CAATGAAGGCGGCGGCGACCTCTACCACAGCGGCGGCAAGCATTGGACGTCGAAGGATGACCCCGAGTGGCAGACGCTCGCCGCGTGGGTGCAGGGACGGACGGCCGCGCAGGCTGCGGCGACCAGCGGTGCGTCGGCCGCCGGCAAGGTGCGGATCATCCAGACCAACAGCGCCGGCGACAACGTGCACATCATCGACCCGGCGAGCAACAAGGTGGTCGGCGTCATCGAGGGGATCGAGGTCGGGCACGGCGCGGTCGGCGACCCCAACGGCCGGTGGATCTACGTCAGCAACGAGGCGGAGAGCACGCTCGACTTCGTCGACGTCCGGACACTGCGCGTCATGGTGAAGGTCCCGCTCAGCGGGCATCCGAACAACCTGGGCATCGGCAAGGACGGGCGGAAGGTGTATGTGTCCGTCCGGTCGGAACCGGGCGGCGTCGACATCATCGACACCGTGAATCGCCGGCTCCACAAGACCGTGCGCACCAATCACGGCATCCACAACACGTACGTCACGCCGGACGGGCGGTACGCCGTCGCCGGGTCGACGCCGGTCGGCCGCATCAACGTGATCGACACGGCGACTGATGAGCTCGCCTGGTACCTGGACGTGGACCTCGGGATCCGCCCGATGGCCTTCGACCAGAACCCCGACGGGTCCACCCGGTACATCTTCGCGCAGCTGAGCGACTTCAACGGCTTCATGGTCATCGACTTCGCCGCGCGCAAGGAGCTGCGGCGGATCAAGTTTCCCGACGTGCCGGCGGCCAGGCAGGTCAAGGTGGGCGGCAACGTGTCGCATGGCGTCGCGGTCACGCCCGACTCGAAGATCCTGATCGTCAACAGCCGGCTGAACAACAAGGTCTACAAGTATTCGCTGCCGGACTTCAAGATGCTCGGCGAGGTCGAGATGACCGGCGGCATCGACCCGAACTGGGTGACGCTGACGCCGGACGGCAAGACGGCGTACGTCGCAATGTCGGGATCGAACTGGACGTCCGCCATCGACATCGCGTCGATGAAGGAAGTCGCGCGCATCCCGGTCGGTGCAGTGCCGAAGCGCAACTCGACGGCGCGGCTGCAGTAGGAAACGCGTAGGGGTCAGGAGTTAGGGGCCAGGGGTCAGAAGGAATCAGGCTCCTCGCCCCGTCCCCCTGACTCCTGACTCCTGACTCCTGACTCCTGACCCCTTCAGACCACCGGAATCCCGAAGCGCCGCACCAGCCCCTCGATCTCGCTCCGCAGCCAGCCGAACGACGGAATGATGAAGAGGTGGTCCTGCATCCGTGAGGGATCGTAGTCGGTCTCGATCACCTCGTCGGTGACGAACGGCTTGCGCGTCACGTCCTTCGAGAAGAGCGAGAAGGGGATCTCGCCGGTCGATGACAGGATGCCCGCGCCGAACACCTTGAGCCCGCCGGCTTCCTCGATCAGGCCGAACTCGATCGAGTACCAGCTGAAGCGCTTCAGTGCCAGCACCTTGAGCGGGTCCGGCGTCGTGACCGCCGCGCGCCCGATGAGCGTCAGCACCTCCGCATAGTCGCGGTTCATCAGCGACGGCACGTGTCCCAGGCAGTCGTGGACCATGTCCGGCTCCGGCGTGAACTCCGGGTGCGAGCCGTGCCGGATGAACTGCGTCACCGGGAACCCGCGTCGGGCGATGTAGCTGTAGAACGTGCGGTAGGCGAGCGGCCCCTCGGCGGGCACCAGGTGCATCTGCGTTTCGTGTTCCAGCCGTTCGCTCAGGAGCCGCAGCTGCGGGATCTCCGTCGTGCTGATGCCGAGCGCGTCCTTCGCCTGCAGGTAGAGCGCGCAGGCGTGCGTGCGGTGCAGTTCGTCCAGCTTCGGGGTCACCTCGCGCCAGATGCGCGTCTCTTCAGGGATGTATTCGATCAGGGGAGGGCCGAGCTCCTCGAGCCGGTGCCGCCGGCAAAGGGCGAAGAGCTCGTGGCGCCGCCGGACGTAGTCGGCGTCGCCGAGGCCGGAGTGCCCCGGCTCGAGCTCCAGCGCGTCGGGATCGGGCGGCTCGATCATGATCTTCGGGTCGATCGGGACGCCGTACTCGACGATCGTCGCGGGATCCTTCATGCTGCCTCCCCCACAACGCCAAGCTGATCCGCTACAGCTAGTTTGGCATAAGATGCAACCCCTGTTCCTGACGAGGTGAGCCATGCCCAACCGTTGGCGCCCGGTTATGACGAACGATTCGCACCGGGGCGTGACCGCCTGGGTCGTCATCAGCGTCCTAGTGCTCGCCACGACCGCCGGTTCGGCGCAGCGGGCCGAGCGCCCCTCGACGGCGCGCGGCGAGTGGCCCACCTACGGTGGCGACCTGGCCAGCTCGAAATACTCGCCGCTCGATCAGATCCACGCGGGCAATTTCGGCGCGCTCCGCGTCGCGTGGCGCGTGAAGACGCCGGACGCCGTCCTCAGCATGACGCTCCCGAATGGGGCGGAGTGGACGGCCACTTCCCGGGAGATCTTTACAGAGCTGAACCGCCTCAACCCGAAGCGCTGGCGCGACGGGCAGCCGCCCTTCGTCAGCAACTTCAAGGCAACGCCGCTCATGATCGGCGGCACGCTCTACTTGAATTCGCCCGCGTCTGTCGCCGCCGCGTACGACGCGAAGACCGGGGCGGTCAGGTGGGTCTACAACCCCAAGGGCTATGAAGCCGGCACGACGACGATGACCGCCCGGTGGAACCAGCGCGGGGTGGCGTACTGGACCGACGGCGCGGAGGAGCGGATCTTCTGGGGCACCGGCGACGGCTACCTGATTGCCGTGGACGCGAAGACCGGCCGCCCGGCGGCTGGATTCGGGGTCAACGGCCGGGTCGATCTGATGCAGGGTCTGCCGCGCGCCAAGCGCGGGGAGCGCGACTACCTCAACGCGCTCACGTATTCGGTCCAGTCGCCTCCCTTCGTCGTCGGCGACATTGTCGTCACGCCGGCGTCGATCTCGTCGCTCGTCAGCAAGAAAGAACAGATTCCCGGCTGGATCCGCGCCTTCGACGTGCGCACGGGACGGGTGAGATGGACCTTCAGGACCATTCCGGCGCCGGGCGAGTTCGGCGTCGTGACATGGCAGGACGATTCCTGGGCGTACTCCGGGAAGGTGACCGTCTGGTCGATGTTCAGCGCGGACGAGGAGCTGGGGTTGCTCTATGCGCCCACGAACACGGTTGCGCCCGACTACTACGGCGGGCATCGGCCGGGAGACAACCTGTTCGCCGAGAGCATCCTGGCGCTCGACCTGAAGACCGGCCGGCGCATGTGGCACTTCCAGACGGTGCACCACGGGCTGTGGGACTACGACAACCCGGCGGCGCCGAACGTGCTGGACGTCACGGTGGACGGCCGGCGAATCAAGGCGCTCGCGCAGATCACCAAACAGGGGTTTGTCTACACATTCGACCGCGCGACCGGTCAGCCGCTGTGGCCGATCGAGGAGCGGCCGGTACCGCCGTCAGACGTGCCCGGCGAGCGCGCCGCGCTGACGCAGCCGTTCCCGACCAGGCCGGCGCCGTTCGAGTATCAGGGCGCCACGATCGACGACCTCGTCGACTTCACACCCGAGATTCGCGTGATGGCGGTGAAGGCGGTGGAGGGGTACCGGCTGGGCCCACTATTCACGCCTCCCTCGATCGAGGGGACCATCCAGCGGCCCGGCACCGGCGGCGGGGGCAACTGGTCGGGTGCGGCGGTCGATCCCGAGACGGGCATGCTGTACGTTCCTTCGGAGCAGGGTTGGAGCGTCGTGCGCGTGGTACCGCCCGAACCGGAGTTGAAGAGCAATCTGCAGTACGTGCAGCGGCCGCGGCCGGGTCCGGCGATGCCGGGCGGGCTGCCGCTCTTCAAGCCGCCTTACTCACGTATGACGGCCATCGACATGAACACCGGAACGCACGCATGGATGGTGCCGACAGGCAACGGCAACGGTGTGAGGAACGTGCCCGCGCTCAAGCCGCTGAACCTGCCGCCGCTCGGCGGCGACAGCACGCGAAGCGGGCCGCTGCTGACGAAGACGCTGCTCGTCTACGCGCTCACCGCGGGCGGCATGGGCGACGGCCCGCGGCTGGTCGCCTACGACAAGAAGACCGGAAAGGAGCTGGCGTCCGCCGATTTGCCCGGCATGGCCGTCGGCACGCCGATGACGTACCTGCTCGACGGCAAGCAGTACATCGCGCTCACGGTGCGGCCGCCCGGCGCGGATGCGCTGCCGGAGCTTGTTGCGCTGGCGCTGCCGTAGCGGGGCCCCCAATGCGGGGTCCCCATCGCGCTGAGCGCGATGGGGTGGCGTCGCGCGGACTTTGCGCGTTGGGGTGCCATAGGCGGCGCTATAATCGGCCCACCTCGCGTTGAGCGCGTCCACGAAGGGAGGCCTCACATGCGTCCTCGATCGGTTGCCTTCATCGGCCTGCTTGCGATCGTCATCGCAGTCCTGTGGCAATCCCCGGCGCCGGCCCAGACGTGGACGCCTCCGCGCACGCCCGACGGCCAGTTCGATCTGCAGGGCATCTGGGATTTCAGCACCATCACGCCGCTGGAACGTCCGGCCGCTCTCGGAGACAGGCAGTTCCTGACAGATGAGGAAGCGCGGGCGTTCGAAGAAGCCGAGAATCGACGCCTGAATCGCGATCTGATCGATCCCGCGAAGGGTGGCGTGAACTATCCTCCCGGCGGCGTCGTTCCCTACAACGAGTTCTGGTACGAGCGCGGAAGCACGGTGATCGAGACGAGGCGTACTTCGCTGATCGTGGATCCGCCCGACGGCCGGCTGCCGCCGTTTACGCCCGAGGCGCAGAAACGGGTCGACGCGCAGGAGGCGGCCGCGCGCGAGGACCAGCTCGGTCGCCCCCGTGCCGATTCCTGGGAGGACCGTCCGCTGGTCGAACGGTGCATCGTCGGCCTCAACGAGGGACCGCCGATGATACCGGGCGCCTACAACAATCACGTGCAGATCCTTCAGACGGCCGGGTACGTGGTTCTGCTGACGGAAATGATCCACAGCGCGCGCGTCGTGCTGCTGAACGGCCGACCGCCTCTCCCGTCGGGCCTCCGGCAGTGGAAGGGCGACTCGAGGGGCCGCTGGGAGGGGCGTGCGCTCGTCATCGAGACGAAGAACTTCCGCGGCCAGACCAACGTGCGCGGGTCGACGGCGAACATGCATCTGGTCGAGCGCCTCACGCGCGTCGACGCGGACACCCTCCTCTACGAATTCACCGTCACCGACCCGACGACGTGGACGAGACCCTGGACCGCGGCCATTCCGATGAGGAGGGCTCCGGGCCCGATGTACGAGTACGCGTGTCACGAGGACAATTACGCGCTCCGGGGCGTGCTCAGCGGCGCGCGGGCGCAGGAGAACCAGCCAAGGGGCGCTGCGCCTTGATATCCACGCGCCCCTCGGCTGGTTCGTCTGTATTTTTTGGCGCGCTCCGCGCGCCTAGCCCGTTATGCGGTCGCGACAACCGGTACGAAAATGCGCGTTTGGGGCCGCATAACGGGCTGAGCTCCAAGCGGGAGGAGGTTTTTATGCGAAAGCTATGTGTTCTCGTCGTCGCAGTCCCGCTCGTGGTGGCGCTGACGGTCGGAACGGCGTCAGCCCAGGATGCGAGGGCCGTTTTGCAGGCGGCGTCCAAGGCGATGGGTACTCTGAAATCGGTTCAGATTACCGGAACCGGTTGGAACGCCGGGGTGGGTCAGAGCTTCAGTCCGGCGGACGACTGGCCGCGGTTCGAGGTGACGCGCTACGTACGCACCATCGATTTCGACGCTCGAATCTCGCGCGAGGAGTTTACCCGCCGGCAGGGCAGCTATCCTCCGCGCGGCGGCGGCGGCACTCCGATTCAGGGTGAGCAGCAGCAGGTCTTTATCGTCAGCGGCAACTCCGCCTGGAACCTCGTGGATGGGAAGCCTGTACCCCAGCCAGGCCTGTATCTCGCGGGGCTTCCAGTCGCGGAGTTCCGGCAGCTCGACATCCTGCTGACGCCGCATGGGTTCCTCAGGGCGGCGCAGGCCGCGAACCCGACGGCCATCTCGTTGACCCTCGGCTCGCCGACAGGTGCGGTGACGCCGAATGGGAAGCAGACGCTGGTCTCGTTCACGATGATGGGGAAGTACAGGGTTGTCGGGACGTTCGACGACCAGAATCTCCTGACGTTGGTCCACACCTGGGTTCCCAATCCCGTGTACGGGGACATGCTGTACGAGCTGCGCTACACGAACTACAAGGACTTCGGCGGCGTGAAGTTTCCCATGACACTTCACATCCATCAGGGCGACCCGCGGCTGGCGGTAGCTCATAATTCGATGGAGATCACGCTGACCAACGTCCAGCCAAACATCAGTGTTCCACCCATCCCGGTGCCGGCGGAGGTCCAGAAGGCCACGGCGCCGCCCGTGCGCGCGGAATCGCAGAAGCTCGCCGACGGCGTCTGGCTCATCGCCGGCGGGACGCACAACAGCCTCGCCGTCGACTTCCGCGACTTCGTCACCGTGATCGAGGCACCACTCAACGAGGAGCGCTCGCTCGCGGTGCTGGCTGAAGTCGGCAGGATCATCCCCAACAAGCCGATCCGCTCTATCGTGAATACGCACCACCACTTCGATCACTCGGGCGGGCTCCGCACGTACCTTGCCCAGGGCGCGACCGTCGTCACCCACCAGGGGAACAAGGAGTTCTACGAGAACGTGTTGTTCAGCCCGGGGGCGCGGACGATGATGCCCGATCGGTTCTCGGCGTACTATCCGTACTTCATTGGGGGCAGGCGGCCGCTTCCGATCGAGACGGTCAATCAGAAGTACGTGATCAGCGATGGGGTTCGGGTGCTGGAACTACACCCGGTCCAGGGACTCAATCACGCCGCCGGGATGTTGATTGCGTATTTCCCGAAGGAACGGATCCTGGTGAATGCTGACCTGTACTCGCCGCCCGCTCAGGGCGCGCAGGCGCCGCCGCCGAACGCGAGCATGAGGACGCTTCGGGCGAACATTCAGCGCCTGCGGCTCGACGTCGAGCGGCACGTGCCGATCCACGGACAGCCCGGGCCGGGAGACCAGTTCCTGAAGATCGTCGGGCCAGCGACGAATTAACTATCGTGTTGCAGCTGCAAGGGCCGGGCGTCGGCCCGGCCCTACCGTCGCACTGCCACGTCGCGCGCGCCTCCCGCGGCGCTATAATCCGCACGAAATTCCGTTTCAGAACCTGAGCCGCACCTGCACCTCCACCCGTCGGTTGCCCGCGCCGGGCGCCGGCTTGTAGGCATCCGCCAGAGAATTTGCGCGCCCGAAAAACGGCGACGTCAGGACACCGATGGGCGTTGCCGGATTCGTCCGGTTCAAGAGATTCCGGGCGGTCACCGAGAGCGTCACGTTGTATCGCTTCTCGGTGAGGGTATCTGACAGTGGGGCGCGAACAGCGCCGCCCCCTCGTCCGCTCGGCGGGCCGCCCTTGGACGTGCTGGCGCCAAAGCTGAAGACTCTGCTCAAGCGAAGGTTCGCTGTAAAGTAGCCCGGTCCGACCGCGTAGTTGCGTGGAATGATCGCTTCCCACAGGGGATCCGTATCGAACACGCCGAGCCCCGTCACAACAGCCGCGCCGCTCAGATCGGTTGCGAACGCGGGACGTTCCGTCAAGAGGGTGTCGCCATTGGTATCTGTACCCGTCGTGACGTTGAACGGCGTTCCCGAACGGGCCGCGATGTACGGGCTGAGGAGAAACCGCCCCGGGGCCGCGATGGAGGCACCCAGTACCAGGCGGTGCCGCTCGTCCAAGACAGACCTCCCATATTCAGCACGATCGCTGTACGAGTCGGCGGGAAACGTCGTAGGACCATCGGTGTTGCTACGCGCATACGTCAAGACGTACACCGTGAACAGGGTGAGGCTGGGGTGGAAGCGGCTCGTCACATTCGTGTTCCATTGGTATTGATTGAGGATGCCGGTCGACTCGTATTGGAGAATGGGCGCGGGGCCATACGGTCCAACCCCACTGGTCGAGACGCCCGGTACAAACGTTCCAGGTAACGGGGCGTTGATATTGCGAGAGCGCAAGAGATGCAGGCCCCGGGAGTTACTCACGGTACTGGTGACCGCCGTCTTGAACGGGAGGAGGCGCTCGAATCCGATCGAGGTTTGAATCACATAGGGCTCGCGCACATCCGGAGCGACCCTTCGGATCGTCGGCGGCAACTGGCTGCTCGTGAGTGTCTCAACGGAGGGCACCAGGGGGAAGAAATCGGGGTTGCGAATGACGTACTGCTGCTGATTCAACCCGTTTTGCCGGACGGCCTGCAGTGTCAGCTTTTCGCTGAACCGATCGTAAAAGACGCCCATACCGGCTCGCAGCGCCACTTTCTTCGTATTGGGCCCACCCGGGGCCCACGCGAAGCTGACCCGCGGCGCAAAGTCCTTCCAGAAGTGAATGTTGTTCTGCCACTCATAGCGCAATCCCAGGCTCAGCCTGATATTCGGGCGTACTCTCCAGTCGTCCTGAATGAATACCCCCAGATCGGTCTGGCGGACGCGCGCCTTCGGGTTGCCGGACGTGATCGAAAACTGGCTGGCGCCACCACCGAGCGCGCGGATCTGCGCGGCCGTCACGCCCTGGCCGTGGAGCAGGACGGTGCGGCGATATTGTTCGAGCCCGCTGATCTGGATCATGACGAGCTGACCCGACGCGTCGCGCACGATCTGGTTGACGGCATCCAACTGCGGCGCGGAGCGGCCAGAAAACCTGAACGTGCCACCGAAATTCTGCGGCGAATTGTCGGAAATCGCCGCGGTGCGTACACGCCCGCCCCACCTCAGTGAATGCCCGCTCGAAACGCGATACGTGTAATTCTGAATCTCCCATCGATCCTGCGCGATCACGGCGTGTCCGATTTCGGCGCCGCCGCCAATGAACGCGTCGCTCACGTTGATGGTAGGTACGGAATTGTTGCCGCGTGCATCCGTAGATGTCCTGACGAATTGGATACGGGTTTCATTGATCAGTCGAGAGCTGAGCACGGCTGTTTCCGTTACTTGGACGATCTGCTCGGTCTCCAGCGTGTTGTAGCCGCGCGCAGGCACCGACAGCCCTCCCACACCGGCGTTGTCGACGCCGACGCGGGTGCGGGCGTAACGGCCCACCACTGTGTTGTTGGGGCTGATCTGGTAATCGAGGCGTTGACTGATGCTCGTGCGACCCTGTGCCGTGGGGACCGCCTCGCGGAGCGGCACGCTGTTCAGCGCGCTGTCAAGAATCGTCGCGGCCATCGGTTCCTTGGTGCCGATCTCCCGCGTTTCCAGGTCCACGAGGAACGAGCCGCGTTTGCCAAGCGGCCCACCCAGGTTCCCGCCGGACAGCCATTCCTGGAAGAGGGGCCGATTCAAGAGGTGAAACGGATTGCGCGAATTGAACGTGCCCAACCCCACATTGAGCGACAGTTGGCCGCGCAGCTTGTCTGTCCCTGGCTTGGTGAACACCTCGATTCGTCCGAAGCCCACGCGATCATTGACCGCCGAAAACGGATTCTGATTCGTACGGAACTCCTTGACGGACGCTTTGGGCGGAAGGCGGCCGGCAGTAAATCCATCGACGAATATCTGAGCGCCTTGGGGGGCGCCGGAGACTCCCGCCAGCGCCTCCAAATCAGCGGCGAGGTCGTCGGGATCGTCGGGCAGCGCCTCGAAGTCGGAGTCGACCACGACGGTCCCTCGATGAAAGGTGGGTTCGTACTGGATGAGAATCTCTTCCTTGATCGGCGCAATGCTCAGGACGATCGGAAGCGTGGTGATGCGCCCCGCCGCGATGTCGACCACGATGTTTTCGTACAGCGTGAACCCAGGGAAAGAGGCGCGGACCGTGTAACGGCCCGGCGCGAGACCCGTGAATACATAGGTGCCCGTCGCATCGGTGGCGACAGTCGTGGTGTTCTCTCGGACATCAGTGGCGGTGACGATGGCGCCGGGCAGCGCCCCGCCCGTCGCATCGATGATCCGGCCTGTGATCGTATCGGCTGCTTGCTGCGCCCGCACCGGGTCGATCGCGAGCGCCGTTGCAAGGAAGCTTGCGGACGCCAGAACGAGTCTGTGCGGCCTCATGCTTCACGGCAAGCTGATATCGAAGAAATCCCACGCGCCCCCGATTTGCGGCGGGCCCTCCGGCGTCTGCGCCAGGAGCGGCTCGACACCGGCCAGCATCACGATGGCGGTGGCACGGGACGGGTCCGGCCCGACCGTGCACAGCACGATCACGGCCTCGCCCTCTTTCAATTCGCCGAATTTCAGCGCGGGCATCCGTTCGACGTCCAACGACAGGCCCCCCTGGGGCGCGGTCAGGACTGGTGGCTTTCCCGGCCCGGCGCTGCCTGCGCCCGCCGTGCCGCCACTGCCCCCTCGGCCCGACTGTCCAGCAGACGACGCCCCTTGGGTCGAAGCCGTACCCGACCGTCCCCCGGAGCTCGCGCCCGCACCAGCGGCCGCAGTGTTCGGTGGACGAGCCGGGCTTGCGGATGGCTTCACCGGAGGCAGGCGACGGACCATGGTGTCTGGAGTAATGCGGACCGTCACCTGCCGTTTGCTTTGCAGATCCGTCATCCTGATTTCACGTCCCGCGGCGTCGATTCCATTGATCAACCCTGGAATATTGCGAAACGATCCCGAGACGATCTCTTCCGGCTTGATGCGCGTGCCATCCGAGCTTTTTTCACCCAGAATGCGAAGCGAATCTCCGACTTTCAGCTCGCCAAATGAGCTTGGGCGCGCCTGACCAAACTGAACCGAGTCGGCGGCGTACCGGCGGAAGATCGCACGCCGAGACGACTCGATGAATACAGCTCGTGCCCCTTCGCGCGAGCGTACCAAGACGGTGATCTCTTGCGTGTCGGGCTTGAGCGCCGTCACGGTGCCCGCCACGGAGCGCTTCTGCCAATCCGCCCGATCACGCTCGCGCTTCTGTGCCAGATCCGCCTTGGTCATCACAATGACCGCGAGCGCCGGAATCGACGTGCGATCCTCGGCTACCCGTCCTCGCGCGTACACGCGGTCGCCCACACTGATTTGATCCGGAGTGATTGTTGTGGCTTTTTTCAGGTCTGTTTCGCCCGGAGGCACGCGCAGATACAGGGTCTTATCTTGCAGAATGACGATGGCCGTGCCGCCACCATCCACTTTCACGGTGAGCCGTTTGCCGGCCGGATCAGTAGCCGTGACCTCTCCGATCACGCGCTCCAGCAGAGTGTCCAGAGTCCCAGGAGTATCCTGAGTCGGCTCCTGCGCCCTTCCCGGAAGGCTCGCCGCCAATGCCAAGCACAACGCGGCCACAATTCCAAGACGCTCCCGCATACCGACACTTCCTCTCCGTAAACGGGATCCGCGCCATCCGCGCTCAGGCCACCACGGGGACCTGGGGACACTTTAAATGAAAAGGAGTCAGCGGTGTAACAAAAACGTCCTTGGCGAACTAGTCGTTCGGATCGTTCGGAATCGTTCGGGCCCGCCGAGCTGCTTGCGGGTGATTCGAATCGGCCGCCTCAGTTCTCGCTCCGGAACCGTCGCCCGAACGCCGTCAGCGCCGCCGTCTGCCCGTCCGTCTTGCTCTGGGCCAGAGCGTCGGTCAGCATCGTGGCGGTCAGCCTGCGCAGGAATCGACTTTCAGCGATCTCGTGGTACCGCCCGGCCGTGAGCTCATAGAACCGTGCAATCTTGCCGTCGTACCGCCAGATCTCCGGCACCTCGAGCGCGGCATAAATCGGGAACTTGCTCAACGACTCGTTCGTGATGTCGATCTCGACCGCGACGTCCGGGGCGGGATCCGACTCGAGATCGATATTCCGCTTGCCGATCGCCAGGGGCGCGAACAGCCGGTTCCTGTGCCGCCTCGCGTCTATGTCTATCCACGCGTTTCACCCGATGGAAGTCGGATCGCGGTGTTCGTGGCCGACGAGGAACAGGACATCTGGGTGGCGAACCCCGGGCGGCAAACGCTGACGCGCTTGACATTCGAGCCAGCCGGGGACACGTACCCCGTATGGTCGTCCGATAGCGGGCGAATCATATTCACCTCGCAACGTGTTGGGGCGAGTGGACTGTACTGGCAGCCCGCCGATGGAACGGGCATCGCCGAGCGACTAATCTAACCGAAAGCGCCAGTCTGCAAAATCCGGCGCCGACCGACATCTCGCCGGATGGAATGCGACTTGTGGTCAATGACTTTGGTGGCAGCAACAGGAGCGACATCAAGACGGTAGCCCTGAGTGGGAACCGCGAGGTCCGGCCGCTGGTGCAGACGCCGTTCAACGAGCGCAATGGCGCCGTCTCGCCGGATGGGCAGTGGCTGGCATACGAGTCGGACAGCTCCGGGCGGCTCGAGATTTACGTGCGGCGGTTTTCGGATCCCGCCAGCGGTCAGTGGCAAGTGTCAACCGCGGGGGGCACGCGTCCGCTGTGGGCGAGGGATAGCAGGGAACTGTTCTACCTCGGGCTGGATGGGGCACTCATGCGAGTGCCCGTCGACGCGGCTGGAACGGCGTGGAACGCCGGAACGCCAATGAAGCTCCTCGAGTCGCGCTACTTCGGTACCGGTTCGAATCCAGGGCGGACTTACGACATTTCCCCCGACGGCCAGCGCTTCCTGATGATCAAGGTGGCGGGCACCGACCAGACCGCCGCACCGCCACACATTGTCGTCGTGCAAAACTGGTTCGAGGAGCTGAAGCGGCTGGTGCCGGTCCCATAGCAGGGCCGGCCCGTTACGGAACGAGCTGAAACCGTTTCCTGTGTGCCGTGCGATACGTGGAAAACCCGCGGCGATCCAACGTGAGAATCTCCACGACCCCCAGTTCGTCGGCCAGCAGGACGAGCGTAGCATCGGCGAAATCCATCGGCGTGTCCCGGTACTTCCGCATCAACGCTGCCGCCCGCCGAACGGCATCAGGCTGGGTCATCTCCACGACACGGAGGCCGGTGGCCTCGACAAATTCCGCCAGCGACTCAGGACCCTCAGGTGCCTCGGCGAGCAGATGCATCGCTTCGGTGATCACAGCGCCGGTGGTGACCAGTTGTCCTGAAAACTCCTCGAGTGCCTGGGCCACGGCGCCGTGCTTCGGATCGGCACGGTCGAGGTAGGCCACGAGCGGGCCGGTATCGATCAGGCAGGTCTTCACCGCCAGTTGCGGTCTCTGAGAGTCCGACGCCATCCGGACGTGGGGCGAGGAAGCTGCAGCCGGCCCTTGAGCCGGCGCGCGCGGCGACCGAGCGGTTCATCCGTGACCGCCTGCTCGATCAGGTCTCGCACCAGTTCCGACTTTGTTTTGCCGAGCGCCCGCGCCCGAACGGTCAGGGCCTGGTCCTGGCCGGTCCCCAGGCGAATCGTCAGGATCCTTTCCATACCTTCAGTATAACCCCCTGTACGACAGCCGTCATACAGCGGCTACGCGATTCGCGGACCACATCTGGTCATCCACTGAGGCTCTCGAGGGGGCTGTCGGCGGGCGTTCTATGGCACAATCTGCCGCATCGGATCGCCGATCGCGGATGCGATGTCACTGAACCCAGGAACGCGCCTCGGCGTCTATGAGGTCGTGGCCGCCATCGGCCAGGGCGGCATGGGGGAGGTCTACCGCGCGCGCGACACGAAGCTCGATCGCGACGTGGCGATCAAGATCCTGCCGGAGGCGTTCGCGCACGACCCGGAGCGCGTGGCGCGGTTCCAGCGCGAGGCGAAGACGCTCGCCGCGCTCAATCACCCGAACATCGGCGGCATCTACGGCCTGGAGGAATACACAAGCGTGGTGTCCGGCTTCAGCCGGACCGGCGCAGCGCTCGTCCTGGAACTGGTGGAAGGGCCGACGCTCGCCGACCGCATCGCGCGCGGGCCGATTCCTCTCAACGAGGCACTCGCGATCGCGCGGCAGATTGCCGAGGCGCTGGAGGCGGCACACGAGCACGGGATCATCCACCGGGATCTGAAACCTGCGAACATCAAGGTGCGCGAGGACGGCACCGCGAAGGTGCTCGACTTCGGGCTGGCCAAGGCCCTTGGCCCGGCTGAAGCCGGACACCAAGTCCCGCAGGGTGGGGGCGATCGTGGCGTCCGGCTTCAGCCGGACCTGACCGCGTCGCCGACGCTGAGCATGAGGACGACGCAAGCGGGCGTCGTCCTCGGGACAGCCGCCTACATGAGTCCCGAGCAGGCCAAAGGGAAGCTCGCCGACAAGCGCAGCGACGTATGGGCTTTTGGATGTGTGGTGTACGAGATGTTGACCGGTCGGCGGGCATTTGAAGGCGATGACGTCACTGACGTGCTCGTGTCAGTGCTTGGCAAAGAGCCGGACTGGCGCGCCCTACCCGATAACACTCCTCCGGCGATTCGAAGATTAGTGCGGCGGTGCTTGGAGAAGGATCGGAAGGAACGCCTGCCGGACATCGGCGTGGCGCGCCTTGAGATCAAGGAGGCGGCAACCATACCGCGGACTGAAGCCGTCGCACCGCTGCCTGTCCGCCGGGTTCGCGTGTGGCAGCGGCCTGCCGCCGCTGCCAGCATTGGGGTGAGTATCGCTGCGGCAACCGGGCTGGCTGTCTGGGGCCTGATCCGTCCCGCTCCAGCAGCACTCGTGCGGTTGACGGTGACGCCGCCTGCCGGCCAAGTGGTAGGTACCGCGGCAGACTCCGACCATGACCTCACCATTTCAGCCGACGGTACGCGGGTTCTCTATATCGGGAGTGGCGGGACGGGCAGCGCGCAACAGCTCTACGTCCGTGCGCTGGACCAGCTCGAGGCGCAGCCGCTTCAGGGCCTGGGCACCCCGCGCGCGCCGTTCCTGTCGCCGGAGGACAATTGGATCGGTTTTTTCGACGGCAGCGAGTTAAAGAAAGTGACCGTGAACGGGGGACCCGCGGTGACGATCCGCGATTTGGGCGCAATTCCGCGCGGCGCGAGCTGGAGCGCCGACGACACGATCGTCTTCGCAACGGACGCTTCCGGGACGGGTCTATTCCGCATCTCGGCCGCGGGCGGCGAGCCTGAAGTGTTGACGAGGCCGGATGCGCGGAACGGGGAGCTCGACCACGTGTGGCCGGAGGTATTGCCCGGCGGTGAGGCGGTCCTCTTTACGATCGTGCCCACTGCTGGCGGCATCGAGAACGCACAGATCGCGGTGCTCGATTTGCGTACGCGCGAGCAGAAAGTCCTGGTGGCGGGTGGTAGCCATTCGCATTACGTGCCGACCGGTCACATTGTCTATGGCGTGGCGGGGACGTTGCGCGCCGTCGCGTTCGATGTAGACGCGCTGGAAGTGCGAAGTGATCCGGTGTCGGTGGTTCAGCGCGTCGTGACCACGTCACGCGGCGCGGCCAACTTTGGCGTGGCACAGAACGGAACGCTTGTGTACATGGCGGGTGAGATGCAGCGTACCGCCCACACGCTGGTGTGGGTTGACCGGCAGGAACGCGAGGAACTTATCAAGGCGCCACCGCGTGCGTATAGGTACCCGCGATTGTCGCCCGACGGCACCAAAGTGGCCGTGTCTATCCGTGACCAGGAGAACGACATCTGGATCTGGGACCTCACGCGCGAGACGCTCACGCGCTTGACGTTCGACCCTGGGTGGGACCGAATGCCTGTCTGGACCCCAGACGGCCGCCGCGTCGCGTTTTCGTCCCAACGCGCGGGAGGGGACAATCTCTTCTGGCAGGCCGCCGATGGGACGGGCCCCGTCGAGCGGCTGACCGAGAGCCCGAACGCCCAGTTTCCCACGTCCTTCTTGCCCGACGGGACACGGCTCGTGTTTCGGGAGGGAATGGCCAACGGGGCATCGGACATCGGCGTGCTCACCTTGGAGGGTGAGCGTCGTACGACGCCGCTCATGCAGACCGCATCGGCTGAGTGGAACCCGGATATCTCGCCCAACGGTCGGTGGATCGGCTATCAATCGAACGACTCTGGGCGAGATGAGATCTACGTGAGGCCGTTTCCCAACGTTGATGCGGGGCGTTGGCAGGTTTCCACAGGTGGTGGCACGCGGCCACTGTGGGCGCGCAACGGGCGCGAGCTCTTCTACCTCGTCGGGCAAGGGCGAGTCATGGCCGTGCCCATTCAACCGGGGCCGACATTTGTGTTCGGCAACCCACAGGTCATTGTCGACGGGCCGTACCTCGCGCCAGAGCCCGGCCGGACATACGACGTGTCGCCCGACGGTAAGCGGTTCCTGATGATTAAAGAAAGCGGGGTCGATCAGGGATCTGCGCCACGCGAGATCGTTGTCGTCCTCAACTGGACCGAAGAGCTGAAGCGGCTCGTGCCGGTAAACTGAATACGGAGCCAAGAGTCCGTCGTTCACACTTCTGAGTGACTGCGCATCCTGCCGCCGAGGTGACGGGTTTCGCCGCAATGTGTTCGCTGTGTGCTTGCATGTAACTGGCCCGCGTGTAACTGGCATTGTGGCGCTGCTCTGTTGCCCTCCGACGGTTGCGACTGCCCAGTGGAGCATCGGCGCCTATGCAGGCGGGGCATGGACACACCCGGCGGCGATGACCGTTCGGCCGGACGACACCGGCGTGCCGGTGCGGGTTGATGCCGTGACGTTTCGCGGGGATTCGTTCCGGTGGCCGATCTACTACGGCTATCGCGTCGGCCATGCCATCGGTCGCCGCGGCGTGTGGATAGAGGCGGAGTTCCTTCACCTGAAAGTCATCGCGAATCAGGAATCGCTTGCGCCACCTGTGGAGTCATTTGCCATCACCCACGGAATGAATTTCATTCTCGTGAACGTGGTGTGGGCGGCTCCCGAGCACGACCGCGCCCGGGTTGGCTGGATGGTGCGAGCCGGGCTTGGCCCAACGCTGCCGCACGCCGAGAGTCGGGTCGACGGCCGCTGGCAGGAGGGCTACGAGCTCGGCGGGGCCGGTATCCAACTCGCGCCGGGCATCGTCGTCCGTGTAACACGGGTGCTGAGGATGACGGGCGAATACAAGTTCACGTTTGCCAGACCTTCAGTGGAGGTTGCGGGAGGTCACGCGCTGGCGGCCGTACGAACCCATCACGTGGCGTGGGGACTCGCGGCGGCCTTCTGAAATTCGGCCAATCGAATACGTCGAGGCTGCAGGAGGGCCTATAATCCGTCCGGGTCTGCGCGACTTTCCGTGGAGGACGTATGAAGGGCAGTCTTCTCTGTACCGTCCTGGCCGCTGCCGGGGTGTTGCTGGCCGCCGCACCTGGCGGCGCGCATCATTCGTTCGCGGCTGTCTTCGACGAAACCAAGCCGGTGACCGTGACCGGCATCATCTCCGAAGTCCGGCTCGAAAACCCGCACTCGTGGTTCTACGTCGACGTCACCGACCCGAACGGCAAAGTGACGCGCTGGGGTTTCGAGGGGAACACGCCGACCTCCCTCATTCGGGCCGGCTACAAACGCGACTCGATAAAGGTGGGCGACAAGGTCACGATCAAGGGCTCGCGCGCCCGCGACCTCACCGCAAACATGGGCGCCGTCCGCGAGATCATCCTCGCGGACGGCCGATCGGTCATCGTCGGACCGCGGGGCGCGGCCGACGCGAATTGAGGAGCGGAATCATGACGCGCGCGGCATTGCTGCTTGCGACGATCCTCGTCGCCGCTCCTGCGGCGGCGCAGGAGCAATGGAAGCCTGAAGGCCCGGTGCCGCGCGCCGCCGACGGCAAGCCGGATCTGTCGGGCGTCTGGTGGCTCGGCCGGGAGCCCGCGCTCATCGAGGGACGCGTCGGCTCGCCCCGGCGCGGCGAGGCGCCGCCGCCTGCCCCAGGCTCGACCTTCGCCAGCCTCTACCAGCCGTGGGCGGCGGCCAAGGCGAAGATGCTCAGCGACAAGGATGACCCGGCGCTGCGCTGCATTCCGAGCGTCGGCGGGCCACCGCAGACGAACATCTTTCAGCTCGTGCAGACGCCTAAGCTCGTCGTACTGCTTCAGGAGACCTATCACGGCTTCCGCCTGATTCCGACCGAGCCAGGCCGCCAGCACAGCGACATGCAGCCGCCGGCGTACTGGGGCGATTCGGTCGGCCGCTGGGAAGGCGACACGCTCGTCGTCGACGTCGTCGACTTCAACGATCGCAACTGGATCTCGCCCCAGGGGATTGTCTCGTTCCACTCCGATGCGCTGCACGTGATCGAACGGTATCGCCGCATCGCGGCGAACGCGCTGGAAGTGGAGAAGACCTACGACGATCCCAAGGTACTGATCCGGCCGTGGGTGGACAAGAAGATGTACCGGCTTGCCGTGTTCGACCAGGTGATGGAAGCCATGTGTACCGGCACCGAGACGGCATCCCTGATGGAAGCCGCCGCCAAGGAGAACTACGGACGGTAAGGCGGGCCTCATGTGCAGGAGGATCGAGCGATGAATGCGCGCAGTCGACTCGTCGTTGGAGCCCTGGGGGTGTTGGCACTTGGCGCACTGCTGCTCGTGCCTGTGACGGCGCAAGCACCACGCGCGAGAACGTTCATCCCGGTGACCGACGCGGCGCTCCGCAACCCGAGCCCGGACGACTGGCTCCACTGGCGGCGCACGCTCGACGGCTGGGGTTACAGCCCGCTCGCGCAGATCAACCGCGACAACGTCGGCCAGCTGCAGCTCGCGTGGTCGTGGGCGATGCGCCCCGGGTCGAACCAGGCGACGCCCCTCGTCTACGGCGGCGTGATGTACCTGGTCAATCCCGGCAGCAGCGTGCAGGCGCTCGACGCTGCGACAGGGGATCTGATTTGGGAATACGAGCGCGAGTATCCCGCGGCCCAGGGGCAAGGCGCCGACGGCGTCGGCCGGCCGATGCGGAGCATCGCCATCTGGGACGACAAGATCTACGTCAACACCGCCGACGCCCACATCGTGGCGCTCGACGCCCGCACCGGCCGGGTGGTCTGGGACACCACGGTTGCCGACAACGGCAAGGGCTACACCTACACCAGCGGCCCGATCGTCGTGAACGGGAAGGTCGTCTCCGGCATGACCGGGTGCTCGCGCTACAAAGACGACGTCTGCTTCATCAGCGCGCACGACGGCCGGACGGGGAAGGAGTTGTGGCGCACGTCGACGATCGCGCGTCCGGGCGAGCCGGGCGGTGATACGTGGGGCGACCTGCCACTCGTCTTCCGTGCGGGCGGCGACGCCTGGATCCCGGGCAGCTATGACCCGGCGGGGAATCTGATCTACTGGGGCACCGCGCAGGCGAAGCCGTGGGCGCGCGCGGTGCGCGGCACCGAGGGCGATGCGCTCTACACGAACTCGACGCTCGCCATCGACCCGGAGACCGGGAAGATCGTGTGGTTCTACCAGCACATTCCGGGTGAGTCGCACGACATGGACGAGGTCTTCGAGAACATCCTTGTCGACGCCGGCGGCCGGCAGTCGCTCTTCAAGATGGGGAAGATCGGCGTGCTCTGGGAGCTGGATCGCAGGACCGGCAAGTTCCTGAACGCGTTCGACCTCGGGTATCAAACGCTCGTCGACATCGACCGTCGGTCCGGGAAGGTGTCCTATCGCCCCGGCATGATCCCGCGGATCGACGTCGAACTGGAATGGTGCCCGAGCACGTCCGGCTTCAAGAGCTGGCGCGCGATGGCCTACCACCCGCAGACGCAGGCGTTCTACATTCCGCTGAACCTTAATTGCGAGCGGGGCACGTTCCGGGCGGTCGAGCGCGTCGAGGGGCGGGGCGGCACCGGCCCGGTCAGGCGCATCAACGGGTTCCACCCGGAGTCGCCGAGCCAGCTCGGCGAGCTCGTGGCGATGACGCGCGACGGCCGCGTCCGGTGGCGGCAGCGCGTACGCACGCCGTACAACACGGCGGCGCTGACGACGGCCGGCGGCCTCGCGTTCGCGGGCGACTGGGATCGCAACTTCTACGCGTACGACGTCCAGACGGGCGCGCTGCTCTGGCAGACACGCACGCCGACGTCCGTGCAAGGCTTTCCGATCACATACGCGGTCGGCGGCCGGCAGTACATCGCCGTGCCGTCGGGCTCGGGTGGCGGAAGCTGGACGTCGCTGCTGCCGGTCGAGCTCACGCCGGAGATCAGGCGCCCGGCAGGCGGCAATTCCATTCTCGTGTTCGCGCTGCCGGAAGCGCGGCGGCCGTCGCCGCGCCGGTGAGCGGGAGGTGTCATCGATGAGGATGCATTGCATTGCTGCCGGATCGCTGATCGTGCTGGCGCTCGGTGCGCCGGCTCTGGTGGTGCCGTTGGCGGGCCAGCCGCCTTCGCCGCTGGCTTCGGCGGGCCAAGGGGGCTCGCCGTTGCACGCCGTGAGCCCGGAACAGATGGTCCGCTGGGAGAAGGAGCTGTCGAACTGGGGCCGGTGGGGACCGACGGACCAGCGGGGGACACTCAACCTCATCACCCCGCAGAAGACACTGGCGGCGCTGCGGCTGGTCAAAGAGGGGGTCTCGGTCTCGCTCCACCGCTTCCCCGACTCCGACAAGGCGATCGACGCGGGGAACATGAACGCGGAGACGAAGCACTGGATGACGCACCACGACCCGCAGACCGGGCGCGTCCGCAGCGCGCTCGACGCCGTCAGCTTCGCCACGCACGACGGCACCAACACCCACATGGATGCGCTCTGCCACTACGCGGTGCAGAGCCTGCTGCCGGAGAAGGCCGTCATCTACAACGGCTATCCGCAGAACCTCGATGAGCGCGGCTGCAAGGACCTTGCGATCGACAGGATGGGGTCCGGCTACATCACGCGCGGGGTGCTGATCGACATGGCGCTCCTCAAAGGGGTTGAATGGCTGGAGGCGCGCACGCCGATCTACGTCTCCGATCTGGAAGCGTGGGAGAAGTTCGCGGGCGTCGGGATCGGCAGCGGGGACGCCGTCTTCCTGCGCACCGGCCGCTGGGCGCGGCGCGCGAAGACGGGGCCGTGGAACGCGGCCCGCGAGACGCCGGGGCTGCACGCGTCGGTGCTCCCGTGGTTGAAGCAGCGCGACATCGCGCTCCTCGGCGCCGAGGGGGTGGCGGACGTGCAGCCGTCGGGCGTGGACGGATGGCCGCGGCCGATTCACGACATTCTCATCCCGATCATGGGCACGCCGCTCGTCGACAACGGCTACTTCGAGGACCTTGCACGGGAAGCGCGACGCCTGAAGCGCTGGGAGTTCATGGTCTCGTGGACGCTGATGCGCATTCCCGGCGGGACGGCGTCGCCGTTTACGGCGCTCGCGACGTTTTGAGACGCCGGGATCGGGCACGCGGGATCCGGGAAGTGGAAAGTAAGAGGGCACATATGCGGGAACGCAAGAAGAGACAGGACGGATTGACGCGCCGCGCGCTCCTGAAGGGCACGGTCGGTGCCGCCGCGGTGACGCTGCACGGCGGGGCGCCGTCGCCGCAGGCTTCGGCGGCCCAAGACGCTCGCGCGCAATCGCCGCCCGGTGCGCCGAGCCGGCAGGGGCGCCCGCCGAACGAGCTCGGTACCCGTTCGCCGGCGGAGCAGCCGAAACGCCTGCCGAGTCCCACCAGCTCGCGCACGCCGCTCCAGGATCTGCACGGCACCATCACGCCGTCCGACCTGCACTTCGAGCGGCACCACGGGGGCGTCGCCGTCATCGACCGGCAGTCGTACCGGCTGCTCGTGCACGGCATGGTCGATCGGCCGATGACCTTCACGCTCGACGACTTGAAGCGCTTCCCGGCGGCGAGCCGCATCTGCTTCCTCGAGTGCTCCGGAAACTTCGTCCGCACGAACGGCGAGAAGACGACCCCGCAGGCGCTGTGCGGGTTGACGAGCCAGAGCGAGTGGACCGGCGTGCGGCTTACCACGATCCTGCGTGAGGTGGGCGCGCGGCCGCAGGCGTCGTGGTTCCTGGCCGAGGGACAGGATGCGGCGCAGATGACGCGCAGCATCCCGCTCAAGGACGTGCTCGAGGAGGCGATGATCGCGTACGCGCAGAACGGCGAGGCGCTGCGGCCGGAGCAAGGCTACCCCGCGCGCTTGCTCCTCCCGGGGTTCGAGGGGAACTCCAACGTCAAGTGGCTGCGCCGCCTCGAGCTGGCCGATCAGCCGTTCATGACGCGCGAGGAGACGTCGCGCTACACCGAGCCGCTCGCCGAGGGCAGCGCGCGGCAGTTCAGCCTCGTGATGGACGCGCGCTCGATCATCACCTGGCCCTCCTACCCGCAGACGGTGCGGCCTGGATGGCTGGAGATTCGCGGCTTGGCCTGGAGCGGCCGGGGGCGCATCCAGCGGGTCGAGATCAGCACCGACCGCGGGGGCACATGGAAGGCGGCCGAGCTGCAGGGGCCGGTGCTGCCGAAGGCGCACACGCGCTTCCGGCTGCTGTGGCGGTGGGACGGCATGCCGACGGAGATCCTCAGCCGTGCGATCGACGAGACGGGGTACGTGCAGCCGGAGTGGCCGGCGCTCCAGGCGGTGCGGGGCCGCCGCACGCGCTATCACCTGAATCCGATCACCGGCTGGATGGTCGGCGCCGACGGCCGTGTGCTCTTCGGCATCGGGCGGGTGAGCGCATGAGAAACGGGCCACAGAGACACAGAGACACAGAGGTCACGAAAATTTGGCGTTCTCTGTGTCTCTGTGTCTCCGTGGCCTGTGGCATAGCCGCCGCGGCCCAGACGCCCGAGCGCTTCGGCATCGGCCAGCCGGCCCCGCCCGAGCTGATTGCGGCGCTCGACATCGACGTGCGGCCGGACGGCACGGGCCTCCCGCCGGGCCGGGGCACCGCGCGCGAGGGGGCGCAGGTCTACGCGAGGCACTGCGCCGCCTGCCACGGCGCGAAAGGGGAGGGCGGCAGCGCGGATTCGCTCGTCGGGCCGGAGCCGAAGGGAATGGCGCCCTTCGGCCCCGCGTACGAACAGTGGCGCAGCGGCCGCCCCGACGTGTCGTTCACCATCGGCAACTACTGGCCGTATGCGACGACGATCTTCGACTACGTGCGGCGGGCCATGCCGCCGCCGGCGCCGGAGAGCCTCACGGCCGACGAGACGTACAGCGTGGTCGCCTGGCTGCTGGCGCAGAACGGCATCATCGGAGAGGACACCGTGATGAGCGCGGAGACGCTGCCGAAAGTGGTGATGCCCGCGCGTTCGCGGTTCGTGCGCGATGACAGGAAGGGTGGGCGGACGATTCGGTAAGTCTCAAGTCACAAATCACAAGTCACAAGTCAGAAGTCACAACCGATGTCTTTGTGACTTGAGCCTTGTGACTTGTGACTTGGGCATTGATCGCCGTTACCGCGCGGCGCTCGTCGTCGTCGGCCGCGCGCCCGTCGGCGCCGGGGTCGAGGCGGCGAACGCGGAGACGGCCATCATCTCCTGCACCGTCATCCTGCTCACGATCGGCTTCATCAGCTCCGACCACGGCCCGCGCCGCGTTCCCTCCTTCATGTCGAAGAGCTGCCGCATCGTGTAGCTGGGCGAACGCCCTGCCAGCGCCGGCACCGGCCCGATGCCTTCGAGGTTCGCGCCGTGGCAGGTTGCGCACTGGTACTTCGCCACGACCTGCTTGCCGCGGTTCAGCGTGCCGGGCGGCACGTAGGCGATCCAGCCCATGCGCGTATCGCGCGCCTCGGCGCGCAGGTTGTCCTCCGGCACCTCGACGATCTCGTCTGCCCTGATCGGCTCCATCCCGCCCCCCTCGGCCGCCGGCACGGCCATGTGCATGCCGCCCTGGAGGCGCACTTTCGGCGCGGTCTTCGACTCGACGACCTTCATGCGGCGCGGGTACGGCTGCCGGCCGAAGTACTCTGCAGCCGCCCGGACTTCCTCGGGCGTCGCGTTCTTGGCGAAACCGATCATGTTGTTCGTGTTCGCCTTCCGCGGGTCGGCGCTCTTCCGCAGCCCGTTCTTGAAGTCCTCCATCTGCTGCATGAAGTACACGGGATGGTAGGCGCTGACCGGCGCGTTCTCGGGCCGGCCGGATCCGTCGGCGAGGTGGCAGAAGCCGCAGGCACGGACGCCTTCGCGGCCGTTCCTTACGACCGCCGGCATCGTCCCGACGCGATCCTCCGAGTGCCAGTCAGGGATTTCCTTCAGGCCGCGCAACGCGCCGCGCGTCATCGTCTTGCTCGTCCCCGGAATCAAGACGTTGGCGTTGTCGTCGGCCGGGAGTGCCGACGGCGGCGGCGGTGAGCCTGCCGGTGGTGCCGGCGTGTACGCCCATTCGGGGAGGCCTGCCGGAATCTGGCCGGTCGGCGCAGGAGCATTCTGCTGCGCGATGACGGCAGAGGTTCCGAAGATCACCAGTGCAACTGCGATTAGAACCCGCGTCCTACGCATATGGTTCTCCTTAGCTGCTAGTCAGGCTACGGGCTTCAGGCTGCAACAGCCCAAAGCCCCAAGCCCAAAGCCCACGGTCGGTTTACCGAGCGGCGCTCGTTGTCGTCGGCTGGGCTGCCGTCGGCGATTGGATCGAGGCGGCATACGCTGCGACCGCCATCAGTTCCTGCACCGACAGGTTGGCGACGACCGGTCTCATCAGCTCACCCCACGGGCCGCGGCGCGCGCCCGTTTTGAAGTCAAAGAGCTGCCGCATCGTGTAGCTCGGCGAACGGCCCGCCAGCGGCGGCACCGGGCCGATCCCTTCGAGGTTCGCGCCGTGGCAGGTGGCGCACTGCGCCTTGGCCGCGACCTGCTTGCCGCGGTTCAGCGTCCCCGGCGGCACGTAGGCCGTCCAGGTCAGCCGCGTGTCGCGGGCCTCGGCGCGCAGGTTGTCGTCCGGGACCTCGACGACTTCATCGGCCTTGATCGGTTCCATGCCGCCGCCCTCGCTGGCGGGGATGGCCATGTGCATGCCCCCCTGCATGCGCACCTTCGGCGCCGTCTTCGACTCGACGACCTTCATGCGGCGCGGGTACGGCTGCTGCGCGAAGTACTCGGCGGCGATTCGATCCTCCTCCGGGGTCATCGCCTTCGCAAAGCCGATCATGACGTTGGTGTTCGCCTTCCGGGGATCGGCGCTCTTGCGCAGCCCGTTCCTGAAGTCCTGCATCTGCTGCATGAAGTAGGTGGGGGAGTAGGAGCTGATCGGAGCGTTCTCGGGCCGCCCCGAGCCGTCCGGGAGGTGGCAGAGAGTGCACTGCCGGACGCCCTCTTTCCCGAATCGAACGAGGTTGGGGACGGGCCCTCCGCGCCGATCCTCGGGATACCAGTCCATCGTTTCCTTCTGCGCGCGGAGCTGGCCGCGCGTGAAGGTCTTGGTGGTTCCCGGAATCGAGACGACCGCGTTGTCGTCGGTCGGCAGCGCCGACGGCGGCGGCGGCGCGCCCGGTACCGGCGGCGTGTACGCCCATTCGGGGAGCCCTGCCGGAATCGGGCCGGTGGGCGCAGGAGCATTCTGCTGCGCCATGACGGCGGCCGTTCCGAAGACCACCAGTGCAACTGCGAATAGAACCGGCGTCCTGCGCATATGGTTCTCCTTGCTCATGGTTGGTGGTTGGTGGTTCTCTACTCTCCAGCCCTGTACGTCTTGGTGAAATTGTTCCGCGTGTTGACGACGCTGAACGTGCCGTCCTGCTGCGCGCTCACCTTGAACCAGAACGCCTTGCCGTTGTGCGCCGGCGCCGGCGGCGCCTGCTGCCCCTGCGGCGGCGGCGTCCACGCGCTCTTCGGCAGCGCCTCGGGCTCGTCGTCGAACGTGTTGCCGATGAACATCCCCGGGACCGTGTACTCGGTGCCGCTCAGGAGCGAGAAGTGCGACTGCCACACGTCCTCGAGGCCGGGTGAGTTCAGGATGATCTGCATCGCCGGCGGCTGGCCGCCCTTGCGCGTGCCGTTGTTCATGATCGAGACGCGCGGCCGGAGTGCGTGCACGATCACCTCCGAGTTCGAGACCGGCTGGCCGTGGTGGCCGACGATAAGCAGATCGACCGTCCCGAGGCGGTTGTTCGGGCACATCAGCTCGCCTTCCTTGTTCCACGTCAGATCGCCCGGGTGCGCCACGCGGAACTTCCCGAACGTGATGAAGCTGCCGACCGACTGCGCGTTCTCAGTCGGATCGGGATCCTGCAGCTTGAAGTTGGCGCAGTAGGGGTTCCGCTGGCCGGCGCCCGGCAGGTTCGTCTGGAGCACCTGGCCGCCCGACGCAACAATCCGCCAGTCCACGCCCTTCAGCGGAATCCGGTCGCCCGGTTTCACGATGACCCGCCTCGCCCTGGCGACGAGCTGCGGATACACCTTCTGCAGGAATTCCGTCGACGCCGGCTGCGGCTGCACCGTGTCGCCATGGTCGTAGTACGCCCTGATGGGAACGAGCTTGGCGAGCTCCTCGAGGCCGCCGAAGTGGTCGCCGTGCCAGTGCGTTGTGATGTGGTGATCGATCTGCGTGATGCCGGCATCTTTCACAGCATCGAAGATGCGGGCCGCATCGCGCGCGGCGGCTGCGCCGCCGTTGCCCGCGTCGATGAGCACAGACTCGCCGGCGGGCGTCACGAAGAGGGTGGCGTTGCCGCCCTCCACGTCGACGACGTAGATGTCGAGCGTCTTGCGGGCCTGCGCCGACAGGAGCGCAGCGCCAAGAAGGAGTCCAAGCGTCACGACAAGAAATTTCAGGCGCATCGAATGTCTCCTGGTTGGTGGACGCGCACGGATGGTGGCGAAAGCCTACCACTGCCCCCGCCGGCCGACAAGCCTCCCGTACAGAC
>JACPTI010000061.1 GCA_016192845.1 Acidobacteriota bacterium
CGACGAGAACGGCGTCTTCCTCGACAAGTGGCCGAGCGGCTACTGCCACTCGCTCTCGATGAGCCGCGACCAGCACCTCTGGTGCTACGACGGCGACCACGAGCAGTTCATCAAGTACGACCTGCGCGGGCACATCGAGACGGTGTTCGGCCGGTACGGCACGTACCCGGGCGCCACGTGGGGCGTCCACCAGATCTCCGCCGACGCGGAAGGCAACATGTACGGCGCCGAGGTGTTCGGCGGCCGCACGCAGAAGTTCGTGCCGAAGCCGAACGCCAATCCGCGCGACCTGTTCTTCGGCCGCGAGCTCGCGCCGAAAACGCCACCCGCGCGGCTGACGACGGTGAAGCCGTTCGCGCCACGTCCGACGGCCAGGCCGAACCCGAATGCGCCGGTTCCGAGCTTCGCGGGCACATGGAATTTCAACAAGGGCTCGAGCCAGATGGCGGCGAGCGGCGGCATGGGATCGGGCGTCGCCGAGCCTCCGATCGCGATGACCGTGAAACAGAGCGCCGGCGAGATCGCGGTCACGATGAAGTACGAATCCGGCGGCGCGCAGCCGACCAGCGCCTCCTTCACGCTGGATGGCAAGGTGACGCAGGTGCCCGATCCGGCGGATCCGCGGCCCGCGTACAACTACAAGCGGATTGCGACGTGGGACGGGGCGCGCCTCGTGCTGCGGACGATCCACGGCCTCAACAACATCCGCGAGGTGTGGGTCCTCGACGGAAACGTCCTGCGGGTGCAGCGCGCGGCCCAGACGCCGGGCGGCGCCGATTCGGCCACGCGCAATCTGGTCTACAACCGCGGAACCTGAACCAGGTTCCTGGGTGCTACGGTGCTCAGGTGCTTGGGTTCCGGTTCACGGGTTCACGGTACATGGGTGGTTCAGCGGTTCACCGCGAACGCGAACCGGTGAACCAGCCTATGCACCGTGAACCGGAGCACCTACGAACCGGAACCTGAGCACCTGAGCACCGAAGAACCCGAGAACCTGGTTCAGGGCTGATACGGTGCGCCGCTGGGGCCCGCCCCGCGGCCGCGCCCGCCGCCCGCCCGCGCCGGCGGCGGCATCTGCTTCAGCCCGTGGAACTGGTTGGCGTAGATCGTCTGGTAGCGAATCCCGTTGCCGTTCCGGTCGATCCACCCCATCGACTGCTGAAACAGCCCCGGCTCCGGCGCGCCGGCCGGCACCGTCCCCTCGAGGATGTAGAGCTTCATCTCGTGCATGCCGACGAAGCCGAACGTCCGCGAGCCGTCGCGGTTGGTCAGCTGGAGGAGGTGCCCCTCGACGAGATCCTGGTGGCCCCAGTTGTACCGGGTGACCTTGGCGTCGCGCTCGAGGAACTTGGAGACGGCGAACACGATCGCGCCGCGCGTGTCATGCTTCCAGTGGCCGTCGCCGCCGAGGTCGCTCCCAAGGCACGTCTCGGCGCCCGCCGGGCACTTCCTCGCACGCTCGACACCCTGCGGCTCGATCGGCGCGTAATCGACCACGGTCACCGAGTACCGCTCCGAACCGCGCGTGGCGCTGTACACGCGCGCCGGCAGCGTGTACCCGTACTCCGACATCCACGTCGTCTCGGTAATTCTCGGCTGGCCGGGAAAATTGACTTTGAAGCCGTCCTGAACGTTCTGGTACTCGGTCCACTCCCCGCCTCCGCGTTCCGCTTCGGCGAGGCTCGCCGGAGCCTGTGGCGAAGGCGGCTGCGCCGCGACGGGCGCCCCGCCGAGCAGTACGAGTGCGAAAAGAAGAGTGATTGCGCGCCGCATATCGGTCCTCCTGTCCCCGACCGGCGATATTAACACCTGCAGAACGCTCCCGACCGCGGGCTGCGGCCGATCGGCTACAATGCGCCCCGGCACCCCTCGATGCCGCTCGACCCAGGCACTCGCCTCGGTCCCTACGAAGTGCTCGCGCCGCTGGGGGCGGGCGGCATGGGTGAGGTCTACCGCGCGCGCGATCCCCGGTTGGGCCGCGACGTCGCGGTCAAGGTTTTGCCGTCCGGCCTGATCGCCGACGCCGAGCGTCTGCGCCGCTTCGAGCAGGAAGCACGGGCCGCCGCCGCGCTGAATCATCCGAACATCCTCGCGGTCCACGACATCGGCCAGTATCAGGACGCTCCGTACATCGTTTCGGAGCTGTTGGAAGGCGATACGCTGCGCGAGCGCCTCTTTGTCGCGGCCCTTCCGGTGCGCAAAGCCGTCGAGTACGCCGTGCAGGTGGCGCACGGCCTTGCCGCGGCCCATGAGAAGGGGATCACCCACCGCGACCTGAAGCCGGAAAACGTCTTCGTGACGAGCGACGGCCAGGTGAAGATTCTCGACTTCGGGCTCGCCAAGCTCACGCAGGCGGAGCCCGCGCTCAGCGGCATCAGCGCGCTGCCCACCACCCCTCCCGACACGCTGCCGGGGGTCGTCCTGGGCACCATCGGCTACATGTCGCCCGAGCAGGTGCGCGGCCAGCAGGCCGACCACCGCTCCGACATCTTCGCCTTCGGCGCGATCCTGTACGAGATGCTCTCGGGGAAGCGCGCGTTCCGGCGCGAGACGGCGATTGAAACGATGTCGGCGATCCTCAAGGAGGATCCGCCGGATCTGCCGGTGGCCGAGCGCCACATCCCGCCGGCGCTGGCGCGCATCGTCGACCGCTGCCTGGAGAAGAATCCGGCGGCGCGCTTCAAGTCTGCCGACGACCTGGCGTTCGCGCTCGAGGCGCTGAGCTCGCCGTCCGAACGCGCGGAGGGGAGCGCCGCCATCGCCGCGATCCCTGTGAGCCGTTCGCGCGAACGACTGCGATGGGGCGGCGTCGGCGTTGTATGCGGGGCGGCACTCGCGGTGCTCACGGCCGGCGCGGCCGGCTACTTGACGTCCCCTCCTCTGGAGACAGGTGCCTATCGCAGCGCGATTCTGCCGAGCCCCGGGGTGAGCCTCACGCCGCTGCTGACCCCCAACGCGCGCTTCGCACTGTCACCGGATGGCCGGCGGCTGGCATTCGTCGGCGTTGAAGCCGGCGGTGTCACGCGGCTCTGGGTGCAGCCGCTCGATGCCGTGTCCGCCCAACCGCTGCCGGGCACCAATCAGGCCTCCGTCCCCTTCTGGTCGCCCAACAGTCGGTTCATCGGGTTCTACGCCGGCGGGAAGCTCAAGACGATTGATGCGGCCGGCGGTCCGCCGTCGACGCTCGCCGACGTCACCGGGACCCCCGGCGCGACGTGGAACCAGGAAGGGACGATCCTGTTCGCCAACTTCGAGCCGGGCAGTCCCCTCCGTCGGGTGTCGGCCTCGGGCGGCGAGGCATCCGCGGCCACGACGCTCAACGCGGACGAGGGGGAAACGCGGCATTGGTTTCCGTTCTTTCTGCCCGACGGCCGCCATTTCTTGTACCTCGGGGTGGGCAGCAAGACGGGCGGGCCGAGCACCCCGAACGGCATCTACGTCGGCGCTCTCGACTCGAACGAGCGGAAGCTGCTCGTGCCCGGGGGCTCGAGCGTGATGTATGCGCAGGGCTACCTGTTCTTCCTGCGCGAGCAGATGCTGATGGCTCAACCTTTCGATGTCGACCGGCTCGAGCTCACCGGTGACGCCGTTGCGGTTGCTCAGCTCGTGACCACCGGCGGTCAGTCCGGGATGGCCGGCGGCTTCAGCGTCTCCGCGACGGGCGTCCTCGCGTATCAAACGGGACCCGCAGGCGTGGGCGGGCAGGGCAGCCCGACCACCCAGCTCGTCTGGGTCGACCGCACCGGCAAACAGATCGGCACGCTCGGCGATCCGGCGCAATACGCAGACCTCCAGCTGGCTCCAGACGGCAGGCAGGCAGTGGTCAGCTTCTTCGATTCGGCGCGAGGGAATCGGGACATCTGGATCTTCGACGTGGCGCGAGGGCTCCGCACGCGCTTCACGTTCGATGCGGTCGACGAGTTCTCGTCGGCATGGTCACCCGACGGCAGCCGGCTCGTGTTCAACTCGCGCCGCAAGGCCAGCCTGGATCTCTATGTGAAACCGTCGAGCGGCGCCGGTGCAGAGGAGGAACTGCTGGCAGACAGTTTCGACAAGTATCCACTCGACTGGTCGCCGGATGGGCGCTTCGTGCTGTATGGAGCCGTCGTCCCCAGTACAGGGAACGATCTCTGGGTGCTGCCGCTCTCGGGCGATCGGAAGCCGGTGCCGTTCCTGCCGACGCCATTCAACGAAGTTAATGGACAGTTCTCCCCTGACGGCCGCTGGATTGCGTACGTGTCGAACGAGTCTGGCAGAAACGAAGTGTACGTCGCCCCGTTTCCCGGCCCAGGCGGTAAGTGGCAGATCTCGACGGCGGGGGGCAACTGGCCGCGTTGGCGGCATGACGGAATGGAGATCTACTATCTTGGTCTCGACAACAGGCTGATGGCGGCGACGGTCAACGGCCAGGGTGCTGCGTTCATGGTGGGCGCCGTGCGACCGCTCTTCGAGACACGGGCGGGCGCGCCACGGTTGTCGTACGACATCTCGCCCGACAGCCAGCGCTTCCTCGTCAACATGCTCCCGGAAGCCGCTGCCCCTGCTCCAATCACCCTCGTCGTCAACTGGCCGGCGCTGCTGCGCAGGTGACGCGCGTCGGCGGAGAGAACCTTCAACCGTAGATGTTGACCCCCGCGCCCCCTTGGTGGGATAATCCCACTATGATCGTCACGCTCGATTCCAAACGACGGTTGACGGTGCCCACAACGCTGGCGCCCGCGTCGCCCGGCGACTACTTCGACGCGCGCTTCGATCCCGAGGAAGACGCCATCATCTTCCGCCGCTTCGCCGGAAAAGAAGATTGGCTCGCCGTGCTCAAGGAGTGTCCCGTCAGCATGGACGACGTCCCGCCTCGGCGGCGGGAGCCCGCACGCCGGCGGAAGCTGTGAGCTGGCTGGTCGACACGGACGTGCTGTGCCAGCCGGCTAAACGCCGCGGCGATTCGCGGGTTGTGGCGTGGCTCGAACGGGAAAAGGACCAGTGCTACACCAGCGCGATCGTCATCGCGCAGTTGGCCTACTGGGTCCGAACAAAGGAAGGACGTCAGCGTCAGGCGCTGCAAGCCTGGCTCACACGGCTCACCAACGCCATGCACGGGCGGATCTACGGGTTCAACGTATCGGTGGCGCACGTCTGGGCGGAACTCGAGCACCAGCTCGAAGAGGCGGGCCGAAGGATGCCCGTGGAAGACAGCTACATCGCAGCCACGGCGAAGCGGTACGGGCTCACCATCGCGACGGGCAATGATCAGGATTTCCGGCGGCCCGGACTGAACGTCTTCAATCCGTTCAAAGAACTTGCTTAACTGGTCCGGCTAAAGCGACACCGTCTGATCCAGCCCCGCGTCGGCCACCGGGGGCTGATTGAACAGGAACTTCGCGACATAGACGTCGCCGCCGCTGTTAAACGACCGATCTAAAGCGCCGACGGTGGTCGGAAAGTTGTTCGAGGCGGTCGACCCCGCCACGTAGGCGTTGCCAGCCGCGTCCAAGGCGATAGCCCTGCCGTCGTCCTGTCCGTTGCCGCCGAGATACGTCGAGTAGACGAGCATCGAGCCGGAGGGATTGACCTTCGTCAGAAAGGTGTCGATAAAGCCGCCGCCGTGGGCGGTCTGGACGGCGTCCGCGGTCGTCGGGAAGTTGGCCGAGTTGGTAAAACCCGTCACGTAGGCATTGCCGGCAGAGTCCACGGCTATACCAACGCCTTCGTCATTGAGGTTGCCGCCGAGATAAGTGGAATAGACCAGAGCCGAGCCTGCCGGATTGAGCTTCGTCACAAACACGTCGCTACTGCTGTTAAAACTTGTGCATATGGAGATCGCCACCGGCCGTGCGCACGACGAGGTCCCCGCTCGCATCGCGTTCGATGTCCATGGCGCCCTCGAACGCGAGCTCGATCGCGTTCGGGTCGCCGCCGGGCGCGACGACGAAGTCGTACTCGAGACGTCGCTGATTGCCGTAGTAGATCAAGTCCACGCCGGGGTAGACGTTCTGATATTTCACCCTGGCGTAGCTGGGAATGTTGGTGCGCCACGTCGAGGGATCGCCGCCGATGAAGGAATTGACCGTACCGGGCAGCGCCTCGAGCCCTGTGATCGCAGACGCGGCGTTGGCGCCGACGACCGTCATTCGCAGCACCGTCTCGCTGGTGGCCTCCGCTTTGCCCAAGATGAACACCGCCTCGGTGGAGGTCAGGAAGAGGGTATAGCCGCTGCCGCGGGACAGGAACTTGACTCGGCTATCGGTCTGCCCGTAGTTCGCTTCGAAGCTGAGGGGCAGCCTCCCGTACACCTCCGGCACACGTGCAATGTGATTACCGGTGACGCCGGCGGTTTCTGCGCCGCCACCGGCAGTCATCCAGATTCGCAGGGCGACCACGACCGCCAGTGACGCAACGCCGACGAGTGCTTTGGCCAGCGGAAGCGAGAGCGGGTTCACACGTCGCATGGGTGTTCTCCTGTGAGGCTGTCAAAGGGGGGCCCTGTTTCTCTCACCGAGCGATCCGAACCACAAACGGACCGTAGACAAGGCCGCCGGCGGCGAACGTCCTGATCGTCTGAGCGCTGGCAACACTCCCGAGCGCGACGGTCGCCGTCCAGACGATCAGCCGCAGGAGGCAAGAAAGCGCGCGCATCGTCCGGCCTTTCATGGCGCCCACGAGTGGTGTCCGCGACCCTTCACGCCGGCTGCAGCTCGGGCTGCTGAATCGCGAGCGGAATCGCGGCATCCATCAGCCCCATCCCGCCGTCGGCGGCCACGAGCTGGCCGGTGATCCATCCCGCTTCCTTCGAGCAGAAGAGGGCGACCGCATTGCCGATGTCGGCGGGCGTGCCAAGCCGCCGCATCGGCGTCCAGCCGCTGTGGTGATGGTCGCGAATCATCTGAACCACCGGTTCGGGCAGGGTCTTCAGGACGCTGTCGTCGACCCATCCCGGGCTGACGGCGTTGACGGTGATCCCGCGCGGCGCGAGCGCCACCGCGAAATAGCGGACGAGCGTCTCGAGGGCCGACTTCGCGGCGCCCATCGCCACCCATGGCTGCCACCCGCCGAACCGCCCGCCGGGCGCGTACGTGATCGCGATGATGCGGCCGCCGTCGGGCATCAGCTTCTCGGCGGCGCGCACGGCGACGAGGAACGCCCTGGCCTGCGAGTTCATGGCCGCGTCGAATTTGTCGAGGCCGATCGACATCGCCGGCTCGTAGAAGGTGCCGATTTCTCCGCGTGCGTTGTTGACGAAGATGTCGAGCGTCCCGAACTCGTCCCGGACGCGCGTGAACAGACGTTCGATCTGCTGCGGTTGGCAGACGTCCGCCTGCACGGTGAAGCCGTCGGCGCCGCGCGCCCTGACCTGCTCCAGCGTCGCCTTGGCGGCTGCTTCATCCTTCAGGTAGCTGATGGCGATATGGATGCCGTGATCGGCGAGCTTCAGGGCGATCCCCCGGCCGATGCCCCGGGAGCCGCCGGTCACGAGCGCGTGTCTCGCGGTAAGCGTCATGGGTGGTTTCTCCTTCTGCGGTAGGATGGCGCCCATCGAGGGGGGAGTCTTTAACAGCGGCTCAATACTGGATGAATAAACGATTAAGCCTCGGGCGGTGAGAAGGGCACACAGGCGGCATGTCGATGACGGCGAAGGCGTTCTACGAATTCGGCCCCTATCGCGTCGACCCGGCGCTCTGCCGGTTGCTGCGCGGGGAGACGCCCGTCTTGTTGCCCCCCAAGACCTTCGATCTGCTGCTGATCCTCGTCAGGAACCCGAACCGTGTGCTGTCGAAGGACGAGCTGATTCGAGCGCTCTGGCCCGACACGTTCGTCGACGAGGCCAACCTCGCGCAGCACGTGTTCAGGCTCCGGAAGGCGCTCGGCCGCCGGCCCGGTGGCGCTGCGTACATCGAGACCATCCCGAGACGAGGCTACGTCTTTGCCGCGGAGGTGCAGGAACGCGCCGATTCCGCCTCGCGTGCTGAATCGCCGGCGGCGGCGCCCGTCGTCGTGGATGGCGAGCGGAAGCAGGCCACCGTGCTGCACTGCGGCGTAGCCAACACCGGCGCGCTGGCAGAGCGGCTCGGGCCTGCCCGCCTCGACGCTCTCATGACGGAACTGAGCGGCGTGGTGAGCGAGGAAACCGGCCGCTACGAAGGCGTCCTTCGCCGCACGCGCGCGGATGCATTCGAAGCGGTCTTCGGCGCGCGCGTGGTGCACGAAGACGATCCGTGGCGCGCCGTGCTGGCCGCTCTGGACGTCCAGCGCAGGGTGGCACGGCTCGTCCCGGAGCAGACACCCGACGATGCACGGCCGGTCCTGCGCATCGGGATCGCCACGGGCCCGGTGGTCGTCACCCGGCGAGTGGAGGATCGCGGCATCGACTATTCAGCCGTGGGCGAGACGACGCGCGTGGCCGATTTGCTGCAGCAGCTCGCGGCGCCGGGCACGATTCTGATCAGCGACGCAACGCGCCGCGCGGTCGAGGGGTACGTGCCGCTCGAGCGCACGGCGCTCGAGGTCGAAGGCGCGGCCGCATTCCGCGTCGCCGGGGCGGCGCCGGCTCGAGTGGTGCGGCCGCCTCGCCTGATGCGAACGCTGGAGCGGTTTGTCGGCCGCGTTCACGAGTTCGGATTGCTCGTGAACCTTGCGGCGCGGGCGCGAGGCGGGCACGGACAGGTTGCGGGCGTTGCCGGTGAACCTGGCATCGGCAAGTCGCGGCTGCTGCTCGAGCTCACGAACGCGATGCCGGATCTGACGGTGCTCGAGGCCCGGTGCGTGTCCTACGGCAGCCTCGTGGCATACCTGCCGCTGGCAGACCTCGTTCGCACGTACTGCGGCGTGAAGGACGGCGACAGCGCTGACGAGGTGTGCCGTGCCGTTCGGACTGCCGTCGCCGCGACCGGTCTTCCGGACGATGCGGATACGTGGCTGCTCCGGCTGCTCGGGATGGGTGAGGCAGCCGACGACACCGTCAGTCCGGAAGCGATCAAGGCGCGGACCTTCGACACGCTGCGCGCGCTCCTGCTCCACGCGAGCGCGCTCACCCCGCTGGCCATCGTCATCGAGGACATCCATTGGATCGATCGCACGTCCGAAGAGTTCCTGGCCCTGCTCGTCGAGGGGATCGTCGCTGTCCGGATGCTGATCCTCGTCACGTTCCGGCCGGGATACCAGGTGCCCTGGCGCGATCGGTCGTACGTGACGCAGATGACGCTGGCGCCGCTCGCCCCCGCGGACGGCGAAGCGTTGATGCACGCGGTGGCGCGGGAGGCACGCATCCCGCCGGAGGTGTCCGCGGAGATCCTGGCCAAGGCCGAGGGGAACCCCTTCTTCCTCGAGGAGCTTACCCGCGCCGTCGTCGAACACGGACCGGAGCACCGAGTGCCGGACACAGTGCACGGCGTCGTCATGGCGCGGATCGATCGGCTGCCGGAGACCGCCAAACAGGTCCTGCAGACGGCGGCGGTGCTGGGCCGCGAGGTGCCGCTGCGCCTGTTGACCAGCGTCTGGCGCGGGACGGCGCCGATCGCGCCCGAGCTCGCCGCGTTGTGCCGGCTCGAGTTCCTGTACGAAAAGTCCGGCGGCGACGAACCGGTGTTCGTCTTCCGGCATGCGCTCACGCAGGACGTCGCTTACGACAGCCTGCTGGCGCGCCAGCGCCGCGACCTTCACCTGGCGGCCGCACACGCGCTCGAGCAGCTCTACGCCGGCCGCATCGACGAGATGACGGCGACGCTGGCGTATCACTACGCCCGGACCGATCTGGACGCCGAGGCCGTGACGTGGCTGATTCGCGCCGCCGATCGGGCGGCGCGCGTCTACGCGAACGCGGAGGCGATCCTGCACCTCGATCTTGCCCGGCGTCGTCTCGAACGTCCCCCTGAAGGCCCCGGCCGCGACCGCCGCGAGGTGGAAGTCGCGCTGAAGCACGCACACTCTCTGTACTTTCTCGGAAGGTGGAAAGAGAGCGCAGAAATCCTGCTGCCGCACAACGCCACCCTGGTCCGCCTGGACGACCCTGGCGTGACGGCCGCCTACGCATTCTGGTTCGCGCACATGTACACGAGGCTCGGCGACCAGCGCCAGGCGGCAGAACAGGCGCATCGGGCGATCGACGCCGGCACGCGCGCGGGTGAGTCGGCGACGGTCGGCAAGGCGCACGGGGTCATCGCGCTCGACGCCCACTGGTCCGGCAACACGGCCGACGGCATCGCCCATGGCGAGGAGGCCGTGCGCATCCTGCGCGCGCACCCGGATCAACGGTGGTGGCTCGGCATGGCGCACTTCTACCTGGCGATGAACCACGTCCTCGCTGGCAGCTTCGACGCGGCGCTGGCCGAAGCCGCTCATGCGCAGGCGGTCGGCGAGGCAATCGGCGATCCGCGACTGCAGACGTATGCCGGCTTCATGACAGCGTGGGTCGAGGCGTCGCGGGGCAACTGCGAGCGGGCGCTGGCGGCCTGCCGGCGCAGCCGCGAGCAGGCGCCGGACCGCGTGAGCCATGCGTTTACCTCGATGGTCCTCGGCTACGCGCTGCTGGAAGCGGGCGACCATCGCGCGGCGCGCGAGCGGCTGGAGCCGCTCGTGGCCAAGTTCGAATCGTTCGGGTTTCCGCAGTGGCAGGCGTGGGCGTCGACGCTCACCGGCGAAACCTATCGCCTCGACGGCGCCCTCGACACGGCCGAGGCCTTCGTCGAGCGCGGGCTCGACATTGCGGCCGACGCGCACTACGGGTACGCCGCCGGTTTCGGAGCGCGCATCGCCGCACGGATCGCGCGCGATCGCCGTCAGCTCGCCGAATCCGCGGCCGCGTTCGACCGGGCGCTGCAGACGTTCGAGCGGATAGGCGCCCGGTTCGAGGAGGCCCGGACGCGTAAGGAGGCTGCGCGGGGTTCGACGCAGTCGACGGAGCCGAGACCACGCTAAACTTCAATTACTTTAGATCAGACACAGCTCAGCCTGCGCCTCGGGAAGATCCGGGTGGATCTCGAGGGCGCGGCGCTCTTGGTCCCGACAACAGGATGATGGCCACCGCCGTCAGCGGTCAGGGCTCCGCACTCGAGGTTGGCGCCGTCCGCCCGCTCTTCGAGACGCGCGCGGGAACCCCGCGGTTGCCGTACGACGTGTCGCCGGACGGTCAACGCTTCCTCGTCAACACACTGCCCGAAGAGGCGGCGCCCGCGCCGATCACGATCGTCGTCAACTGGCCGGCACTGCTGCGCAAGTGATCCAGGTCCGGCTGAAGCCGGACGCTACGTCGATGGTCCGGCTGAAGCCGGACGCCACGTACCCACAGGTTAGCGGGCCGGCAGCGTCTCGAGCAGCGCCAGCATGGCCCAGTTGGCCGCCGCCGCGGAGATGAACTGATCCCCGCCGTGCGGAAAGCCGCTTTCGAAGTACGCCTGCTGCGGGATCGATCGCGAGCGCACGTACCAGGAACCATCCGCGAGCTGCGTGTTCAACAGAAACTGCACGCCGCGCCGGTACGCCGGATGTGCGGCGGTGACCACGCCGGCCTCGCGCAGCGCGACGAGCGCCTGGCCGGTCGCGTAGGCGTCGCTCGCGAGCGCCGGCAGCGAGTTCCAGCCGCCGTCGCTCCGCTGCTCGGCGAGCAGCGCCTTGCCAATCGCCTGCGCCCGATCGGCGTGCTGGCCGCTCCAGGCGAGCCCCAGCAGCTGGAAGACCGCTTCCTCGGCCGAGTGCGCGGTCTGAGCCGCAAGCCACTTCGCGGCCGCCGCCATCGACGGCTTCCCTTCCGCGCCGCCGTACAGCGCGATCCCGCGGACCGATACCGCCGTCGACGTGATGTCGCTCGCCTCCTGCGGCGGACGATGCGCGCTGACGCGCATCCGTCCGTCGGCCAGCTGGCGCGAGATCAGATAGCGCGCGTGCGCGTCCGTAACGGCGTCGGCTGGATGTCGCTCGGCGCCAAGCCCCATCAGCACGTAGCCCACCGTCGTCGATCCGCCGGCGAGCCCGATGCCCCGGAGCGCACGCTCCCGCCAGCTCTCCAGGTAGGTCAGCGTCTGGCGAAGCTGGGACGCGGCGATCGTCTCGTCCACCTTCAAGCCCTTCTGCCTGGCCCTCGACACGGTGAGCGCGGTGAGCGCATCGTGATGGCACGAGAGACACCCGGCTTTTTCCGTGAACAGCGCGTCGGTGCGCTGGAGCAGCGGAAGGGCGCGATCCACGGCGGCTCGCGGTGTGTGAACCGGCATCGGCTTCGGAACGGCTGCGAGGTCCGGCCGGCCGCGCCGCGCGCCGGCGGCCGCAAGCGCCGCCAGGATCGGCGGATCGTTCCGCTGCGCGGCGAAGTCGAGCGCCGTCCGCCCGTCGCGCGTCGCCGCGTTCACATCGGCGCCGCGCTCGAGCAGCAGGCGGACAATGTCGACCGGGAGGTAATCGGAACTGCAGGCCTGCATCAGCGCCGTCAGGCCGTTGCCGCCGACCGCATGTGGATTGGCGCCCCGATCGAGCAGGAGCCGCACCGCGGCGTTCTCGCCGCGAATCGCCAGCGAGAGCAGCGCATCGTCCAGCCCGTCCCGGTCGACGGCATCGATGACGAGGTCCGCACACCGGCGGCACCGGGCGCGCAAGGCGTTCCCCAGCGCCGCCGCCGCATCGCGCTTGAGGTCGGCGCCGCGGGCGATGAGGAGCGCCATCACGTCCGCGTCGGCGGCATTGGCGGCTTCACGCAGCGCCGTCGTCCCGTTGCCGGCGGACGCGCCGGCCCGGGCGCCGCGATCGAGCAGCAGCGTGACGACGGGAGCCGACCCGGCGCGGCTGGCCGTGATGATGAGCGGCGTCCGGCCGTCGTCGCCGCGCGCCTCCGTCAGTGCGCCGCGCTCCAGGAGCAGCCGCGTCTTCTCGACGTCGTGCGTCGCCCACATGAGCGCGGTCGCGCCCAGATCGTTGGCCGCGTTCGGATCCGCGCCGTGATCGAGCAGCATCCGCAACAAGGCGAGGTCGCCGTAGAGCGCCGCATACATCAGCGGCGTCGTGCCGCCCGTCCCGCGCTGCCGCGCGGCGGCGGAATTCTGCATCAACTCCCGCCGTGCCGCGGCGCTGTCGCCACGGCGGATTGCCTCCATCAGCCGCGTGGCCGCCGGATCGGGCGGCGCCGGCGGCGTCTCACCGGCGACGTCGTCCGGCCACTCCGCGCCTTCGTCGATCCAGCGCCTGATGATCTCGATCTGCGCCGGCGCCAGCGGCCCCGTCGGCGGCATCTGCTGGCCGAAGCGGGGGCCAAGGAGCTTCAGGTACACCCGGCTGGTGGCGCTGCTGCCCGGCACGAGCACCGGGAAGGTGCCGCCGCGCAGCGCCGCGCTGCGGCGGTCGAGGCGGAAGCCGTTCATCTGCTGCGTCGGCCCGTGGCAGCCGATGCAGTGCTCCCGGAAGATCGGCAGCACGTCGCGGCGGAAGTCGACGCGCCCCGGCCCCTGCGCGAACGCAACGGCCGGGGACAGCAGCACGAGCACGAGCGCCAGATGTACGAGCATATGCATAGCCACTACGGCTACCAGCTACCGGCTACCGGCCACCGGCTAGCCATCAGAACGCCAGCCGGAAGCCGACCTGCGCCGTGCGGTACTGGGCGTTGATGTGCTGCAGGTACTGCGCTCGCTGGCTCTCCTGCGTGCCGATGGTCCAGTTCGGCCGGTTGAAGACGTTGAAGACTTCCGCGATGCCATCGATCGACAGGCGGCCGCGCAGCGGGATCCGCTGCTGCACCCGCAGGCTCGTCGCATTCTGCGGGGGCGAGATGATCGTATTGCGTGGCACGATCGTCCCATCCGGGCGCAGGCGGCCGCTGAACGTCGAACCCGTGTTACGCAGGTCGCCTCCGTAGTTGCTCGATTCCCGGTTGCCGGCGCCCAGGTAATGGAAGCCGCTCACCTGGAAGCCGCGCCCCACCTGCCAGATGCCGCTGAGCACAGCCCGGTGGCGTTGATCGTCCTCCGACAGCCCCCATTCCCCGCCCAGATCGGGAGCGGTGGGGAAGGGGACTATGTGGTGCCCACTGAACGGCCTCGAGTCGGCGGACCAGAGGCCCGACAGCGTATAGGTGGCCGACGCCTGCCAGCGATTGGCGAACCGC
Organism: Acidobacteriota bacterium; assembly: GCA_016192845.1. Classification (GTDB taxonomy): domain Bacteria; phylum Acidobacteriota; class Vicinamibacteria; order Vicinamibacterales; family UBA2999; genus MELF01. The sequence continues at coordinate 14,081 of JACPTI010000061.1, forward strand.
TTGGTGAAGCCGGTGATCAGCGCGTGGTAGGCGGAGCGGGCCGTATGGACGTTCATCGAGATGACGCCCCAGTCGGGGTAGAGGCGGTTGCTTCTGACCCTGAAATCAAGGTTGGCGCCGGTCGCCGGGTCGAAGAGCAGATTCATGTTGTCGAGCACGTCCTTCTCGAACCGGCCCTGGCTGTACACGTAGTCGGCTTCGACGGCCATCGTGTTGCCGAACTGCCGCTGGAACCCGATCGAGGTTTGCCACGTGCGCGGCAGCTCGATGTACTCGGGCAGGGCCGTAAATTCCCGGACGTCACGGATGAGGCATCCGCGCGCATTGTTGTTGTTGTAGCAGTACAGCGGGTTCGCCTCGTCATAGGTCGGCAGGGGCCGGCCGCCGGTCGGGTTCGCGGCGAAATCCGGCCGGCCGTCGTTCTCGTACCGAATCGTGGTGATCTGCGTATTGCCAATCGCCGACCCCGCATCGGCGAACGCATCGCCGTAGTAGAGCCCCGACCCGCCGCGGATGACTGTTCGATCGTTCAGCCGGTACGCAAAGCCGAGCCGCGGCTGCACGTTGTTCCAGTCGTCGGGACGCCCGGGCTCCTGAAACGGCGGGAAGCTGATGTCGTTGGCAAAGATGCCGACCCCGACGTCGTAGCGCACGCCGAGGTTCAACGTCAGGCGATCCGAGATCTGCCAGTCATCCTGCACCCAGGCGGCGATCCGTTGCGTGTCTTGAGGGACCTCGAAGTTTCCGATGCCGATGGTGTAGCTGCGCACGAGCGGCGAGATCGCCGCCAGGTTCCAGGTGTCGGCGTTGAACGCGTCGGGGAACCACGCCTGGAGCTGGGCCGCCGACGGCAGCGGGCCGCCCCGGGCGTCGATGAGACCCATGTTCTGCCGGCGATTTATCGCAATGACGTCACGGAACAGGACCTCGCCGCCGGTCCGCAGGTCGTGACGCCCCTTGGCGTTGTACGAGTACGAGAAGTCGTCGCGCACGCTGTACACGTCCTGGTCCAGGGAACGTGGATGGTTCTGGTTGCCGGTGATCAGGAAGCCCGTGAACGTGATGCGCGGCGACCCGGTCGTGATGCCGTTCGCCGCCTGCCAGTGGTTCGACCACCGGGTGAGATTCTCGTTGTAGAGGCCGAACGCGGTCTTCCCGACGCGAATCTCGTTGAGCATCCGATTGCTCAGCACCTGCGTCAACTGCCCGAGGATCTCGTCGTTGTATTCTTCGGTCGTATTCGTGGACGCCGGGTGGTTGGTGGCGGAGGGCAGGCCGAACGGCTCCCAGAGCCGGCCCCCGGAGACCTTGCCCATCACGCGCGTCTGCGACGAGAGTTGATAGTCCAGACGCGCGCCGCCGATCTTCCGGTTGTTCGTGCCCTCCAGCGAGACGTTGAAGAACGGGTACGGCGTGCGCCAGATGCTGATCCTCGGCTCGCGCTCGTATTCATAATTGACGAAGTAATGCAGCTTGTCCCGCAGCACGGGGCCGCCGACGGCCGTGCTGTACTGCTGGTTGTTGATCGGCTCCACCCGCCGCAGAACGCGATTCGGCGCATTGAAGACGCTGTCGCGAAAGTTGGCGCGGAACAGGCCAGAGAACCGATTGGTGCCCGACCTGGTGATCGCGTTGACCTGCACGGCCGTCGACCGGCCCTGCGTCGCGTCGAACCGGTTCGAGATGAACTGAAATTCCGCGATCGAGTCCTGGCTGTAGCGCGGCTGACCGCCGGTCCCGAACTCCGAGGTCACCTGCTGGCCGTCGACGTGGAAATGGAACTCCCGCGTCTCGTTGTTGTTTCTGTCCGGCAGCGGCTTCTCGGAGAGTTCCCTGCTCGCCGCGACGGGGGCTGTGCGGCTCCCCGGCGCCAGCAGCGCCAGGTTGATCCAGTTGCGGCCGTACACCGGCAGCTCCTGCACCTGACGGGGATCGACGTTGCCCCCCAGCGACGACGTGGTGGTCTCGATCAAGGGCGCTTCGCCCGTCACCGTCAGCGTCTCCGTCACGCCCGCGGGCGACATCTGCAGGTTGACGACGGCGGTCTGGCCGAGCAGCAGCTCCACCTCGCGCGTCATCGCATTGAAGCCTGGCAGCTCTGCCGTGAGCCGCAAGACGCCGACACGGACGGCCAGTCGATACGCCCCGAGCTCGTCGGTCACCGCTTCAAAGACATTCCCGGTCGCTTGGTGGACGGCTCGGACCGTGGCCCCGGGCAGCACGCCGCCCGTTGAATCCGCGACCTTGCCGCTGATGAAAGAGGCTACCGAAGTGTCCTGCGCGTACGCCAGCAGGGGAAGGACCAGGATCGTAGAAGCAGCTAAGAGCCGGATGACGGTACGCGATCTCATTTCGACCTCCTCCCGTTGCCGAGTGTGGTCTCCGATACGCGACGCCGACGGCCGACAAGAGCTGCGAACGGATATGAGGCTATCAGGGCATCAGGGCAGTGGCGCGATCCTAGACATCGCCTGAGTGTCTGTCAATTCCCGATCCCGACCTCCTACGGCAGCGTGCCGGTGAGCTGCCGATAGAGCCGCCGAACGGCGGTCTCACGCTGGGCCTCGTAGCCTTGCAGCTTCTCGTACTGGGACCACCGTACGCTGGCCACCGCCTGATCCTCGGTGGCGCCGCGCGCGATTTCCCGCTGCACGGCGTCGCGCACGTCAGCCAGCATCTGCCGGAAGCGGCGGAGGTCCTGCCGCGTCTGGCGCGGGTCGGCGGGGATCGGGCCATGGCCCGCGATGAAGATGTCGGCGTCGAGCGCCTCCACGGCGTCGAGAGCCTTCAGCCAGTCGAGCCCGTACCCGTCGTTGATGAACAGAAACTGGTTCACGAACAGGAGCTCGCTCAGATAGACGATGCGATCTTGCGGCACGAAGACAATGCTGTCGCCGCGCGTGTGCGCCCGGCCGAGGTGGAGGATCCGGATTTCCTTGCCGCCGAGGTGAAGCGTCATGCGATCGCGGAAGGTCACGGTCGGGAGCCTTGCAAGCTGTTCCTCGGCGGGGATCGTCTCGCGCTGCATCAGCCCCAGCAGATCCGTCCGGTAGTTCTCGTGGCCGATCTTGAGCGCGCCGGCGTAGAGGAGGTTCCCCTTCGAGTACTGGTTGTGGTGCGTCGAGGACACCAGCACGCGAACCGGCTGGCCGATCGTGGCGGCAATCGCCTGTCGTTTGGCGCGCGCCACGGCCTCCGAGCCCAGGGCGTCGACGACGACCACCCCCTCGCTCGTGGCGATGATCCCGCTGTTGAACGTACCGGCGCTGTAGACGTAATGACCGGGAATGATCTGCCGCAGCGTGCCGCCGGCCGGCTGCTGGGCGGCGGAGACGCCAGCGAGGAGGACCAGGGTCAGGAGTACCTGGAGCACGCCTGTGCATTTCGGCATCGCTTCTCCCCCTGTTCAGCTGACGCGTGAGGCGCGGGCCGATTATCGCTTAAACGGCGATTGACTGTGGTCGGTGGAGGCTCTAGTGTAGGGGCCGATCAACTCCCAATTCCCAACTCCCAACTCTCAATCGTGGCGTCCGGAAATTGGGAGTTGGGCGTTGAAAGCCGGGAGTTACGGTTTCAGCGAAGGAGATGGCGATGACGCAACGGCATCTGGTCTCCACCCCACCGCGCTCAATCCGCGCGGTGGGGGCCCCGGTCTGTGCGGCGCTCACGATCCTTCTCGGTGTCGCGGTCGCCGCGCAGCGGCAGGGTGGCAATGGCGGTGAGGATGGGGCCGAGAGCAGCAACATGCGCCTCGTCGGCCACCACGACCTCCAGGGGCGGAGCGCCTATCAACCCGAAATCAAACGCCAGGGCGATCGCTGGATCGCGTACGTCGGCCACCACGGCGGCAACGCGCGCAACCCGCTGACCGGGCGCGACGAGCCGAACGGCACCTCGATCCTCGACGTCACGGACCCGCGCAACCCGATGTATCTGGCGCACATTCCCGGCCAGCCGCTCGGAAAGGGCGAAGGAGCCGAGTCGGGCGGCGCGCAGATGGTGCGGATCTGCAGCGGCGCCACGCTCCCGCGCGCGGACCGGAACAAGTTCTACCTGCTGCGTGCGTACGGCAACACGGCGGACTCCGCCCATGAAATGTGGGACGTTACCGATCCGGCGCGGCCGACGCGCATCAACGTGATCGTCAGCGGCCTGCGGGGCACGCACAAGAGCTGGTGGGAGTGCGACACCGGCATCGCGTACCTCGTGTCGGGGCAGCCCGGCTGGCGCGTGCCGCGCATGGTGAAGATCTCCGACCTGAGCGACCCGACCAAGCCTGTCTTCATCCGTGACTTCGGCCTGCCGGGCCAGCAGCCGGGATCCACGGGGACGCCGCCCGGCGACAATGGCCTGCACGGGCCGGTCTCCACCGGGCCGCAGGGCAATCGCGTCTACTTCGCGTACGGCTACGTGAAGGACGGCGTGGTGCAGATCGTCGACCGCGAGAAACTCCTGAAGGGGCCGGCGGAGCCGACCGAGGCGAACCTGCTGTATCCCCAGATCAGCCGGATGGATCTGCCGCCAAGCGTCGGCGCACACAACGTCTTCCCGCTGCTGCGCATGCCGATTGCAGAGTTCGCCAAGGAGCAGGACCGCATCCGCGACATGCTCGTCATCATAGACGAGGCGGTCGGGCGCGACTGCGCGGCCACGGCGCGCGCGATGATGTGGATCGCGGATATCACGACCGAGACGAAGCCGTTCGGCGTGGCGAACTGGACGATCCCGGAGGCGAGCGGCAACTACTGCCAGCGCGGCGCCGGGCGCTTCGGCACGCACTCGACGCACGAGAACTTCACGCCGATCTACTACAACCGGATCATGTTCGTGGCGCACTTCAACGCCGGCGTGCGCGCGGTCGACGTTCGCGATCCGTTCCACCCGAAGGAGATCGCCTCCTACATTCCCGCGCCGACCAGCACGACGATGTGCGCGCCCGCCAAGCCGGGCGAGCCGTGCGTCCGCGGCATCCAGACGAACAACGTGGAGGTGGACGACCGGGGGTACATCTACGGCGCCGACCGGGCGGGCACCGGCCTGCACATCCTGGAGCTGACCGGCCCGGCGCGCGCAGTGGCGAACTTCCGGTGAGTCGGGCTGAAGCCCGATATTCTCGGTCCGGCTGAAGCCGGACACTACGTACATCGGTTCGTACGTGGCGTCCGGCTTTAGCCGGACCCGCGCGAGATCGCTACGGCCTGACGCCGGGAACCTTCAGCCGGATCCGGTACACGCTGCTGCGGGCCGTGACGTAGAGCGTCCGCCCGTCCGCGTCGCCGAAGGCGAGGTTCGCCGGCGGCTCGGGGAAGACGAGCGTGCCGAGATGCTTCCCCTCCGGCGACATGATCCAGATGCCGCCGGCGCCGGTCGAGTAGAGATGGCCGCGCTCGTCCACCTTCATGCCGTCCGGGACGCCCGGCGCCTTTTCCGCGTTCATGTCCACCAACAGCCGGCCGTTGGCGATCGTGTCGTCCGGCCGCACGTCGTACCGGAAGATCTTCCGGTCGGCGCTGCTGTTGACGTAGAGCACTCTCTCGTCCGGCGACAACGCAATCCCGTTCGGATTTACGAGGTCCCTGGTCAGCAGCTGCAGCTTCCCGCCCTTCAGCAGGAACACGCCGTTGAACGGCAGCTCCTTTTTCGGATCGTCATTGCGCCGCCGCAGCCCCGACGGCGGATCGGTGAAATACAGCGAGCCGTTCCGCTTGTAGACGAGGTCGTTCGTGCTGTTCAGCCGCTTGCCGTCGTAGTGGCTGGCGAGGACGGTCCGGCGTCCGTCCGGCTCGAGCCGCACGACCTGCCGATCGCCCATCGCATTGAAGGTGACGCGCCCCTGCGGATCGAGCGTGACGCCGTTGGATCCAATGAGATAGATCCGTTCCCCGCGTACGTTGGTCTGTTCGCCGCCAACGTCCGTCGGGTCCGGTCCCGTGAAGCCGCTCTTGTCGAGAAATACCGAGACGGCTCCGTCAGCCGGGTTCCACCGGTGGATGACATTGGCCGGGATGTCGCTGAAGATCAGGTACCCGCCCTTGCGCACCCAGACGGGTCCTTCGGTGAAACCGAACCCGGTGGCCACTCGTTCGACCGTCGCGTCCGGCGCCACGAGGGCGTCGAGCGCAGGATCGAGGCGCACGACGGCGGCCTGCCGTGCCGCCGCATGGACCGACAGCGCTATCACCAAAACCGCGAGCAGCGACGTGGACATCTTCCTCATGCGCAACCTCCGGCCTCGTTCAGGCAGTGGCGATAAGACTACTCCCGGTGGCGGAGGATGTATACTCGCGCCGGCCGTCACGCCCTGCCGAGGGAGGAGCCAGTTATGAAGAGCAGATTCGCGATTCTCGTCGCCGTCGTTCTCGTGGCCCTGATGTACGCGCCCGGCACCGCGCAGGAACCGGACGCCCGGACCGTGCTGCAGGCCGCCCTCAAGGCGATGGGCGGTGAGAACCTGCGCAGCGTCCAGTATTCGGGAACCGAAGGGTACGTGGCCGCAGTCGGCCAGAACTACAACCCGGCGGCGGACTGGCCCGCCCCCAGGATCACCACGTACACGCGGACGATCGACTACGAGGCCAGGTCCTCCCGCGAGGAGTACGGGCTCACCACGGGCACCGGACAGGGCGGACCGCTTGGCGGCGGCAACGCGCCGGTCATCACCACGCCGATCGTCGGTGAGCAGCGCCGGCACTGGGTCGTGAGAGAGAACTTCGCCTGGAACGTCGATGGCACCAACATCGTCCCGCAGCCGGCGCTTGCCGAGACGCGGCAGCTCGAGATCTGGCTGACGCCGCACGGCTGCCTCAAGGCGGCGCTGGCGCCCGGCGCCAACCCGATCGCCGTCGAGCGCACCGAGCAGAACAAGGGACGCATCGTCGCCATCTCGTTCGTGGCGCTTGGCAAGTACCGCGTGCAGTGCGGGATCAACAGCAAGAACCTCGTGGAGCGCGTGCAGACGTGGCTCCCCAACCCGGTCGTCGGCGACCTCTATCATGAGATCGTCTATACCAACTACAAGGACTTCGGCGGCGTGATGCTTCCAACCAACTGGCACGCCCATCACGACCTCGATGACGACCTGGAAGGACAGGGCGTGAACGTGAGCGGCGGCCACAACTCATTCGGCCTCACCGTGTCGAACCTGCGGGTGAACGTGGCCGACGCCGCGCCGGCCGTCCCCGATGCCGTGCGGACGGCCAAGGTGCCCCCCGTGCAGATCGAATCGCAGAAGATCGGGAGCGGGGTGTTCTACATCGGCGGCGGAACGCACGCCAGCATCGCCGTCGAGTTCCGCGATCACATCACCGTCGTCGAGGCGCCGCTCAACGAGGCGCGGTCGCTCGCGGTGATCAGAGAGGTCAAGAGGCTGATTCCCAACAAGCCAATCCGGTACCTGGTGAGCACGCACCACCACTGGGACCATCTCGGCGGCGTCCGCGCCTACGTCGCGAAAGAGAACGTGACGATCGTCCTGCAGCAGAACAATCTGTCGTACTACGCCGAGGTGCTCTGGATCCGGCCGTGGACGCTGCAGCCCGATCTGCTGGCGCTCTTCCCGCCGGAAGAGGTGTCAGAGGGGTACACGTTCGAAACGGTCGGCCAGAAGCACGTGCTGAGCGACGGCACGCGCACGATGGAGATCTACAACGTGACGGGACTCCAGCATGCGCAGGGCATGGTGATCGCGTACCTGCCGCAGGAGAAGATGGTGATCGAGGCGGATCTGTTCACTCCGCCGGCACAGGGTGCGCCGATGCCGGCGATGGTCACCGCCTCGCACCGGTCGTTCTACAACAACGTGCAGCGGCTCCGGCTCGATGTCCAGACGATTGCGCCGATCCACGGCGGCCGCACGTTCCCGTGGGCGGAGTTCGCGAAGTTCGTCACCAGCGGCAAGCCGGCGACGAACTGAGGCGCCAATGACTGTCGGGGCCGACCTTCACGTCGGCTCCGACCGGACTCAGCTTCAGGAGCCGCTGCGGAAGATCTCCGTGAAGTAGCGCGCGATCGACCGCCGGTATTCGCGGTCGGCGCGCTCTTCCTGGGGGTTCTGCGGGTTGTCGAAGCCGTGAGACGAGCCGCTGTACAGCTGCAGCTCCCACGGCACCTTGGCCGCCCGCAGATCCGCGATCAGCTTGTTCACCTCGTCGAGCGGCGCCACCTCGTCTTCCGCGCCGTGCAGGATGAGCACCGAGCCCTTGATGTGCCTGGCGTCCTCGGGAGTGAAGTTGCGGAACGAGCCGTGCACCGCGATCGTGCCGACCACCGGCACCCCCGTCTCGGCCAGCTCGATCGCCACCGTGCCGCCGAAGCAGTAGCCGATGAGGGCGAGCTTCGAGGCGTCGACCATCGGGTGCTTCGCGAGCACGTCGAACCCCGCCCGCGCGCGCGCCCGCATCAGCGCGCGATCGTTGTTGTAGATGTTGGTCAGGCGCGTCATCTCCGGCACCTCTTTCGGCACGATGTCCCTGCCGAAGATGTCCGCCGCGAAGACGACGTACCCCATCCGTGCGATCATCTGCGCGTTCTCGAGTGTGGACCCCTGCAGGCCGCCGCGGTAGTGCAGCAGCAGCACGCCCGGCCGGCGGCCGCTCACCGCGTCGTCGTAGGCCAGGTAGCCCTTGAGCAGCGTGCTGCCGTGCATGTACTCGATGTACTGGGTCTTAATCGCCGCCTGCGCACTCCCGGCATGGAGCGCCAGAGCGAGAAAAGCGCCCAGCGCCAGCGACCTCACGGGTACAGTCTTCATAGACGCCTCCCTGCAAATCGGATTCGAGTCGCGCCGTCAGGCGGAGACGAACGTGTGCGCCGGGTAGATCTCCGGCCGCCCCTCCACGCCCACCGCCTGGAGGATCGGCACCAACTTCTCGCCGAATCGGCGAAAGGCTTCTTCGGACTCCCAGACGTCCACCACGCGGAACCCCTGTTCTCCCTGGCCCGCCACGTGCACGAGCAGCCCCTTGACCGGCCAGTCCGCCGGCGTCTCCACCCGGCTCTTGCCGCCGGTCACCTTGAGAACAGACTGTTCGTATTTCTCCCGTGTCAGACTCGGCGACTGAAAGACGGCTACGACAGGCACGGGCTCACCTCCTTGTATGCGAGGAAGCCGGCAGCATACGCCGGAAGATAGCGCGACTCAAGGTCGAAAGGATTGGCGTAGGATAGGCGGCATGGGTGGACAAGGAGGGCGTCGCGCCCGACCGTCCCACATACGTCTGGGGTTCCGATCCAACGGTCTGGATGGAGTCGTCTCCGACGCGCTACCTGCGCGCGGACCTGCCGCCCGTGCTGATTCTCGATACCGACGGCGACGAAGCGTGGCGCCAGCAGCAGAACGCCGACCTGGCTGCGGCGCTGCGCGCTGCCGGCCACAAGGACGTCACCGTCCACAAGGTGCCGGGCCGCACGCACATGAGCGTGTGGACGAAGATGAACGACAGTCCGTCCGAGGAGACCTCCTCGCACATCCTGCGTTTTGCGGCGCGCGTGCTAGGACCGCTATACGGCTTGTCACGGCGGGTACAAAATTCTCGTTTGGAGCCGTATAGCGGTCCAACCGAGGGATGCCATGAATGAGCGATTGGAAAGCCGTCGACAGTTGCTGAAGTGGCTGGCTGCCAGCCCGCTGCTCGCGTTTCCCGGGCTGGCGGGGCTTGCCGCCCAGACGCCGACCGGCCGGCCCCAGCCGCGGCCCGACGACCCGATCGTCTGGGCGCCGCGCAACTTCCAGGACCTCATCACGCGGCCCGAGGATGCGATCAACGTGTTCGACTTCGAGCCGGTGGCGCGGAAGAACATCCCGCCGGCACACTTCGGCTACATGGCGTCCGGCATCGATGACGAGGTGACGCTGCGCGCCAATCGCGAAGGCTTTCTGAAGTTACAGCTCAGGCCGCGGCGGCTGGTCGACGTCAGCAAGGTCGACATGAGCACCGACATTCTCGGCGCGCGATATGCAACGCCGATCGTGCTCGCGCCGGTCGGCGGCCATCGAGCCTACCACGCTGGAGGTGAACTGGCCGTGGCCAGAGCGGCAAAGGCCGGCGGCCACCTGATGATCCTCTCGACGCAGGCCTCGACGTCGCCGGAGGACGTGATGGCCGCGCGCGGCGGGCCGATCTGGTTCCAGCTCTACGCGACGAACAAGTGGGAGGTCACCAGGGCGCTGCTGGCGCGCGCGGAGCGCGCGGGCTGCCCCGTCGTGGCCGTGACCGTGGACCGCAACGGCGGCCGCAACCAGGAGACGCTCTTCCGCCTGCAGCGCACCGACGCGCGCGACTGCTCGATGTGCCACGACCGCAGCAGCCTGGCGGCGAACTACCGCACCCGCCCGATCTACGAGGGCGTCGATCTCTCGGGCCTCACCAACATCCAGTCGTCTGCCCTGACCTGGGACACGATCAAGCGGATTCGCGAGACGACGAAGATGAAGGTCGTGATCAAAGGCCTCCTCGCGCACGAGGATGCGGAGCTGGCCGTCAAAGCGGGCGTCGACGGGATCATCGTCTCGAATCACGGGGCGCGGAGCGAGGACAGCGGACGGTCGACGATCGACGCGTTGCCCGAGATCATCGAGGTCGTCCGGGGCCGCATGCCGGTGCTCGTCGACAGCGGCTTCCGCCGCGGCACCGACATCGCCAAGGCGCTCTGCATGGGCGCGACGGCCGTCTGCGTCGGCCGCCCGTACATCTGGGGCCTCGGCGCGTTCGGCCAGCCCGGCGTGGAAAAAGTGCTGGAGATCCTGCGCACCGAGCTCTTCGCGATCATGCACCAGGTCGGCGCGCCGACCATCGGGCACCTTGTGCCGTCGATGGTGCGCCGGGCGTAGCCCGGCGGGTATATAGCTACTGCCGATCCGCTCCGGAGCTGAGGAGCCAGGTGTCCGGAGGCATGTTGCCCTCGAAGCACGCGGATTCCCACGTCTCCTCATCCGGCCTGCGCTTGTGGACGACGCGCATCGTCCACGGACGCGTGAACACGGTCGGATCCTCGACCGTCGCCTCGTAGTTCATCGTCTCGGCGTCGACGAACGTGATCCGCTCGACCACGTGCGCGTTGTCGCTCAGGAAGTCGCCGGTGAAACTGAGACGGTTTCCCTTGATGTTGGTGGTATCGATCACCAGGGTGGTCCCCTCCCAGTGCCCGCGCCCGTCGCCCATCCAGAGCTTCACGTTGGGCGCGATACGCGCCCGGCCGTCCAGCGGGATGTACCGATAGGCGTGATACTCCTCCCAGAAGAACAGGACCGCGCCGGGAGGCTGAACAATCCTGTGCGGGGGGACGGTGGTGTACAGCCGGGGGATGCCGGAGAGCAGCGATGCTGCGGGTCGATGTGCTCGGGTTTCGTGGGTCGGTCGTAGACGCTCTCCTGCTGCTGCTGCAGCGCGGCCGCCCACGATTGATACGGCACCAGGCCGTCGGGGGGATCGATGATCCGGCTGGGCAGGCGGATGTCCTTTCCGGTAATCCGTCGCTGCAGGTCTGCGCCTCCGCTGATCGGATTGCTCAACGAGACGGACCCACCGGGCGTGGCCGCCCACACCCCCTGGACGTCGGGCTGCCCGTCGGCCAGCCGCGCCGGCGGCCATGGTCTGGAAACGGCGGGCCGATTTGCGGCTCCCTGCCCTTCCTGTCCGACAACGGGCACCGCCGTGAACAGGAGGATAACGCCCATCCCGATGGTCACCATCATGCGTCCGGTTCTCATCTGGAGCTCCTTGTTCAGGATCGTGATGAACCGAGGCGACCGAATGCGACGCCCAAGCGTAGGGCAGGGGTGGGCGGCTGTCAATCGCGGGGCCCCCACCGCGCAGACGCGCGGTGGGGAGCGAGTGGCACCAAATCTTCAACGACCGCCGCGTATTGACAGGCAGGCTCGAGGCGCCCAACATCTCTGGGGCGCTCCTCGAGCGGCACTCGTCGAAGGAGTTGATGTGAAGCGACACGGAATCCTCCGAGCGGCATCGATCGCGACGGTGCTGGTTGCGATCGGGACGCCGAACATCGCCGGCACGAACGGTCGGGCGCAGCAGACGGCATCGGCACCCAAGTTTCAGTACGACCCGAGCTTTCCTCAGCCACTTCCCGAGACGTGGGCGATCGGCGCGATCGGCGGGATGGCGGTCGACAGTCGCGACCATATCTGGGTGCTGCACCGCCCCGGTCCGCTGCGGACGAACGAGCGCTTCTTCGGCGCGGGCGCGAACCCGCCGAAAGCGGAGCGCTGCATTCCGGCGCCGCCCGTGCTCGAGTTCGATCAGGACGGCCGGCTGGTCTCGTCGTGGGGCGGTCCCGGCGCCGGGTACGAGTGGCCGCAGATCGAGCACGGCATCTTCGTCGACCACAGGGACAACGTCTGGATCGCGGGGAGCGGCGAGAAGGACGCGCACGTGCTCAAGTTCACACGACAGGGCACGTTCATCGCGCAGTTCGGCCGCCAGGGTCGCAACCGCGGCAGCGCCGACCGGGAGAATCTCGGCGGCCCCGCCAATCTGACGGTCGATCCGTCCGCGAACGAGCTCTACGTCGCCGACGGCTACCGCAACCGGCGGGTCGTCGTGCTCGACGCCGACACGCTGGCGGTCAAGCGGCTGTGGGGCGCGTACGGCAATACGCCGGACGACACCGATCTCGGGCCGTACGATCCCGATGCCCCGCCCGCCCGGCAGTTCCGCCTCCCGCACAACGTCGCGGTCTCGCGTGACGGCTTCGTCTACGTAGCCGATCGCCCCAACGATCGCATTCAGGTGTTCCGGAAGGACGGCACCTTCGTGAAGGAAGGCTTCATCGCGCGGCGGACGCTGCTTGCCGGTTCTGCCTCCGGTTTCGCCTTCTCCCCCGATCAGCGCTTTCTCTACGTGATCGACGGCGCCAACCACCACGTCTGGATCCTGCGGCGAGACACGCTCGAGGTGGTCGATCGCTTCGGCCAGCAGGGCATCTTCGGCGGATCGCTGAACGTGCCGCACGCGCTGGCGGCCGACAGCCGCGGCAACGTCTATGTCGGCGAGAACTTCGACGGGCGCCGGTTCCAGCGGTTCGTCTACAAAGGGATGGGCGCGCCGACCGGAAGGCTGCTACCATCCCCTCGCCCGTAGCCGCCGGCGCAGCGGCGGTCTATATTTGAATGTCTCGGAGGAACAGATCATGCGCCGCCTGACCTCGTCGATGGCCGCCGCTCTCGTGCTCGCGCTCGTGTCGCCCCTGTTCGCTCAAGAATGGGACGAATTCGTGTTCATCGAAGACGGGTTCAAGGTGAACTTTCCGGGACCACCCAAGGTGGCGAACACCACCTGGACGTCGCGGTACCGCTACACGCTGCCGGCGCGCGTGTACAGCGCGTCACGCGGGCAGGAGCGCTATTCGGTGACCGTCGTCGATTACCGCGGCGTCGAGACGCAGGGCATCGAACGCCAGAAGCAGTGCCCACCCGGCGCCGAAACGTGCATCGGCACGCAGGACGGCCGGAACGGCGGGATCCTCGGCGCCGGCTACTGGAAGATGGACGTCCGTGGCGCCCTCGCGTATGCGACGCTCAAGTTCCTGCAGCGCGATGCGAAGGTTACCGACTATGACCTCGAGTTCCAGGATGTGGTCGAAGGGTACATGCTGCATCTGACCAACCGGGACGAGTCGCGCACGATGGCCTACATCACCATGCACGAAAACCGGCTCTACATCTTCGAGGGGACGGTGCCAAAGGGGTATCCGGAGCCGGCGCTGTTTCAGTCGTCCGTGGGGTTCGTCGACGCCACGGGCAACGGCATCCGGTACCTGGACTACTACTCGAATGCGATTCACGGGCTGCGCCAGCACGAGCCGCCGCCGTATCGGGCGGGCGGCGTGCTGCAGGGTTCGCCGGGCGCCTCGGGCGCGCCGCCGCGCTGAACTGGCTGGGGATTACTTCTCGTCAGGTTTCACGATTTCGAGCAACGAGTCGTGAATCCAGCCGTTGTCCTCGTTCTTGTACCAGCGCATCACCAGGCCCGTCTTCCTGAGCGCTGGCGAGAGACCCACGTGGAGCCATTCTCCCCGGCGTCCGAGCACCGGCAGCACCGTTCCCTTCGGGGCGAGCACGATCACTTCATTCACCGTGGTCGGACCCATGTGGACGTTGGCGTGGCCGGTCTTCACGCGCACGCGCTCGCCGGTAGGTTGAGGAGCCTGGGCCACCGCGGGCTGGCCCTGACCACCCCTGCCCCGCTGTCCGTATGCGGCGAGGGGAAGCACGAGGACGACGGCCAACACACACAGACACGCCACCGCGCGAGTGGTCATCGTGCGCATGGCGCATAGTCAACACCGCGGCCGGCGCGGTGTCAAGAATGCTGAACCCGGAACTCACTTGAGTCGATCAGCGCCGCCCGATTCCGGTGGCCGGACCGCGCTGCGAGCGGGGCCCCCACCGCGTGTGTTTTGCGCGGTGGGGTGCAGGTGGCGTCGTGGGCCGCGTGACGCTCGGGTCGCGCTGTGCGCGTTCGCCTTCCCGCGGCAGGCATGTGAGTGGCCGAGGTATTGCGGGGCGGGTGGCGCCGGGAGGGGCCTCCCCAGCCGCCGCGCAGGCGCCACTCCCGTGACAAGCGTTTTTGGCGCCGCACGCCGGGGCCCCCGACGCGCGTTCTTTGCGCGTTGGGGTGGCCGCGGCTGGGGAAACCCGGCGCCAGGACCCGCGCGGCGGCCACTCACGTGCCTGCCGGCAGGAGCGAACGCTGGGATGGTCGATCCGCTGCGACGGGGTGCGATCCGTACGGCGCTCAACCTCGCGGATCCCCAGAGCCTTCTCGCGCGGTCAGGTGCACCGTATCGGCCACCTCCATAGGGCGTCGCTACTCGACTCAAGTGAGGTCCGGTGTAGGATAGCGTCCCAACCGAGGAGTCACCGCATGCGCGCTATGCCGCTTGTCGTCGCGACGTCGGTGGTGCTGGGTGCGCTCGTTCTTGCCAGCGACCTGTCGAACAGCGGCCAGGTCCAGGCCCGGCAGGCGGTCAGGAAAGTCGATATGGGCGACTACGAGCCCGTCGTTCCCTGGCCGAAACCGCTGCCGGATACCGACCTGTCTCACGACGGATGGACGTGGGGATCCGGCGCCGGCGTCTGGGCGGAACGTCCGGACAAGGTCTGGGTCATGCAGCGCGGCGAAATCTCGCTTCCGCCCGGCGCCGAACCCTGGATCTGTGCTTGCCTGCTGAACCCGCGCCGGACCAACACCGGCAGGCGCGACTACTCCGGCACGCCGTACCCCTATCAGATGCGGCGGCACCATCTGGTGTTCGCCGTGGACCGCGACGGCAACACGATCGAGGAATGGCTGCAGCACGACCGGTACCTGGCGCCGCCGCGGGGCAGCGGGCTCGGGGAAATGGGGCGCGGGCCGCACAAGATCCTCATGAACCCGTACGATCCGCAGAAACACATCTGGATTGTCGACGACGACATGCACGAGATCAACATCTTCACCAACGACGGCACGCTGGTGAAGACGATGGGCGAGCGGGGCGTGCCGGGACGCGGCCCGAACAACTTCAATCGCCCGACGGACGTCGCGTGGCTTCCCGACGGCACGTTCTTCGTGGCCGACGGCTACGCCGGCACGCGCGTGGCGAAGTTCGATCGCAACGGAAAGTTCCTGATGGACTGGGGACGGCCTCCGGTCGATCCGGACAACCCGAAGCCGTACGAATTCTGGTCAGTGCACAGCGTCGGCATCAGCCGCGACCGCCGCATCTTCGTCGCCGATCGCGAGCATCACCGGATGCAGGTCTTCGACGAGAACGGGAAGTTCCTCGCGATGTGGCCCACCGGCTACAACTCGTCGGTGCTCGCGCATTTCGTGACGCAGGACGATTTCGTCTGGGTGGCCGACTGGACGACGGATCGCCTCGTCAAGTACGACCTCGAGGGGCACTACATCCTCGACATCGGCGGACACGGCGCCCTGCCCGGGCAGTTCGACGGCGTCCACCAGATCCACGTCGATTCGGAGCGGAACCTATACGTGACGGAGGTTCAGAACGACCGGTCCCAGAAGTTCCGGCCCAAGCCGAATGCCGACCCGAACAAGATTATCGGCCCGATGGCGATCGTGAATCCGGAGCCGTCCCGGTAGCGACGCGCCTACCGGCTACCCGCGCTCTTACTCTCTTACTGCATAGACTTCGAATGTCTGCATGCTGACGAACTGCCCGCTCACCAGGCGCTCGCTACCGTACGCGATCACCTTGTCTGGATCACCCCTGGCTCGCTGCTCGCCACGAGCCTCTGGATGGCCAGCTCATTCGCGTTCAAGTTCTACGTCGCCAACCTGGCCAACTTCAACGCCACGTATGGCGCGATCGGCGGCGTGGCGGTGCTGCTCCTCTGGTTCTACGTGTCGGGCCTCGCGATTCTCATCGGCGCCGAACTGAACGGGGTCATCGAACAGGCGTGGCGCATAGTCCCAGGCGGACAGTCCAACGGACGCCGCCCGTAGCCCGACCCGTGGTCGTTGAACAGGCGGAGGAACTCGGGCTCGGCTATGGGCTAGAGCTTCGGCACGACCGTTGTCTTGATGTCACCGTTGGCGTGCACGAACAGGTACTGGTTGCGGTCCATCTTCGGGTTGACCGGCGTTCGCAGCGTCACCTCGACGATCTCGCCAGGCTGCAACGGCTTGCCGTGCCGGAAGGTATCGCCCGTCAGCGGCTCGCCAGCTTTGTCGTACCAGAACTCATCGACTTTCAGGCCGACGATAGAGTGCGTGGTCGACGTGTTCTTCACCGTGATGGTCGTGACGATCTCGTTGCCGACGCGCTTCGTCACCGGTTTGGTCAGCGCGACCTCGGCCAACCCACGAACCGGCGGCACAAACTTCGCCGGCACGGCCGGCGGCGTTGCGGGCTTGGCCTGCTCCGTGGCGGCCGGCGCCTCGCCGGTCGCGGTCGCGTCGGTCGTGGTCGGATCGGCGTTCGTCGAGCCCACGGCCACGCCGGGATCTATATCCGCGACGGTCTCAGACTGTCCACCGCAGCCTGCGGCCGCAAAGAGAAGGATGGCGCTGGCGCCCGCGATCACCGCGTGCTTTTTCATCATGACCTCCAACCGGGGACCTGTAGTTGTCTAGGTCGTCTCGCCTCCTATGAGGCTGAGGCGAGGGCGTGCGGGGGCGCTCAGAAAACGCCGCGGCCGAGATTTTTGAAGACTCTAGGAAGCCAGCGCGGTGCGGAGAGCTGGGTGCAGAGGAGAGATTCGCGTTGGCCCGGAAATTGGCGAAGCGATCTCATGATTCAAACCGTAGCTTCGTCTTGAACCTCTGTCAAGCCAGCACAGGCCATCAAAGGGCTCCTCTGACAGGTGCAGTCTCGTCGCCGGGCGTCACGGCCGACGAGGCCGTCGGCGATGCCTCCCCATCCGATGCCTCTGCCTGCATCGTCTTGTGCAGCATCTCCAGGGCGCGATTCCCAGCCACTTCGAATGCCGCCCGCGCGGTCGCCGGCACCGGGTCGCCTGGCGGCATGTTGCGGTGCTCGCGCACAGGGTTCACGAACGCGCCGTTTTTCCGCAGCCGGTAGTCCAGGTGCGGTCCGGTCGCCAGTCCGGTGGATCCGACACGACCGATCACCTGTCCTTGCGACACGCGCCTGCCGGCCCGGATACCGGGCCCAAACGCCGACAGGTGCAGGTAGTACGTTTCGTACCCACGCGCGTGCCGTAGCCGGACCATGCGGCCGTTTCTCCGGTCGAACGTCGCCGACACGACGGTGCCCGACGCCACCGCCACCACCGGCGCGCCTGTTGGCGCCCCGTAGTCCACGCCGAGGTGCGGGCGGTGGACCTCCAGCACGGGATGAAATCGCCGGCGCGTGAACCCGGAGGTGATGCGCGGTTCGAACTTGAGCGGCGACCGCAGAAAAAAGCGGCGCAGGGAGCGGCCGTGCTCGTCATAGTACGCTGGCTCCCCGCTTGGGGGTATGAACCGGATGGCGCGCAACACGCGCCCATCGTTCTGGAATTCCGCCGCCATGATGGCACCGTAGGTCGCTGGCCGCTCGTCGCGGGTGAACTTCTCGAACGCGAGACCGAACCGATCTCCTGGTTGCACCTCGGTATTGAAGTCAATTTCGCCGGCGAAGATCTCCGCCATCGCGATCGCGAGCTCCGGCTGCTCGCTCGCGGCCTCCATGGCCTGGAACAACGACGGTGCGGTGTCGCTGATGCTGCCGGCGGCCGTCACTTCGTGCCGTTGCTTGGGGATCGGCAGCACGGATGCGCGCGGCTCATCCCACAACGATGGTCTGGAGACACGCAGGTAGGTATCGGCGTCGATCTCGTACTCAAAATGCCGGATGTGACCCCCGAGCGTACGCTCGAGCACGAACGGCTGCGTGGCCCGGAGCCGGCGCGGATCGAACACCGCACGCGCGGCTGCAACTACCTGGTGCACCGCCTCCATAATGAGACCGTGATCGTGGAGCAGCCTCTCCAGCGTAGTGTTACGGGGCACGAGACCGCGGATCAGCTCGGTGTCGGGCTTCAGGACGATGTCGACCCTGGAGCGACTGGAGGGCGGCGCGTCATTGCTGCGGCACGCCACCGACCATGAGAGCGCAAGACAACAAACGAGAAGAGCCAACACCGGCTTCATGAACCGCTCCTTCGAAATCATGTTCGACGATCCTGTGGGCACGCTGGCGGTCAATAGGGCACGCCCTGCTACGGTATCGCCTCACCGCCCACACGTCCGAGCACGTCATTGCGAACAAAGAGCGCCAGCGCTACCCCCGACCAGCGGCCATCGCCCCGCGGACTCCCCGACGCCTCGTCGCCCATCGGCATGATATCGGTGAGCGTCGTCTGGCGGCGGAATCGTCCGAGGAGATAGTCCCGCACGATCTGCGCGCGATCGATGGAGACGAGGTACGGCGCCTGACCGTCTCTGGGTTCGGCGTATCCTTCCACGACCAACGGACTGTCGCGCGGATATCGGACCAGATCGGCCATCGCCGAATCCAGCCGCCGCCG
>JACPTI010000105.1 GCA_016192845.1 Acidobacteriota bacterium
CCGGCGGTGTATGTGACGCTGGCCGACGGCCGTGTCGCCGCCATGGCGCTCGACACCGGCGAGCCGCTGGGGGAGCAGCGTCTGCCCGGGACGCTGAGCCCGCCGGCCGCGGCGCGCGACCGCGTGTTCGTCGGCTCGACCGACAATTTCCTTTACGCGCTCGACGCCGACACCGGACGCGAGGAGTGGAAGTGGCGCAATGGCGGCGACGTCATCGGCGCCGCCGTCGACGGCGAAACGGTCTACTTTGCGTCGCTCGACAACATCATTCGCGCGGTCAACCGGGGCAACGGAAACCAGCGCTGGCGGAAGCCCACCGGCACGCGTCCCGTGCTGCCGCCGCAGGCGTTCCGCGGCGTTGTCGTCGTGCCGGGCGTCATGCCCGCCATCACCGTCTTCGTCGGCGACACCGGCGCGGCGATGGGAACGCAGTCGGCTCCCGGTGACCTGGCCGGTCCGCCGCTGATCGACCCCGCGGTGAGGCCCTTCCGCGTCGCGTTTGTCACGGTAACCCGCGAAGGGGTCGTCGACGCGTTCCGTCCAACCGGACTGATGTTCCGAGAGGTCGTGCCCGGGGCGGTCAGCGCGCTGCCGGGTCGTGCGCTGGCGCGGGAGCGGATCGAGTAGTTCTCAATCCTCAGGACACAACTCTGATCGCCGCGACGGGCCACCGAAGCACGGAGCCACAGAGGCATGCGAATCGCGGTCGTTTCAGATATTCATGCGAATCTGACCGCGCTTGAAGCGGTGATCGCGGATCTGCGCAAGACGGTTCGAACTGGACCGCGTTTACCGTGTGCTCCAATCACAGCACGTCGTCTACGGACATATTCATCAGCCCTTTGTGCGTCGATTGCCGAGCTTCACGGTGGTGAATTCGGGGGCCGTTAGCCTGTCGTTCGACGGCGATCCGCGCGCAACCTACGCGCTCATCGATGACGACCGGGTCGAGATCAGGCGCGTCGAATACGATGTCGAAGAGGAAATCCGGCTGCTCGTGCGCAGCGACGACCCGTTTGCCCTGTCGACGGCCAAAACACTGCGAACAGGCAAGTACGTTCCATTACCAGCGAACGCGTCCTGACATCATCGTCTTGTCACCACGAAAACCTCTGTGTCTCGGTGCCTCTGTGTTCCGTGAGGGCAATTGCGGCCGTGGGTTTGGGAGTTCGCGTCATCAGGACCTGACCACATTCGCAGCCATCGCGGCGGCGAGGCGCCGTGCGCCTTCCCGGATCCGGTCGACCGCCGGCGCGGAAAACGACAGCCGGATGCGGTCGTGTCCGGTCCCGTCGACATAGAACGCGCTGCCGGCGACAAACACCAGGCGCTCCTCGAGCGCCCGCGCCAGCAGCGTCTCATCCTCCACGCCGTCGGGCAGCGTGGCCCACAGGAAGAACCCGCCTTTCGGCGGCAGCCACCGCAGGTGTCCGCCGAGCTCCTCGCGGAGTGCCTGCTCCATCGCGTCGCGCTTGGTGCGGTAGAGGCGGCGGAGATCGGGTGCGAGCCGATCGAGCACGCCGCGACGCACCGCCTCATGGACGATGCGCTGGTCGAGGCTGCCGGTCATGAGGTCGATCGACTGCTTGGCCGTATCGAAACGCTCGATGAGCGCGGCGGGCGCGACGACCCAGCCCACACGGAACCCCGGGGCCAGCGTCTTCGAGAACGTGCTCAGGTAGATCACCCGTCCGCGCGTGTCGTCGGCGCGAATCGGCCGTGTATCCTCTGCCCGCGCGACGTCGTCGAAGTACAGCGCGCCGTACGGATCGTCCTCGACGATCAGCATGTCGCAACGCTCGACCCACTCGAGCAGCCGCTGCCGCTTGTCCAGGCCGAGCAGCAGGCCGGTCGGGTTCTGGAAGTTCGGGACGAGGTACAGCAGATTGACGCGGTGCCCCGCCCGCCGCTCGCGGAGGCAGACCGCGTCGAGATCCTCGAGGTCGATGCCGTCGTCGTCCTGCCGCACGCCAACCAGCCGCGCCTGGGCGTTCTTGAACGCCGAAATCGCGCCGGTGTACGCCGGGAGCTCGACGAGCACGACGTCGCCGGGCGTTACGAGCACGCGGCCGACGAGGTCGATGCCCTGCTGCGACCCGGTCGTGATCGTCACCTGCGGCGGGGTGACGATGATGTGGCGCGCCGCCAGCAGCTCGACGATCGCCTCGATGAGCGGCTCATGGCCGCGCGTCGGCCCGTACTGCAGCACGGTGGGGTCGGCGCCCGAGAGCAGATCGGCGGCCAGCTCACGCAGCTCGCCCCAGGGAAACGATGCCGGGTCCGGATAGCCGGCGGCAAACGACACCATGTCGGCCGAGCGGGCGGCGACGGTGCCCATTCGCCTGATCGCCGATTCGTGGAGGTGGCGGCCGGTGGGAGACAGAAACTTGTCGTACAGCACTAGGTCGGCCTCCACGCGTGGTCGTAAGCCGGAGCGGGCCGGACGCGCTGCTGCGCATCCGTAAAGGCACGATACAGCTTTAGATACGCGCCCACCGACGCAAGGCCGAGGTACTGGAACACGAGGCCGCGCAGCAGCCACGCGAGCAGCTGCAGCGGCAGCGCGGCCAGGCCGAAGAACGGCACGAACGCTACGAGCCCCAGGGCGGCCGTCGCGAGCACGGACGCACCGGTCGCCGCGATGACAATGGCGAGCACGAGCGCGAAGACCGCGGCGACGTGCCGGTGCTGGTGCCGCAGGAAGGCGGCCACGCGGCGTGCGGCTGCGGCAACGCCGCAGTCCTCGGCAGCGATCACGATCTGCACCAGCAGGTACAGCAGGTTGACGATCGTGATCCACAGCGCGAAGACGACGGTCGTCGCCGCCGTCGCGCCCCAGCCGGAGGCGGCGTTCGTCCTGACCACGGCAAGATACGCCAGCGCGGACAGGAGGTACACCGCCATCAAGATGAACCCGAGCCGCGCGTAACGCGGAAAGAGGGTCCACGCCGACGCCACGTACGCGTCGACCGAGAAGCGCGAGGCGCGGGCGACCGCGCTCGCGTGCAGCGGCGGCTCCTCGATCGGGCCCGCTTCGCGCTCGCTCCGGACGAGCGTCGCGACCGTGCCGCCCTTGAGGAGGAACACGAAGAGCGATCCGCCGACGGCCACCACGCCGATCGCCAGCAGGAATGCCGCCAGCACGATGGGCTGCGCCACAAGCGCCGCCGCGACCGTGGCCAGCATCTCGCGCGAATCCAGCACGATCAGCGCCAACGGTTCGCTGCCCACCGCGAGCGCCACCAGGAAGACGCCGCCGATGAGCGGCGCCGCCAGCAGCAGCTTGAACAGCGAGTCGGCCGATGCCTGGATGAGCGTGACCGGCCAGTTGGCCGCCGCCACGAGCGCGCCCCGCTTGAGAGCGACCTTGAGCGTACTCTGCGTCATTCGTGCCTCATCATTGTACGTCTCTCGTCTCTCGCCTCTCGTCACCGGTCTGTGGTGACGAGACTAGAGACGAAAGACCAGAGACCAAAGACCCTACAATCATTCCTGTGAGGCTTCCCGATCGGGCCGCGCCCACGCCTCCGCTTCCCTCGCGGCGGCTCCTCCGCATCGCGGCTACCGGAGCGGCTGCGGCGCTGCTGCTGTGGCTGCTTGGACGGGGGGTCGAGGTGATCGTGCTCGGCGGGGACGGGGCAACCGCGCGGCAGCGGGTAGAAGCCGACGTGCGCGGCTCGTTCGACGCGATGGCGCGTACCCTCCGCCTGATGGCGCTCGGGATGGCGGATGCGCCGTCGGTCGTCGCGGCGACCGGCGGCAACGTCACAGCAGCGCGGCGGCTCTTCGAGGCAGCCGATGCAGCGCTCGCCCAGGTCGGGGCCCCCACCGCGGGGTCCTCATCGCGCCCCGCGCGATGGGGTGGCGTCGCGCGTTTCTTGCGCGGTGGGGTGGAGGCGCAGGACGTTGATTACGCCGTCACCGCCTACGGCGCCGACGGCCAGCCGCTTGCCTGGGACGGACGCCCTTCGGAGCTGCCGCCCGACCGGCTGCAGGGCGACGAGGCGTGGTTTTTCACGCGGGGCGCGCTTGGGCTGCGCCTCGTCTACGTCACGCCGGTCCTTACGGGCAGCGGCGAGCGCGTCGGCACTGTCGCCGCCGAGCAGTCGCTCAGTCTGGCCGCCCCGCCGCCCGCCGATGGCGACGTCTTCCGCTACGCGAGCCGTCTCGCGCCGGTGTCGCTGGAGCTCCGCTTCGAGAGCGGGCGGCCCACGCGCAGCGGGCACGCCTTTGACGTGCCGGCGCCTTCCGGGAGCCGGCTGCTCACGGCCACGCTGGACCCGGCCGACCTGGACCGGACGCGGGAGCGCTGGCGCCGCGCCTCGCAGTCGCTCGCGCTGACGACCTTCGCGCTGTCGCTCGTGCTACTCTGCGGCCCGCTCCTCGACTGGCGCAACCGCCTGAGGCGAGCCCGCCCGCATGCCGCTGCGGTCGCGCTGATCGCCGCGATCGTCGTCGTGGCCCGCCTGCTGCTGCGCATCGCCTCACCCGCCGACTGGTCGGATGCGTCGATCTTCTCCGGCGCGGAGTACGCGTCGCCGCTGTTGCGTCCGCTGCTGACGTCTCCGTTCGACTTCCTGCTGACGGCGATCGCCGCGAGCGGCCTGGTCGCGTTGCTGCTCTACGCGGCCGAAGCCTGGCGCATCACCCGGTGGCCCGCCTCCGCCACAAGGGCGGGTCGCGATGCGACCCGACCGGCCAGCGCTGGTTGGTGGTCCGCGACGCGGACCCCCTGGCGAGGTCACGCCGGAGCGCGCGTTGCGCGCGCAGGCGGACACTACCGCCACCGGATCGACAGCACGCGCGCGATCCTCGCGTTCGCGGCGGTACAGCTCGCCGCCGGCGCCGCCCTCGCGTTGCTGCTGGCGGCGTATCACGCATTTCTGCGCGACACGGTTGCCAACACCACCCTCGACCTCCTGCATTACTCGCTGCATCCGTGGAGCACCACGCGGCTCGCGCTGCAGGTCGGCCTGATCGTCTGGCACGCCACGGCGCTCGGCGCCGGCGTTCTGCTGCTCCGTCTCGCCGTGGTGCCGTGGTCCATTCCGCGCCCCGATTGGCGCTTCCGCGCGGGAACCATCGGCTTCTGGGCGCTGCCGCTGCTCGTCTGGCAGCTCGTCGCCGGCGTCGGGGCAGCACAGCGGATCGCGCTGCTCATCGCGCTCACCGTGGTGATCGCGCTCGTGACGCTGGCGACGCGGCTCGAGGCGCGCTACCGCCACGGCTCGCAGTCGTTCCGCCTGAACATGCTGACGCTCGGACTGGTGGTGCCGGCCGTGGCGTTCTATCCCTCGATGTTCGAGCTCGGCTGGGAAGCCAAGACGCAGCTCGTCGAGACCCGGTTTGCGCCGCAGGCAGTCAACCACCGCCAGACGATCCAGCGGCTGCTGCAGGACAGCCTCGCGCAGATCGACCGGTTTCCCGGGCTCGCGGATCTGGTGACCGTGCCGGCCTCGCCGGCGGGCGGCGAAGCGCCGACCGACCGGGCGTTTCAGGTCTGGCGGATCACCGATCTCGCGCGGTACCCCGTCACGTCGGCCGTGGAGCTCTACGACGCGAACGGCTTCCTCGTGAGCCGCTTCGCGTTCAATCTGCCGGCGGACCTCACCGCCGCATCCCGATCGGACGAGCGCGCCTGCACG
>JACPTI010000106.1 GCA_016192845.1 Acidobacteriota bacterium
CCTGCGACCCGACTCTCGGCGCGTGTGTCGGGCTACAACCGCTGGTTCCACGTCGGCGGCGGCTCGACCAGCCACCCGATCAACACGCGGAAGCACGGACGGATTGCCAGCCAGTACATGGGGACGTTCACGCAGGTGTTGAGCAACCGGTCGGTGAACGAGATCAAAGGGGGCGCCACCTTCTACGAGCGGCGCGACAGCTCGGCCGTCCTGACCTGGAAGGGGCAGCGCCCCGTGCCATTCTCCCCGGTGCTCGACGGCGGATCGGTAGTCGTCAACGTGCGCGGCTTCGAGATCGGGACAAACCCGCTGAACATCATCCAGAATACGGCCAACATCCGCGACGACTTCACGACCTCCTGGGACTGGCGCGGCCGTCACGATCTGAAGCTGGGCGGGGAGTACTACCGTTACTACAACGACTTCCGCTGGTGCCTGCGGTGTATGGGCACGATTGACGCCACCGGCGGACCGGTGCCGGCCAATCTCGAGGCGCTCTTCCCGGTGTGGAACGACCCCTCCACATGGAACCTGCAGCCGCTGACGCCGCTGACGCGGTGGGTCTTCCATGCGAAGTCGAGTACGGATTTCGCCTTTGACGTGTTACGCCACCTCTTCGCGGGCTATGTGCAGGACGACTGGCGGGCGAACGATCGCCTGACGCTCAACCTCGGAGTGCGCTACGACTTCGACAGCAACGGCAACGGGGAGAACATCGAGTTCCGGCCGTGGGTGCCCGGGAACCTCCCGCGCGCCAAGGCCAACTTCGCCCCGCGGCTGGGCATGAACCTGCGCGTCGACGACCGGACGGTCGTGCGGGGCGGCTACGGGCTCTTCTTTGCCTTTCAGCCAAACGACGCCGTGCAGCAGACGATCGGCTACCGGTGCACGTTCGAGGCGAACATCTGCAATCGGTTCGAGGAGCAGATCTTTCCGGACGGCCGGCCCGACTTCGTGCCGAACTGGCACGGATCGGGGCCGAGCCCGGAGGGGGAGTGGGGCGGGCCGAAGCCGACCTGGGAGGAGAGGCTGAGGAATGCCTGCGACGTGAACGGCTCGGCGCCCCGCTGTTCGTTCCGGTCGCTCGTGCAGGAGATCAGTTACATGGATCGTCCGGGCCGGCCCCGCCCGCCGCAGTACAGCCATCAGGCCGGTGTCGGCGTGCAGCGGCAGCTCGGCAACGTCGCGGTCGTCGAGGTCAACTTCAACTACACGGGCGGGCGGCGCGAGGAAAGCTCGACTAACGGGAATCTGTCGTACAACCCCGCCACCGGCGCCAACTATCCGATTACTGACGTCAGCCGGCGCCCGTTCCCGGACTGGGGCACGGTGAATTTCGAGTGGCTGGCAGGATGGTCCAACTACTACGGCACCGACTTCACGTTCACGAAGCGGTACAGCGACAACTGGCAGCTCTCGACGAGCTACACGCTCGCCTACTTCAAGGACGCGTATCCGCGGCGGGACCAGTGGTTCATCGGCAGCGACGGCTTTGCGACGCACGAGCCGATCGGGTTTCCCCTGGCTCCGGATATGGGCGGCGAATACACCTACGCCCTCGGCGATCAGCGCCACCGGGTGACGGCCAATGGCATCTGGGACGTCGGAGGCGGCTTCCAGGTGAGCGGGATTTACTTCTACGGCTCCGGTGAGCGCTACCGCCTATTCACGGGTGTCGATCGGCGCGGCGATGGAGGGCAGCAGCCGAGCGGGAGCCAGGTCGGCGGTTCAACCGAGCAGCGGCTGCGCGCCGACGGCTCGATTGCGCCGCGCAACGGCTTCGTCGGCGACCCAATTCATCGCGTCGACCTGCGGCTCCAGCAGCGGATTCCGATCGCCGGCACCGTGCGGGTGGACGGCATGTTCGAGGTGTTCAACCTGTTCAACCACGCGAACTACGGTTCGTACGTGACCAACGAGAGCAACCGGCTGTTCGGGCGGCCGTCGTTCAACAGCAACATCGCCTACTGGCCGCGGGTGCTGCAGCTCGGCATCCGGCTGGCGTTTTGATTTAGGCGTCTTGAACCACGAAGCTCACGAAGACGCCTTCCGGGCCCCCAGCTCTGCGGCCGCTTCGGGCTCCACGAGGTTGTAGATCCCGGCGCTGCCGCAGCAGATGTCGCTCTCGGCGGGCGTCTGCACGTCGAGCCCTGGAATGCCCGCCAGCAGCGCGCGCGGCTCGGCACGGACGCCCTGCGCGTGCGCCAGGTGGCAGGCGTCGTGGTACGCGACCCGCGCCCGGATCGGATGCCGCGGCGCGCGGCTCGCGCCCAGCTCGATGAGGACTTCCGATACGTCGCGCACGCGTGCGCTGAAGGCACGCGCTCGTTCGGCCCACGCCGGATCGTCCGCAAAGAGCTCCCCGTACTCCTTCATGCACGATCCGCAGCCGGCGGCGTTGACGACGATGCGGTCGACGCCGGTGCGCTCGAACGCGGCAATGGTCTGACGCGCGAGCGCGCGCGCCTGGTCGATCCGGCCGGCGTGGAGCGCAAGCGCGCCGCAGCACCCCTGCGCCGCCGGCGCCACGACCCGGCACCCTTCCGCCGCGAGGACGTTGACCGTCGCCTGATTGACGTGCGGAAATGCCAGTCGCTGCACGCACCCCGTCAGCAGGCCGACTGTCATCCGCTCCGCGCCGGCGGCCGCCGTCTCCTCCGGGACGCGCGCGGTCAGCGAGCTCCATGAGACCGGCGGCGCCAGCGCGACGAGCGATCGGAGGCGCGGCGGCAGCACGCGGAGCAGCCCCGATCGATCGCTTGTCCGCCGAAGCCCCAGCGAAGGCGGGGCCGCCTTGAGCAGCCATCCGAGGACGACAAGCGGCGCGAGCGCGAGCCGCAGGCGGCCGGGGTAGGGGAGCAGCGCGAACAGCAGGGCACGAAACGCGCGATCGGCGAGCGGCCGCCGATAGCGGCGCTCGATCTGCGTCCGTGTGCGCTCGATGAGCGGCCCGTACTTCACGCCGGAGGGACAGGCGCTGACGCACGCCATACATCCGAGGCACGTGTCGAAATGCCGCACGAACGTGGGCGTCAGCGCCGCGCGCCCTTCCAGACCGGCCTTCATCAGGTAGATGCGGCCGCGCGGCGAGTCCATTTCCTCGCTCCACAGCAGGTACGTCGGACACGTCGGCAGGCAGAAGCCGCAGTGGACGCAGGTGTCGACGAGCGCGCGCGACGGCGCATCGACATCGCCGAAGGCGCGGCCACCAGCCACGAATCGACCCCCCTCGCCGAAACGGAACACCGAGACACTGAGACACCGAGAACACATCAAAAAAATCCTCGGTGGCTCGGTGCCTCGGCGGTACGTGGAAGCAGACACATCAGACCGGCCCCCGGCCGGCATTGAGAATCCCGGCGGGATCGAGCGCGCGCTTGATGGCCGACGCCACCGTGTCTGCCGCGCCGGGGGGGCCCCAGGCATCGACCTTCGTCTTGACCTCGGGCGGTGCGTCCTGAATCGTCGCGTACGTGACGATCTCGGCGCGCGCGCGCACCCGTTCGACCGTCGCGGCCTGCCAGTCGGACGCGCCGTCGACCCGGAGCAGGCCGGTGCCCACCCCCGCGCGCGCCACCAGCTCCACCGATCCGTCCGTGCGCCCGACCTCCTCGACGAGCGCGAGGACCTGTGGCAGCGCGGCGGGAAGCCAGCTCATTCTGAGGACAGTGCCTGCCGAGGCGGACGCCCGCCGCTGGTAGCGCCGCCAGAGCGCCACCTCCGCGTCGCCCATGATCGCCTCGCCGCCGCCGACCAGCGCGCGCGCCTGCTCGACCTGCGCCGCCGCGGCGGCGGGTGAGGTGGCAAACCGCGCGAGCAGCCGATACGCCATCGTGCCGCGTCCACGATCGTGAGCCGCTTGCAGCTCCACCGCCGCCGGCTCCAATTGACTCTCGGTCAGCCGCGCGACCGCGGCTGCCGCGCGATCGCGATCCTGGAACGTCGCGCTGAGCGTCTGCGAGGACGCCGGCACCGGCAGCAGCTTGAACGTGGCGCCGACGATCGCGGCCAGGCTGCCGAATGATCCGCTCACGAGTTTCCCCAGGTCGTACACGGCGACGTTCTTGACGACGTTGCCGCCCGCCTTGACCAGCCGTCCATCGGTGGTTGCCAGCCGCACGCCGATCAGCAGGTCGCGCGGGGTCCCGTAGCGGTGCCGCAGCGGGCCCGTATCGTTGGTGGCGATTGCGCCACCGACGGTCGCCTCGTCGCCCGCCGGGTCGAGCGGCAGCCACTGCCGGTGGCGGCCGAGCGACGCGTTCAACTCCTCGAGCGTCGCGCCCGCTTCGACCGTCGCCGTCAGATCGGCATGCTCGTGCGCGAGCATGCGGTTGAGCCCGCGCATGCTGACGAGCAGATCGATGGGGGCCGGCACGCGCCCCCACCCGAGCTTCGTGCCGCCTCCCCGGAGGACGAGGGTCAGCCGCTCCCGCGAGGCCCACGCGAGCAGCGCGGCCACCTCCTCGGCCGTCCGCGGTTCCACCACGAGCCGCGGGCGGACGCCGTCGATGCGGTCGGCGTCCTTGCCCGACCGCACGAGCGCTCCGGCCAGGATGGGCGCCTGCAGGAGGGTTTCGGTTGGGACTGACATCACAGGGTGGTCTGGACGGGTTGAGCAGCGAACGTGTCGCTCACGCTTCTGAATTCTTCCTTCAGGCGGACCCCGAACACCGAACAAGGAACACACAGAACCCCGAACCGAGCGTGAACACGAACCGAGCCGGGGGTCCCCAACGCGCGGACTTTGCGCGTTGGGGTGGAAGAAGGGAGAACCGAGAAGTGTGAACGACGATTCGTCATGCTCGCCCCAAGTAAACCCCCGTTCAGAACCGTTCGGCCAGTCCGGCCCTCTCGGTCGGATGCTCGCGGTACGGCCCCGGCACCTCGCCGCACAGCCTGGGCGTCGGAAACACCTTGCCCGGGTTGCACAGGTGTCTCGGGTCGATCGCGTCGCGCACCCGCTCCATCATGTCCAGGTCGTCGTCGGTGAACATCTTCGGCATGAACTCCCGCTTGTCCATGCCGACGCCGTGCTCGCCGGTGATGGATCCACCCGCCTCGACGCAGTACGAGAGGATCTCGCCGGCGGCCTCGACGGCGCGGTCGGCCTGCCCGGGCACCTTCTCGTCGTAGCAGATGAGCGGGTGGAGGTTGCCGTCGCCCGCGTGGAAGACGTTGGCGATTCGCAAGCCGCACCGCGCTTCGAGCTGCCGGATCCGGGCGAGCACGTCGGGCAGCTTGGTGCGCGGCACGACGCCGTCCTGCACGTAGTAGTTCGGCGACACGTGGCCCATCGCGGCGAACGCGGCCTTTCGCCCCTTCCAGATGCGCGCGCGCTGTTCGTCGCTCGCGGCGATCTCGATGCTGGCGGCGCCGGTGCGGCGGCAGATCCGTTCGGCGAGCGGAAAGAGCTCCGCCACTTCCGGCTCGGGGCCGTCCAGCTCGACGATCAGCACGGCATCCGCGGCGGGGAATCCGGGCCGTACGGCCGCTTCGGCCGCCTTGATTGCGAGCGCGTCCATCATCTCGACGGCGGCGGGAATGATACCGGCGGCGATGACCTCCGAGACGGCCGCGCCGGCGCCGCTGATGCTGTCGAACGCGGCAAGCAGCGTGCGCACGCTTTCGGGGCGCCTCAGGATGCGGACGACCGCGCGCGTCACGACCGCCAGCGTGCCTTCGGATCCGACGATCAGGCCGACCAGATCGGGCCCGGTGGCGCCGGCGATGGCGCTGTCGAGATGCACGAGCTCGCCGTCGGGCATCACCGCGTCGAGCGCCAGCACGTGGTGGGTGGTGAACCCGTACTTCAGGCAGTGCGCGCCGCCGGAGTTCTCCGCCACGTTCCCGCCAATCGAGCACACCTGCTGGCTGGACGGATCCGGCGCGTAGTAATAGCCGTACGGCGCCACGCGCCGTGTGATCTCCAGGTTGGTGACCCCAGGCTCCACCGTGACCCGGCGGTTGGGGATATCGATGTCGAGGACTCGATTGAGACGCGAGAGTCCAATGACGACTCCGCCCGGCACGGGGAGCGCGCCGCCCGAGAGCCCCGTGCCGTGGCCGCGGGCGAGGTTGCCGTCATTGGCGGAAGTCTACTATTATCCCTGTTCCCTTACGTCGAGGGACCGCTATGCGGGGGCGCAACGGGAACAGAATCCTCGTTCGGGGCCGCATAGCGGTCCGACCAGCCTCGTCAGGAGCGAGATATGAATCGATGGTTGCCCGTTGTCGGCGGCGTGTGTATGAACTTGGCGCTCGGCACGCTGTACGCCTGGAGCGTCTTCGTGCTGCCCCTCGAGCAGGAGTTCGGCTGGACGCGCGCGCAAACGTCATGGACCTTCACGATTGCGATCGTGACCTTCGCCGCGTCGTTCATCGCGGCGGGGCGGCTGCAGGACCTGCGCGGCCCGCGGATGTGCGCCGCCATCGGCGGGACGCTGGTCGGCATCGGCTTCGTCCTGTCGAGCTTCACGACCTCGCTCCTGTATCTCTATGTCATCTTTGGCATCGTGGTCGGTCTCGGCAACGGGTTCGGCTACGCGACGCCGGTGCCGGTCGCCTCGAAGTGGTTTCCCGACAAGCGAGGCCTGGTCGTGGGCCTGATGGTGGGCGGCTACGGCGCCGGCTCCGCGGTCTTCGGTCCCGTGGCGACCTCGCTCGTCGGCAGCGTCGGCTGGCGGCTGACGTTCCAGATTCTCGGCGCGCTGTTCTTCGTCATGGGGATGATTGGGGCGTGGCTCCTGCGGAACCCGCCCGCCGGCTATCAGCCGCCGGGCTGGACCCCGGTGATGACGGGTGCCGCGGCCCAGCGCAGCACCCGCGACTACACGACCGCCGACATGGTGAGGACGCCGACCTTCTACGCGCTGTGGATCGCCTACTGCCTCGGCGCCACCGCCGGCCTGATGGTGATCAGCCAACTCGTGCCGTTCGCACGGGGGGCCGGGCTGACCGCCGCCGCGGCGACGTTTGCAATCACCATCGGAGCGGTGGGTAACGCCGGCGGTCGGATCCTGTCCGGGTGGCTGTCGGACACGCTCGGCCGGCTGACGACGTTACGCGTGATGGTGCTGCTGTCGGCCATCGCGATGCCCACGTGGTTCATCGCGCGTGAGGAGCTCGTCCTCTTCTACCTGCTGGCCGTGGCCGTCTACTGGTGCTACGGTACGCAGCTGTCGGTGTTTGCGTCGACCACCGCCGATTTCTACGGCACCCGCCACCTGGGCATGAACTACGGTCTGCTGTTCAGCGCGTGGGGTGTGGCCGGCATCCTCGGCCCGATGATCGGCGCGCAGGTATTCGACATGTTCGGCGACTACCGGTACGCCTTCTATGCAGCGGGCGCATTGGCGCTCGTATCGTTCGGGTCGCTGACGGTCGCGCGGCCTCCGCACCTGGCCCGGCCGGCCGCCGCCGTGAGCGCCACCGCCGCGCGCGCGTGAATTTCCAAGGAGACCTGGAGACATGAGCACTGTTGCGAGAACCGACGCGAGTCACATTGCCGTCCACTGGAAAGAGGAGGACTACGTCCAACCCTCCCCGAAGTTCGTTGGACAGGCGAACCTGTCGGATCCCGCCGTCGTCGAGCGGTTCAAGGAGGAACACTTCCCGGAGTGCTTCCGCGAATATGCCGACATGCTGGCGTGGGACCGCTACTGG
The DNA here is from genome assembly GCA_016192845.1 of Acidobacteriota bacterium. Lineage (GTDB taxonomy): Bacteria > Acidobacteriota > Vicinamibacteria > Vicinamibacterales > UBA2999 > MELF01. The sequence continues at coordinate 7,663 of JACPTI010000106.1, forward strand.
CACACGACGCTCGATACGAGCAACCCTCCGTTCTGGAAGTGGTTCGTCGGCGGCACGCTGAACGCCTGCTACAACTGCGTCGATCGGCACCTGGCGAAGTACAAGAACAAGGCCGCCCTCATCTTCGTGCCGGAGTCGGAGACCGAGCCGACGTACACGCTCACGTACCAGGAGCTCTACATCCGCGTGAACGAAGTGGCCGCGGTGCTCCGCGACTTCTGCGGACTGAAGGCGGGTGACCGCGTCACGATTCACATGCCGATGATCCTCGAGCTGCCGATCACGATGCTCGCCTGCGCGCGTCTCGGCATCGTCCATTCGGTGGTGTTTGGAGGATTCAGCGGCGAGGCCGCGGGCCTGCGGGCCGCCGACTCGGGAAGCCGCGTGATGGTGTATGCCGACGCGTACTATCGCAACGGCAAGCTGATCGATCACAAGACGAGCGCCGATATTGCCGTCCAAACAGCCGCGAACGAGGGCCAGACTATCGACAAGGTTCTCGTGTGGCGGCGCAAGGATGGGCAGGACCTGTCGAACACCGCGATGGTGTCGGGCCGCGATTACTACATGGAGGATTTGCTCGAGCGGTTCAGGCGCGCCAAGGTCGCGCCAGTCTCCGTCGGCGCCGAGCATCCGCTGTTCCTGATGTACACGAGCGGCACGACCGGGAAGCCCAAAGGATGCCAGCATCGCACCGGCGGTTACCTCGCGTACGTGACCGGCACGTCGAAGTACTACCAGGACATCCATCCGGAAGACGTCTACTGGTGCATGGCGGATATCGGCTGGATCACGGGCCATTCGTATATCGTGTACGGCCCGCTGGCGTTGGCGGCGACGAGCGTCATCTACGAGGGTGTGCCCAACTATCCCGATGCCGGACGATGCTGGCGTATTGCCGAGCAGCTCGACGTCAATATCTTCCACACGTCGCCGACCGCCATCCGCCTGCTTCGCAAAGCTGGTCCGGACGAGCCGCTCAAGTACAACTACCGCTTCAAGCACATGACCACGGTCGGCGAGCCGATCGAGCCGGAATCGTGGCGCTGGTACTGGGAGGTGGTGGGCAAACGCGAAGCCGTGATCGTCGACACGTGGTGGCAGACGGAGACGGGCGGCTTTCTGTGTACGACCAAGCCTGCGCTCGATCCGATGAAGGCCGGCAGCACCGGCCCAGGAGCGCTCGGGATCTACCCGATCATCTACGACGAGCACGGGAAGGAGATTCCGGCGGGTGCCGGCCGGGCGGGCAACGTCTGCATACGCAATCCCTGGCCGGGGATCATGCAGACCATCTGGAAGGACAATGACCGTTTCGTGCGGCAGTACTACTCGAAGTACTGCAAGGACCCGAAGAGCACGGACTGGCGCGACTGGCCGTATTTCGCCGCCGATGGCGCGGTGCTCGCTGGCGACGGCTACTACCGGATTCTCGGCCGTGTCGACGATGTCATCAACGTGGCGGGCCACCGGCTCGGCACGAAGGAGATTGAATCGGCGTGCCTCACGGTGCCGCAAGTCGCCGAGGCGGCCGTCGTGCCCGTCGTCGACGAAATCAAGGGTCGCATGCCGGCCATCTATGCCTCGCTGAAGCCGGACGTCACCGACGGCGCGCACGTGTCGGAGCAGATTGTCGCCACGGTGGAAACGATCATCGGAAAGATTGCGCGCCCGAAAGCGGTCCACATCGTCCCCGACCTGCCAAAGACACGATCGGGCAAGATCATGCGCCGGATCCTGGCGGCGATCTCGAACCGCATGGACACCGGCGATGTCACGACGCTCGCCAACCCCGAGATCGTCGAGCAGATCCGCAAACAGGTGCAGGGCGAGGGGCCTGTGGAGCTGCAGGAAGGCCCGGAAGACGTCAAGCGCTTCGGCGAACAGGAATAGACAGGAACAACCGGATGGATATGAAACAGCGTACAGTGCGTCTGCTCGTCATGCTCGTGGCGATGCTCGCCGTTCCCGTCGCGAGCTTCGCGCAACAGGAGGCGGTGCTCAGCGGCACCGTGAGAGATACGACCGGCGGCGTGCTGCCGGGCGTCGTCGTACGCGCCGTTCACGAGGCGACCGGGAACAGCTTCGAAACGGTCACCGACGAGGCCGGCGGGTACCGGCTGGCCGTCCGCGTCGGCGTCTACCGCATTTCGGCCGATTTGTCGGCATTTGCCGCCTTCACGCGCACCGGCGTGGAAGTGCTCGTGGGGCAGCAGGTCGTCGTCAACATCGAGATGCAGCCCGCGACGCTGCAGGAGTCGGTCACGGTGACGGCGGAGGCGCCGCTCGTCGACGTGACGCGGTCGCGCATCTCCGGGAACATCGATCCGCGGCAGATGCAGGAGCTCCCGATCCAGGGGCGCAACTGGATGAACCTGACGATGCTCGCGCCCGGCAGCCGGGTGAACGCGGTGAACGAAATCCCGACCACCTCGCAGGCCTCGAGCGTCGGCGTGCAGATGAACCTCGACGGCCAGCAGGTGACCAACATGGTGGCGCTCGGCTTCGGCCAGCCGCGCTACAGCCGCGATGCGATCGGCGAGTTCGAGTTCGTCACCAATCGCTTCGATGCCAGCCAGGGGCGGTCGATGGGCGTGCAGGTGAATGCGGTGACGAAGTCGGGCACGAACCAGTATGCCGGCACGTTCTCGGGCTACTTCCGTAGCGACCGATTCAACGCCGCTGATCACGTCGTCGGACGGGTTCTGCCGTACTCCAACCAGCAGATCAGCACGACGTTTGGCGGGCCGATCCAGCGGGATCGCTTCCACTTTTTCGGCAGCTTCGAGTACGAGCGGGAGCCGCAGACGTTCACCTACACGACGCCGTATCCGAAGTTCAATACCAGCCTGACCGGCACGCGCAAGGAGTACAAGCAGCTCGGCCGGGTCGACTACCAGTTCTCCCCGCAGAACCGCTTGTCGGTGCGCGTGTCGCGGTACGACAACCGGATCCCATACGACTCGCGCTATACCGGGGGGTCGGATCGGACGATGGCGTCCGCAATCGGCACGAACCGGCGCAGCGAGCAGGCCCTGGGGACGTGGACGCAGGTGCTGACGAACCAGGCCGTCAACGAGGTCAAGGGCGGCCATAGCATGTTCCACTGGAACCAGTACGCGCACGTCAGGAACCCGAACTCGCTGCCGGGCATGACACCCGGGTTCGGTGCGCCGAACATCCTGATGAACGGCTTCACGCTCGGCCAGAGCCACGCGATTACGCCCCAGGACATCGGGGAGGACTTCTACACGGTTCGCGACGACCTGACGCTGTCGTTCAATCGCGCCGGTCGCCACGACCTGCGCCTCGGTGGCGAGTACATGTACCACTTCACGTTCGAGACGGTCTGCAATCAGTGTATGGGACAGCTCGACCTGCGGGGCGGACCGGTTCCCCGCAATATCGAGGACCTCATCGTCGACGTGAACGACGTGTCGACGTGGAACCTGGCGCCGTTCTCGCCGATTGCGCGGTTCTACCAGCGGGCGATCGGGATGGATGCGTCGCCGTACTCGCGCCCGGCGGGCAACTCGGGCTTCACGGAGTACGCGCCACGGCACGTGTATGCCGCCTGGTTCCAGGACAACTGGGCCGTGACCCCGCGGCTGACGCTCAACCTCGGCCTGCGCTACGACCTGTCGGTCGGCGAGTTCGTCAACTGGGTGGGGTTCCCGCCGCTCGTCGAGGCGGACCGGTCCGATGACACGAACAACTGGGGACCGCGCCTCGGCTTTGCGTACCAGCTGACGAATCGAACGGTTGTCCGCGGCGGCTACGGCGTGTACTACGCCGAGGTGACCGGCCAGCCGGCGGTCTTCACGCTGCGCAACGTGCAGCAGATTACGCCGCAGATCCTGAATGACGGCCGGCCGGACTTTGCGTCGAATCCGTTCAACGGCCCTGCGCCCACCTACGAGCAGGCCGCGCAGCGCCTGTGCTCGGTGAACCGGTCGGCGACATGCCTGCGCCCGAGCGTCGGCAACTTCGTCGCACCTGACCTCAAGTCACCGTTCAGCCATCAGGCGTCGGCAGGCGTCCAGCGGCAACTTACCGGCACCATGGCGGTGGAAGCGGATTGGGTGTACACCGGCAACCAGGACATCCTGCAGGCCCGGAACATCAATCTGTCCTTCAATCCGGCAACCGGGGCCAACTATCCCTTCAACGACCTCGCTCGACGGCCGTATTCCGATTGGGGAAACCTCAGCATCAACCGGCCGGACGTCGACAACCGCTACCACGCGTTGCAGGTCGGCTTGACGAAGCGAATGAGTAATCGCTGGCAGGCATCGGCGACCTACTCGCTCGGCGCGCAGTGGAACTTCGACCAGCTGCCGCTCAATCCCGGCTGCAAGCACCCGATGACCTGGACGGCAACGACCGGGTTCACGTGTGACGTGCCCGTCACGCTGGCGCCGGACATCGCCGAGAACGATTGGTACCTCGCCGACGACGCCAATGCGACCGGTACGAGCCAGCGCCACCGCGCCACGTTCAACGGCATCTGGGACGCCGGGTACGGGTTCCAGTTGAGCGGTCTGTACGTGTATGGCGACGAGGGATGGGAGACGCCCCAGGCGGGCGTCGACGTGCGCGGCAAGGTCGGCCTGCAGGAAGCCGACAGCCGGCTGCGCCGGGACGGCACCGTGATCCCCCGCAGAAGCCTGGACAGGAAGTCGATGCACCGCGTCGACCTCCGCGTACAGCGGCGGTTCCGGCTGGGCAGCCGCGTCAGCATCGACGGCATCGCGGAGGTGTTCAACCTGTTCAACCGCGCGAACTACGAGACCTACGTGCGCAACGAGCAGAACGCCCGCTTCGGCAGGCCGAACCCGCACACGAACATCGCCTATGCGCCGCGGGTCCTGCAGCTCGGGTTCCGCACGCAATTCTAGGCGTCACGCTGCCGAGGGCACCGAGCAGTCACGGAACACCGAGGCACTGGGACACCGAGATTCTTTTTGAAAGAATGTCTCGGTGCCTCGGTGTCTCGGTGGTCCGTGGGAGCGTTTTTCTCAGATCCTCAGGACGATCTTCCCGAACTGCTGCCCCTCTTCCATCCGGCGGTGCGCCTCGGCCGCCTGGTCGAGCGGCAGCACCGTGTCGACGATCGGCTGCAGGCCGTCGGCATAGAGCCGGAGCATCGCGGCGAAATCGCGCCGGGTCCCCATCGTGCTGCCCAGCACGTTGAGCTGCTTCCAGAAGATCCGCCGTATCTCCAGGCCCTGGACAGGGCCGAGCGTCGCGCCGTAGGAGACGACGCGGCCGCCGGGTTTCACCAGATCGAGCGCCTTGTTGAAGGTGTCGCCGCCGGCGCCGTCGATCACCACGTCGGGCCGGTCGCCTATCTGCGCGATCAGGGCCTTCGGCCACTCGGGGTCGTGGTAGCTGACGCCGCCGGCGGCGCCGTGCCTGCGCGCCGCTTCGATCTTCGCCTCGCTTCCCGACGTGACGTAGACCGTCGCGCCCAGCCGCGTGCCGATGAGCAGGGCGCACGTGGCGACGCCGCCGCCAATCCCGGTCACGACCACGTCTTCGCCGCTGGCCACCTGCGCGCGGGTCACGAGGGCGCGGTACGCGGTGACAGAGGCGAGCGGGACCGCCGCCGCTTCTTCGAACGAGAGGTGCGGCGGCTTGTCGTGCAGCGCGTCGGCCGGCACGCGCACCAGCTCGGCGTACGTGCCGTCGCGCGGCAACCCGAGGATCTGAAAGGCGGGGCCCTGCACGCGCTCGTCGTCGCCCCAGTTGAACGACGGGTCGATGATCACCGCGCGCCCGCACCAGGCCGGATCGACGTTCGCGCCCGTCTCGACGACCTCGCCGGCGCCGTCGGACCCGAGGATGACCGGCAGCTTGATGCCGGCGTACCGCCCCGTCCGGATCCACACGTCGCGGTGATTGAGCGCCGCCGCCCGGAGCCGCACGACCGCCTCTCCCGGGTCGGGATGCGGGTCCGGCACTTCCTCGGCTCGCAGTACGTCGGGGTCGCCAAGCGTTCGCAGGACGACGGCTCTCATCTGATACATTCTTCCACGACCTCAACCGTATGACACCCAGCACCTCAACGCGCAAAACCCGCGCGACGGCACGCCACCTGCACCCCACCGCGCAAGCGTGCGCGGTGGGGACCCCGCCTCGCGCGGGGCGCGATGGGGATCCCGCGTCGAGGACCCCGCGGGACAGGAACGCAGATGCGCTTTCATATCGTCGTACTCGCTCTCTATTTGGCGTACGGTGTCGGCGCGGCACAGGCCCAGACGCCACAGGCCATCTCCTCCGACGAACGCACGGCGGCCGCCACGCGCGCGACGAGCCCGATCGCCGTTGACGGTCGGCTCGATGAGCCGGCCTGGCAGGTCGCGCCGATCGCGCGCGGCTTCATCCAGAACGAGCCGCGCGAAGGCGAGCCGGCCACGTTCGACACCGAGGTGCGGATCGTCTACGACGAGGAGGCGATCTACTTCGGCGTGGTCGCCGCCGATCCCGAGCCATCCGGCATCGTGGTGACCGATCTAAAAAAGGATTATGCGGTCGATGGCAGCGACGCGTTCGTGATCGTGCTGGACACCTTCCACGACGGCCGCAACGGCTATCAGTTCGCCACCAATCCGGCCGGCGCCAAGTGGGACGCGCAGCTCGCCCACGAGGGGCGCGACTTCAACGTGAACTGGGACGGCATGTGGGCCGTGGAGACCCGCATCACGGAAACCGGGTGGGTGGCGGAGATCGTC
>JACPTI010000134.1 GCA_016192845.1 Acidobacteriota bacterium
CAAGAACACGTGAAAGACACCGAGTGCGTCCGCCTTCTGCAGTGGGCCCTGCCTCGGCTCGGGCTGCGCTGGCCCGGCTTCCGGCGAGTCCGCGGCCAGGTCTGCAAGCGCATCGACCGGCGCATTCACACGCTCGGCATCAGTGGACCGGCTGGATACGTGGCCTATCTGGGCGACCACCCCGAAGAATGGGCGGTGCTGGATGGACTGTGCACCGTGTCGATGTCCCGCTTCTACCGAGACCGCGCGGTGTTTGATCACCTGGGCGACAGCGTGCTGCCGATCCTCGCTCAGGCTGCGCGCACCGAAGCCACCGGGAAGATTTCACCATCGGTGCGCAATCGTTCACGCGAACCGGGCCGAAACGAGTCGACCCCGTGCTCCGCGGGGCCATGGACGACGTGCGAGGGGCCGTCCTCGGGTGGTACTCCACTTGCCTCTTGATCAAGGGCGGCAGAACGTTGTCGCCTTGTGGAGGCGAACCATGACAGTTGGAGAGATTTGCACCCGGAACGTCGTGGTCGCGCCGAAGACCGAGGCGATCGTCGACGCGGCCAAGCGCATGCGCACGTCGCACGTCGGCGACCTCGTCGTCATCGAGAACCGCAACGGGCGGCACTTTCCCATTGGCATCGTGACCGACCGCGACATCGTCGTCAGCGCGGTGGCAGGCGATCCGGAGCACATCATGTACCTGCTGGTCAGCGACGTCATGAGCGACGATCTGGTCACGGCGCGTGAGCAGGACAGTATCGAGACAGCGCTCAGGAAGATGGAAGAACACGGAGTGCGGCGCCTGCCGATTGTGGATGCGGACGGCATGCTCGTCGGGATCCTGACGCTGGACGACATCCTGCAGTACCTGACGGGACAACAGAGCGAACTGGTGGCGCTGGTCGCCCGTGAACAGCGGCGCGAGCGCCAGTACCGTGTCTAAGCCGTTGCAGTGCGCCATGGTCGCGTATTTCTCGATGGAGATCGGCATCGATCCGGACGTGCCGACATACGCCGGGGGCCTTGGCGTGTTGGCCGGCGATTTCGTCCGGGCTGCAGCCGATCTTGGCTTGCCGCTCGTTGCAGTCACGTTGCTGCATCGGAAGGGGTATTTCCGCCAGCGACTGGACCCTCGGGGAGGCCAGCGCGAGGAGCCGGCCGAGTGGAACGTCGAGGCCCACCTCGACGCGCTGCCTGCACGCGCGACCGTGACGATCAACGGCCGGCCCGTGGTCATCCGCGCCTGGCGGCGCCGTGTCGCGGGACTCGGCGGCGCGGCGGTGGCTGTCTACTTCCTCGACACCGACGTCGAAGAGAACACGAACGACGATCGCGCGCTGTCACATTTCTTGTACGGCGGCGACGCCGCGTACCGGCTGGCCCAGGAGGCGGTGCTCGGCATTGGCGGCGTCCGGATGCTCCGCGCTCTTGGCTACGACCACGTCCACCGATTTCACCTGAACGAGGGCCACTCGGCGCTGCTGGTACTGGAGCTCGTCTCCGAACGCCTGCGCGCCGCGGGCCGAGCCACGGCTGGCGAGGACGACATCGACGCCGTCCGGCAGATGTGCGTCTTCACGACGCATACACCCGTGCCCGCCGCGCACGATCAGTTTCCACCCGATCTGGCCGAGCGTGTCATTGGCGCTCACCCGATGTCACAGCTGATGCATCGATGCTGCTACGGCGGCGCGCTCAACATGACGTACCTGGCGCTCAACTTCAGTCGCTACGTCAACGGCGTCGCCATGCGGCACGGCGAGATCTCGCGCCGGATGTTCGGGGGCTACCACATCGACGCGATCACCAACGGCGTGCATGCGGCCGGCTGGGTGTCGGAACCCTTCCGGGCGCTGTTCGATCGTCATATCCCCGGCTGGCGCGCCGACAACTTCAGTCTCAGGTACGCGGTGAGTATTCCCACCCCCGAGATCTGGGATGCCCACGTGGCCGCCAAGCTGGAACTGCTCGAGTTCGTCAACCGTCATCAGTCGCCGCCTTTCGATCCCGCGGTCCTGACGATCGGGTTCGGTCGCCGCGCGTCGGCGTACAAACGAGCCGACCTGCTGGTATCCGACCCGGCCCGCCTCCGCGCGATCGCCCGCGCGGCCGGGGGGCTGCAGGTCGTCTACGCCGGCAAGGCGCACCCGCGCGACGAGGAAGGCAAACGGATCATCGAGCGCGTGCTCCGGGCCCGCGAGGCACTCGGCACCGATGTGCCGATCGTCTACCTCGAGGACTACGACATGGCAATGGCGCGGATGCTGACGGCTGGCGCGGACGTCTGGCTGAACACCCCGCACCCGCCGCTCGAAGCGTCGGGCACGAGCGGAATGAAAGCGGCCCTGAACGGCGTGCCGAGCCTGAGCGTCCTCGACGGCTGGTGGATCGAGGGACACGTCGAGGGTGTCACGGGATGGGCGATCGGCAGTGATGGTCGGATGCCCCGGGCGGAGACCACCGACAATGCCGCGCACGCCGCGGCCCTCTACGACACGCTCGAGCGCACCGTCGCACCGCTTTTCTACCACAACCGAGACGGCTTCACCACTGTGATGCGGTACGCCATCGCTCTGAACGGATCGTTCTTCACCGCGCAGCGCATGCTCCAGGAATATGTGGCGAAGGCGTACGGCGCCGGCGCCATCCGCCACCCCGCATCGGCGCCGGAGCCTCCACGTGAAGTGGTGACGGCGTGACTCGAGGACGTGTGGCAATCACGGTCGTGACCCCGACATTGAACGATGTCCAGTGGCTGGCCGACCACGCGGGGGGCGAGGGTATGGTCGTGAGCTGCTACGCGAACACCTCCGTGTCGCCGGGCGTCAGGCCGCTCTGGCGCGAGCACTTGAAGAACGAGGTGAAACGGATCGACGAGACGCTGGCCGACGCCCCCGCGGCGCGAGCGGAATTCCACCGCAACGTCGCCGCCATCGAGGCGGTGCTGTCGAGCCGCCGCCTGGCGAGCGCGCGCGGCGTGGCGGTGATCGCCGCGTCCCAGCGCAGTCTGCTCTGGACCTACGCGCTCGCGTCTCCGGTACCGAACCGCCTCGTCGTCAACGAGGAGCCGTACCTCGTGCCGCTGCTCGAGTTGCTCCACCGGCAGCGCCGGTATCTCGTCGTTCACACCGACACGCACCACGGACGCCTGTACACCGCCGTTCCTGGTGCGGTCCGTCTGATCGAAGAGATCAGCGAAGAGGTGCCGAAGCGACACCGTGCCGCGGGCGAGCTGTGGGGCAAACAGCAGGCCACCATCGCGCGTCATCGCGAGCATCACGTGCTCCACTACTTCAAGGAGCTGGCCACCGAGATCGTTCGCGCGTGGGCCGACGATCGGTACGACGGCATCGTCCTGCTCGGCGAGCACGAGGTGCTGCAGGAGATGCGCGCGCATCTTCCGGATCACCTCGTGCGCCGCGTCGTCCGTGAGGCGCCGCACGCCTGGGTGGGGCGACAGGTCTCTCTCGAGTCGAAGATCGGTGCCCTCCACGAGGAGGCGCTGCGCGCGCACGATCGGCAGGTGCTCGAGGACGTCAAGCGCCGGCTGATGGAACGGCATCGGATCGCGATCGGTCCACAGGCGGTGATCGATGCCATCTGCAGCGACGACGTCGGGTACCACGGGCGTGTCGTCATGGAGCCCGACAGAGGTGAGGTGGCGTCGCGGTGCACCGGGTGCAGGTCGCTCTTCGCGCGGGTCGTCGATGAGTGTCCCTCCTGCCACGGCCGCTGCGAGAAAACGAATCTCTGGCAAGCGATTGCGCTCCTTGCCGCAGGACATCACGTCTCGGTCCACTTCGTCGGGTCCGGTCAGGGCCTCGAGAAACACTCGGGTGTCGTGGCTCTGCTGACACGTGAGGAACGGGTGATGGCGCCTCCGGAGCGAGTGCTGACAGCGCCGCTGCCCGAGCGCCGTGCGTAAGGGTTCCTCAGACATGGAGGAGAACCGATGGCCAGAACTTCGAGGCGGTGGTCAAGGACAACACGATTGTCGAGTACCGCATCAACGCGCACATCACGTTCGAGGTGAAGAAGTAGCAGCCGGCTGCGCCGCCGGCGCCCGGATGGTCAGCACGGGACAGACAGCCTGCCGCACGACGTACTGCGCGGTCGAACCGAGAAACATCCGATCCAGCACGCCGTGCCCGTGGGCGCCGATGACGATCAGGCCGGCGTGCCGCTCGGCCGCCACGCGAACGAGCTCCCGGTAGGGCTGGCCTGTTTCGACGCGCTCCTCGACGTGGCAGTACACGCGCGCCTCATCGGGGATGACCCGACGAAGGTGCGACAACGCCGATGCCTTCCATCGCTCGACGTGGCCTTTGGCCTCCTCGCTCTCCGCCGCCCACTCCGCGAACTCCCGCGGTAGCTCGACCACGCGCAGCACCGTCAGATGCGCGTCGGCCTCCTCGGCCAACGACAGCGCATACTGCAGTGCGTACAGGGACGCGTCCGACAAATCGACGCCCGCGACGATGTGATGGAAAAGGATCGGAACCGCTTTCGTGGCATCGGATGCGGCGCGCGGAACGGTCATGACCGGGCAGTGTGCCTTCCGCACCACCGCTTCGGCCACCGATCCCAGCACCAGACGTTCGAAGCCGGAGCGGCCGTGCGTCCCCAACACGAGCATGTCTGCGGATTGCGCCTTCGCCAGAATCTCGGCAGCCACGTCGCCTTCGGCCACGAGGAACGCCACCGGGACATTCTTCAGCGCATCCGCGGGCGCCAAGGCCCTGAGCTGTTGTCTCAGCTGCTCGCGATCTCCAGGTGAGAGCATGCCCATCTCCGCGGCGGGCGCCACCGGCAGCGACGAGAGCGCCATTCCGGCCGACGGGATGGGATAGATGTACAGCACCGAGAGGCGCGATCCGTACCACTTCGCGATCGCGATGGCGTGATCCAGCGCCCGCCGCGAGAAGTCGGAGAAATCGACGGGACAGAGGACGTGGCGGACTTCAACCATGATGCTTCGCACGTCATGCGGCGAGTCGTTGTGCCACGTAATCGACCGCGCCTCGAATCGTTCCCAGCTTCGGGTAGTCCGCTTCCGGCACGTCGACTCCGCTCGCCTCGTGGAGCGCAACGAAAAAACTCAGGTAGTCGAACGAATCGAGATCCACCTGATCGCCCAGGGGCGCGTCCCGGCGGAGCGACGCCACGTCGACCTCTGGCGCGACCTCGGCCAGCGCCTTCAGCACCGCTGCGTCGAGCTCCGCACGCGTCACAGGGCCTCCGGCTTCTGCAGCCATCGCTCGATCGCGGCCAGGACGCCGCTGTGAACAGCCTCGACGTCGACAAGACATCTTGAATGCGAGACGACTCGTCGACGTTGAGGACCCATCCACATGCGATCCCTGCAGAGCTCGATCCATAAGGAACATGGATCACCTCGAGTCCGTATCGTGCAGAGCATCGGCCGTGCCGCAGCCTGCCGTTGGGGACTTCGGCCAAGAGGTCCGCAATCACGGATGGTTCACGCCTCGTGGCGGGCGCCATCACGTTCACGAGCACGAAGAAATCTGGAGTCGTGCGAACAATTCCCCGGCGGCTCCCAGCTGGTCGACGCCTATCATCAGGAGGTGGCGGTGATATGCCGTGCACGCACCGATTTCAGCCGACAGATGTGACGAGGAGCCGCGCGCGCAGCGTCCGCTCGTATTCCGCGATTCGGCGCTCGATGTCCGCCTCGAAGAGGGGCTGCGCCTGCAGGTCCTCGGCGTACCGCGTCAGGAAATAGTGGATCGTCTCGACGCGGATCTTGATCGAGGCGCTCGGCCGGTTCTCGTCGATGTCCTTGAACGAGAAGTAGGGAGTGCCCGATTCCTCGATAATCGACTCGATCACCGAGTAGATCGGGGCGTCGTGGCCGCACTTGAAGCTCGACAGCTCGAGCGCCACGAGGTTCGGATGGCGGGCGGTGAACTTGGCCGCCCACACCTTCTGGTTCGTGTTCTCCGAATAGCTGTTCTTCCAGACGTCCTGGATCTCGAGGGGATCTCGAATAAGTCCCGCGCGCACTTCGTCGCCGAAGAGCCGATCCAGCAGATCCGGCCCCATCGGCAGCGTGCTCTGCGAGAACACCGGGTACCCGAGCTTTTGGAATTCTTCCAGAATCTCGTGGTTCAGCCCGGGATCGTGGTGGTACGGCCTGGCGAGCACGACGATGCCGATGCGGTGCTCACGTTCGAGCTCGTCGAGCACGGCCCGCGCGCGCCGCCGCATGTCCGCCTCATAGGCGAGCAGCGCGTCGAATGCCACGGCGACCGCCCGCTGATTCTCCACTCGGGACAACCCAAGAACCGGCGCCCATGTGTTGAACAGTTGCATGCCGAGCAGCCGCCTGTCCGCGAGGTTCACGATCGGACAGAGGTACGTCACGCCGCGCTCGGCGAACCCGTCGCCATCGCTCGTGAAGGCCGCCTTGGCGGTCTCGGGCGTGACCGTGACGGTTGGACACGCGTTCGAGGCCTGCAAGTGCGTCAGCGACGTGTGCAGCACGTCGATCATCGGGAAGAAGATGTAGTCGAGCGGCTTCTTGGCGTGTTTCACGAACAGCAAGTTGTGCACGTGAGCGATCGCCACCTTGGCCGGGAAGCACGGATCGATCGCGCCGCGCCGGGCGCCCTCGCGATACAGCTCGGTGCTCGTGTAGTCGGAGTACACGACGTTGCCGCCGGGCACGCCGAGACTCTCGAAATAGGCGGTGAAGAACGGCGCGTAGGTGTACATGTTCAACACGCGCGGGATGCCGATGCGCACGGCGGCCCGGCGCCGGATCGCCGCCGCCCGCTCGCGCGCCGCCCCAGTCCAGCGTTCCCGGGGCGCGGGATCCGCCACGTTGGGGGTGCCGCGCGGCCGGAACGCCTCTTTCGCGGCGACTTCGAGGAAGTTGGGGTGGGCCTTCTTGGCCGCGTCGATGCCCGACTTGATGCCGCGCATCGTCTCGAGATCCTCGACGGTCCCCTTCTCGCACGTGGCGACGATCAGCCGCCGCTCCCCGTCTGCCTTTGGCACCTGCGAGACGAACGTCACCGGTGGGAGGATCGGCGCACCGGACGCGCGGGCCGTTGCCGCCGCGCTGGCGGCGGCGGGCATCGTGATGTCAAGAAACGTCCGCAGGCAGCTGTTCTTGCAGAAGGTGCACCGTGTTGCCTCGCTCCGCGTCGTGCGGTAGCTGATCGTCCGCACGGCGTCGAGCCCGATGAACGTGGTGCGGTGTCCACGGCGGTACAGGCGCATCGCCTCGACGGCAGCCCCAATGGCGCCCGCTTCGCCGCAATGCTCGTGCACGATGATCTCCGGCTCATTGCCTGCGCCGCGAAAATTCGATCGGACGAAGTCCACCTGCGCTTTCACCGCCGCGAGATTGTGCTGCGTGCCGCCTTGCAGCACGAACCGTGACCCGAGCGCGGCCAGGTTGGGGACGCCTGCGACGTACAGAAAGATGTTCTTGGGCAGCACCGCCGCCAGGCCGGCGAGGATCTCTTCGGCCGCCCAGCCCTGGCGCTGGAAGTTCACGATGTCCGACTGCAGGAAGACCGCGCAGCCGTACCCGAATATCGGCATCACCTGCGCCGAGAACGCGCGATCCGCGAAGTCGGTGACGTCGATGCCAAAGCCTTCCGCCGTCGACTGGAGGAAATAGCCGTTGCCGGCCGAACACTGCGTGTTCAGCTTGAAGTCCTTGACGCGGCCGTGCTTCAGCACGATCAGCTTGATGTCCTGGCCCCCGACGTCCACGATCACGTGCGGGTCCGCGTAGAAGCGGAGCGCGGATTCGGTGTGCGCGACCGTCTCGACGAGCGCCGCGTCGGCCTGGAGCACCTCCTTCAGGATGTCCTTCGCGTACCCGGTCGTGGCGACGCCCAGCACCTCGAGCGTCGCGTCGTGCCCTTCCACCTGGGCGCGCAGCCCCTCGAACATGTCGATGGTGTCCTGAATCGGGTTGCCCTTCGACAGTTGATAGACCTTGCAGAGCACGTCGCCCTCGGCCGACAGCAGCACCGCCTTCGTGGAGGTCGAGCCGCCGTCCACGCCGACGAACCCTCGCACGACCTCACCGGCCTGAAACGCGGCCGGCACGAAGGGCTTCGGCGTGTAGGCCTGACGGAATGCGCGTAGCTCCTCGCCGGAGGCGCTCAGCCCCCGTGCGCCCGACGCCAGCTTCTCGGAGACGCGACCCACCTTGAGATAGTGATCGAGGCCCGCGGTGCCGAGATACCGTCCGACGTCGCCGGCCTCGTCGCGGCCGAACTGCACGGCCCCGAGCGCGGCGAAGTACAGCGCATTGGCCGGCACCGTGATGAGCGATTCCGGCGACTCGCCGGCGGGGATCTCGATGCCGCGCTCCGCCCAGGTCTTCGGGATGTTGTGCTGCCACGCCTCGCGCATGCCCCGGATGAAGGCGTTGGGGCCGCCGAGCAGCAGGACGTGCGGCCGCAGCGTCTGTCCGCGCGTCAACACGGTCAGGTTCTGCAGGACGATGGCGTCGAACAGCGAGGCCATCAGCTCGTCCGGCGGGGTTCCTGCCTTCTGCAGCCCGTTGATGTCGGTCTCGGCGAAGACGCCGCACTTGCCGGCGACCTTGTGCAGCTTGATCCCGGCGTAGCCCTGGTTGCAGAGCTGGTCTGCCGGGATGCGGAGCTTGGCGTTGATCTTGTCGATGACGGCGCCGGTCCCCCCGGCGCATTTGTCGTTCATCGATGGGATCTTCTTCTTGCGGCCGCTCTCCGGCTCCTCCTTGAAGACGATGATCTTGGCGTCCTGGCCGCCGAGCTCGATGACGGAGTTCACCTCGGCGTGCAGCTTCTCCACCGCCAATGAGACCGCCGTCACCTCCTGGATGAACTTGCCGCCGACGAGCGGCGCGAGGGCGGCGCCGCCGGAGCCGGTGAAGAACAGGCGGCCGTTGTCCGCCGTGAGCTGGAGGTCCGCCTCCAGGCGCGTGAGGAACTCGAGCGTCTTCTCCGGCTGCTTCGTCTCGTGCCGCTGGTAGTCCAACCAGACGATCGCGTCGGTTTCCACGTCGACGGCAACCGCCTTCACGGTCGTGGAACCGACGTCCATGCCGATCAGGTACTGGCGCCTCACGGCGCTCCCTCGTCCGGCGCGGAGCTCCAGACGCTGGCCGTCCGGCGGCTGCAGGCGGCGGGACCCGGCAGCGGACTGAAGCGCGCGCGGCCGGCCATCAGGTCGCCAACGTGCAGGACGAACTGTGCGGCCGTCCCGGTGACACCGGCCCGAGGCGGCACGCAGTAGAAGGGCCGCCGCAGCACCGGGTGCGCGTCGATGAACCGGCGAACGTCGTTGAGCGACCGGCCGGTGGACGCGAGCGCCTGCGCGAACTCGGCCCGCGCCTTCGCCTTCGCCTCGCCGAGCGCCATCTGCACGCGGCTGTGCGCGTTGATCTCGCCTTCACCCGACGTCTCGATGGGCAGGAAGATCATGTCTTTGAAGTGATTCATGACGGCCGCCTGTACGCCGTCAGACTGCGAGGACGGCATGCAGCCGAACGGCTTCAGGCTGAGCACCATGTGCGCCTTCCTGTGGACCGTGTAGTAGATGTTCTTGGCGACCTCCATGTGCCCTTCGCCGCCGCGCGCGAGCACGTTGTAGTACGGAGCCGCCAGGGCGGCCAGCTCGTCGAGGCTCACGAGCGGGTGCGCCAGCCCTCCAAGATGGCGGATGAGGTGGCGGTACTGGTGATTCCAGAACCAATTCCCCATCTGGAAGTACGCGAGCCTGCTGCGGAATCGCAGCTCGCGCGCCAGCCAGCCCCGAACGTCCCACCACGGCGGCGCGGGATGGTCGATCGCCTTGCGGCGGATACGATTGACGGTCGCGACCCACAGCACGTACATGACCCAGGTGCCGATCGGCTCGACCATCACCTGGGCGCCTTCACGTTCGAGGAAGCTGAACATCCGGAAATTGCCGTCGCCTTCCGTCGTCTGCGCCCAGAACTCACCGGTGATCTTGACGAGCGGCTTGACGCGCAGCCGATCGACGTCGATGGCGCCGATGCGCTCCCGCGCGGCCGAGAGCGCCTCGACCGTGTGCGGCCCGTACAGGTGGTCGCGGATCTTACCCAGCGTGTTCAGCGTGTTGCGGAGCATCCTCCGGCCGCGCAGGCGCTCGACGAGCCATGCGGGCGCGCGGTTCTCGATCTCGTACACCGTCCGCTCTCGCATGGCGCGCGTCAGCTCCGGCACCACCTCCGCCATGACGCGATCCGTCTCGCGCTCCTGCACCTCGAAGGGACGAATCTGATACGTGAGATCGTTGAGGACGTCGCCGACCGTGAGCGCGCTGAACGCGTTCATGCCGAAATCGACCGTGAACTTCAACCCCGGCTCCCCCGTCGCCGCCCGGATGCCATCGGTCTGCTGAAACAGCAGCACGCGAAAGCCGTCGAAGCCCGCATTGTGCAGGGCCAGGCGGTACTCGGCTTCGTACATCCCGAACCGGCACGGACCGCAGGAGCCCGCCGTGAAGAACACATAGGAGTCGATGATCTCCTGCCGCGACAGGCCGGTGGACTCGAGGTGCCGCAGGTACTTGATGAGCTGCCCGACGGTGAAGTACGTGGGGTTGCACTGCCCGTTGTTCCCGTACTCCTTCCCCAGCTGGAACGCGGCGACGTCCGCCACGGGCAGGATCTCGGTCTTGTAGCCCGCGGCTTGGAACGCCCCTTTGACGAGCGCTTCATGCTTCGCGGTCAGCCCGCCGAAGAGAATCGTGACCCGGCCGCGTTCGGCCGCAGTGAAGGGACGCTCCACCGGACGACGGAAGTGCGCCACCGCCCGCCGGCGCTCGAGGTGTTCCTGAAGGCGGGCGCGTTCGGCCTCGACCTGTCGAACGATCTCGCGCTCGATCTGCTCGCGCGTGCGCAGCTCGGTCGACATGGGGCTCACCGCACGCGCGCCGGCGCCACGCGAGGCATGCGTGAGGACTGCACGCCTGCGATGTCCATCGCGCACGGCTCGCTGCTCACGTCCAGCGTGCGGCCATTGACGCTGAGGTACCGATAGCTCATACGGAAACTGGACCGGCCGACCATCCTGACGTGGGCGACCGATTCGAGCGCGACCGGCACCCGGACGCCGGCGATGCGCTCGTACCGCCGGGTGACCTCCACCCGTCGCGTCCAGAACGACGGGCTGCCAGCCAGCGTCCCTTCCACGCGCACGAGATCGCCGTCGTCAGGCCTGAGGAACATGGCGCCGTCGACGAGCATCCGGCTCTTCCGGCGCGGCGTGAGCGTGACTTTCCGCAGCTCGCCGTCGGTGACGTCAGTCTCCTGGAACTCGTAGTTGGCTGGTTCGAGCCTGCTGCGGTCGACCTCACCGGTGGCCCACGCCTGGCGCTCGCCCTCGAGCGCCTTCTTCAGGACCCGGCCGCGAATCAGGTGGGATCCGCCCTCTGCGAGCACCCGATAGTGAAAGCCGCGGTCGGGCAGGAGATCGGTGCAGACCTCCAGCCACCCGCCGGCGTTGAAGCGCTCGTTGCGCGCCTCGAGCCGGCGCACGGCCTGATACTCGGTGAGCGACGGCCCGTTGCTGGCGAGAAACCGCTGGACGATGTCAGGGTCGCCCGGAACGGAGGGTGCCGGCCCCGCGGTGGCGGAGACGATGCCGGACATGGCGATGGCAAGCCCGGCTGCAAAAAGCGCTGCTGCGGTGGACATGCGAATCCATTCCGTGCCACGCGCCAACAGCGGTGCCGGCACGGCCTCGGGACGCTGCACGGCAATCGACGTGCCGCGTGTGTATGGCGGGCCAATCCCGCACGACTCACAGCAGACCAGCCAAGGGCTTCGCCCTTGATATCCCGTACTCGTGAGGGAGAAGATGCAAGCCCTTGGCTGGTTGGCCAGCATCTAGGACCGCTATACGGCTTGTCACAGCGGGTACAAAATTCTCGTTTGGAGCCGTATAGCGGTCCAATGCACCGAAGTGCGGATATTCTCGCGAGACCCGTCGAATATTCCCGCAGCTTCTCTAGCGCCTCACGTGCGCGCATGGGCGAAATGAGGGACGAAAGGGGCCTGTACTCGCGATCACCATGCCGCGTCGGCACGCAGCGGTGTCCTGGGCGTGCCGTGCACGGCGTGCGAGACGACCTCTCTGGCTGATTCCGGGTACGCCTGACCCAGGGCGACCAACGTGTCGTAGATCGTCTTGAACTCCTCACGGGCCTGCGCAACCTCTCGAGCCGAGAGCGGCGCCTCGAAGGTAACCTTCCGTCGCTCCGCCACATGCCGCCACAACCGTCCAAGACGTTCCACTGCCGGATCCACACCATCGCGGACCGCCGCAAAACGCCTGTGTGCGCTGACCACTGCATTGAACAGCGGGTCGGCCAGCATTCGTGGATTGACGCTTTGGGCTTCCAGCGCTTCGTGGAATGCTCCCCAGTAGCCGTTGAGAAACTCCGTGAAGACCTTCCGATATGTGTTCTGGTCCATGATGGGCCTCTCGATGCCGGGAGTCCTGCAGTGACCGGCTGCAATCGGCGAGATGGCTGCGGTCAGGTAGTCGTTGCCGCTGAGACGCCCTCCCTCGCGTTCGCCCTATCAACACGAGCGTCTGCGTTACCGTTGGCGGCCGCTGCCGGCATCACCAGCACCGGCACCGAGGCACTGCACATCACGGCGTTCGCGGTGGATCCCGGGCGTGAACCGCGCGCGTCCCGATTCAGTCCCATCACGATGAGCCCGGCGTGACTGCTCTGCACCAGCTCGGCGACCCGGGCGGCGACGTTGCCCTGCACAATCACAGACTCGACGGGGCCATGCTTTTCGAGCGGAGCCATCGCACGGCACATGCGCTGGTGGGCGTCGGTCTCCCGGTACTCAACGGCGGCTTCGGCGCGCGAGCTCCACGACGCAGGCGCCGATACCACAGGGACGACATGCACCAACACGAGACGTGCGCCGACGCTCTCGGCCAACCGCGCTGCCGCAGTCGCCGCACAGGACGACGCTGGACCGAAGTCGGTGAGCACAAGGATCGAGCCGAGACCCGCGAGGTTCCGCGCGTGGTTCCTACGAACCGCCGCCGGGACCATCACGAGAGTTCTCGTGGTGCCTCGCAGCACGCGCGCCGTCGTCGAGCCAAAGAAGGCTTTCTGGACACCGGTCAGCCCGTGGATACCCATCACGAGGGCGTCGACCTGCTCGCAATCCGCCAGACGCACGATCTCCTTTGCCGGGTCACCCGTCACCACGTGGAGCACAGGATCGATGGGCAGCTCCACATCGAGCGTGCTGACGACGAACTGTGTCAACTCCTCTGTCAAGTCCGGGGCGACCGGCGCCTGGACCGCGATGGCCGGCGCCAGCAGCGGATCTTCGACGAACAGTACATGGAGCGCAGCTGTGAACTGCCCGACGAACCGCGCGGCCACATGGAGGGCCGTTCGCGAGGGGTCGGAAAAATCGACCGGACAGAGAATCGAGCGCATCACTCTCGCCGTGAGCACGCTCCGTTCCACTTCTCCGGCCCTCGCGCACCAGCGCGGCGCGGCGTCGGGAAGTGATCGACCACCCACACCTCGTGCGGACTAGTTCCCGGGCTCCGTGAGATTTTTCAAGGTGCTTCGCCGGCCCTGCCTGCTACCTTTTCTCGAACACCACAACGTAATGATCCCAACCAGGCCACTCGTCGGCTGTAACCAGCTCAAATCCGATCGCTCTAGCGGTGCGGATCATCTGGGCCCGATCAGCGCCCATCCCGGTCGCTGTTCCGAGCATCCCATCGGGCCTGAAGTCGATGATGACCAGCCGCCCACCCGGCCTGAGCGCCTCGTGGATACTCGTCAGAATCGCGGAAGGCGCAGTCAGATGGTGGTAGACGCGCCGCATGTAGATTGCATCGCAGCACTCGGTCGGGAGGTGAGTCGCGCGCTCACCGGCTTCCAGCACGGTTACATTGTTCAACCCGACATCAGCCACGGCCTGTCGGATGTAATTCAGCCGGTCTGCGCTGAGCTCCGTCGAGTAGACGAGGCCGGATCGACCGACGCGCCGCGCGACCTCCACGGTCAGCCAGCCCGTTCCCGCGCCGATTTCCGCGACGGTGATGCCTTCGCGAAGCGACAGCAACTCCGTCAACCGACTCACTTCGACACGCCGCGACCGATACGTGACCGCGGACACAGTCGCCACGACGGCCGCAAGCACAGCGCTGCCGACAACGAAGACGCGCAAAACTCTGGCTCTCGCATCGCGACGAGGTCCCAAGTTGTTCATCAGAGAACTCATCCGTCCGGTCCCAACCAGCCAAGGGCTTCGCCCCATAAGCGTTAACTTAATTGTTGACCTGCCGACAGGGTTCGCTTACCCTGGGGCACATGGCTCCAGCCGAAGCGGTCGCCAAGAATGTTGCGCAAGGCCTTGCTGATGAGAACTGGCGCGTGATCGAAC
>JACPTI010000062.1 GCA_016192845.1 Acidobacteriota bacterium
CGGCTACCGGCTACCGGCTACCGGCTACCGGCTACCAGCTACCGGCTACCGGCTACCGGCTACCGGCTACCAGCTACCGGCTACCGGCTAGGTTCCCGGCCACAGCCAGCCGAACGCGCCGCCGGTGAGCAGGGCGTAGACGAACGCGTCGAACGACGATTTCAGCGTCGTCACCACCGACCGGTTGTACCAGATCGCCAGTTCCCAGAGCGCGAGCGCGTAGCCGACGAAGGCGACGACCGAGGTGAATCGAAACACCTGGAGGTAGGGCGCCCCGGGCGGAAGCGCGGCGCTCGCGATGTATCCGGCAAAGACGCCCACCACGACGCAGAAGGCGAACCACGCCGCGAGCCGTCCGCCCATCACGATGTCACCGGACGGCAGCACCGTGGCGAAGAGCACGGGACCCTTCGTCCGTTTGGCCACGAACGCAGCGTCGCGCGAGGCCGCGGGCGACCCTGGACACGGGATCAGGTAATCGCCGGGAGGAATGTCGAACGACCGCAACGAGTCCATCACGGCGTCCTCGGACGGCACCCTGCGGTAGTCGGTCCGGTGGTACGCGAGGACCATGTGCATCAGCGAGCTGGCCGCGAAGACGAGGACGGCCGCCACCAGAATGGGAAGCCACAATGATGCGAGCGTGACCATTGGTACTCCCTCGGCTTTGGGCTTTAGGCCATGGGCTTTAGGCCTGAATCAGTGAGACGCGAAGACCTTGAGCTGCCCCTGCTTGTCGAACGCAATCACGTCGTACTTCTGGGGGTTCATGTTCGGCACTTCCATCCCCGGCGATCCGATCGGCATGCCGGGCACGGCGAGGCCCACGACCGCGGGCTTCTCCCTGAGCAGCCGCTGCACGTCGGCCGCCGGCACGTGCCCCTCGATCACATAGCCGCCCACGACGGCGGTATGGCACGAGTGCACCTTGGCCGGAATGTTGTGCCGCGCCTTGATCTCGGCGATGTTGTCCGTGTCGGTCACCTGCGTCGTGAAGCCATGCTGCTGCAGATGCTTTACCCAGTTGGCGCAGCAGCCGCACGTCGGCGACTTGTACACCTGAACCGTCGGTCCCGAACGCTGCGCCAGCGCCGGTCCGCTCACCGTTACGAGCGCCGCAGCGAGCGCTCCCGACAATAGACGACTCATCATCTGGTCACCCCTTGCTAATTTGCTCCTGCGGTCGTCGGCGGGGCTGGAGCGGCCTGCGGCGCCTGTGGCTGCTGCTGAGGCCGGCGCGGCATCTCGTCCGCGCTGAACCGCGGCAGCTGTTCCTCGCGCATGGCGAGGTGGTACACCGTGGCCGCGATCGCCATCGCCGACTTCTTTACATCATCTTCGACGATCCGTTCGTAGGTGTCGAGGTTCGTATGCCACGTATATGACTGGTACTGGATCGGGTCCTGGATGACGTTGATGCCGGGGAGCCCTCCCTCGTTGAACGAGGTGTGATCGGTCCCGCCGCGCTGGCGGCTGCGCGTCGCCATGGCACCCAGAATGCCGAGGTCCTTCAGCGGCGCCAGAATGTCCTTCAGCACCGTCGCGGCCGCCGGCGGTCCGAAGACGGTCATCCCGCGCGCCCGTCCCGTCCCGGTGTCGATGTTGACGTAGCCGGCGAACTTCGCGAACGCCGGCTTGGGATCCTCGAAGGTGCCGAAATGCTCGCGGACGTACGCCTGCGACCCGAGCAGCCCCTGCTCCTCACCGCTCCAGAGCGCCAGCCGGATCGTGCGCCGCGGCCTTGCACCGATGGCCGTCAGGATGCGGACCGCTTCCATCGTGACCGCGCAGCCGATGGCGTTGTCGGTCGCCCCCGTCCCCGCATGCCACGAGTCGAGGTGGCCGCCGAGCATGACCACCTCGTCGGCCTTGTCGGTCCCGGGTATTTCCGCGATCACGTTGTAGCTGGTCCACCCCTCCGGATGGAACCGATTGACGATGTCGAATTCCAGCTCGACCGCACGGCCGTCGGACAGCAGGCGCCAGATGCGGCCGTAATCCTCGTTGCGCATCACGAGGGTCGGCGGCGCCTTCGGCACGGGGCCGGTGTTTGGGCCTCCGGGCCCAAACGCCCGAATCTGACCGTGATCGCGGCCGGCATCATTGATCCGCACCAGCGCGCCGTTTGCGACCAGGAACTCGTTCAGCTGCCGCTGAATCTGCGCGTTCGTGAGCGGCGGCGGCTGCGGCGGTTGCTGCGGCGCCTGTGGCTGCGGCTGGGCTGGCGCCGTCTCGAGCTGCCGCAGCACGTCGGCATCGTCGCGCCGCAGCGGCGCAGGATTGAAGGTCACGAGCACCTGCTGCGGGGCACCTGCCAGGACAATGCGGCCCTTGACGCGTTCCCTGAGCCGATCGAGGTGCGCGGTGAGCGCGTCGCGCGTCGGACGGTCGGGCAGGGTGACCTGGACCGCCTGCGCACGGACGGCCCCGTCGGTCGCCGGCGTCCAGGCGGCGACTTCCGCCACCAGCGCATCCTTCGCCGGCGAGACGATGTGCGCCGAGAGCCGTTCGTTGCTCCACCCGGGTCGGCCGAACTCCCACGGCTCGAGCCGGCCGTTCTTCAACCCCCAGCTCTGCAACTGCTCGAGCACCCATTCCCCCGCCGCCTTCAGATTCGGCGACCCGGTCAGGCGCGGCCCGTACACGTCGGTGAGGACGTGCAGCGTCCGGAGGATCTGCGAGTTGTTCGTCGCCTCCTGGCGAATCTTCCAGAAGACGTCGTGGTCGAGCCGCTCCTCGGTAGAAACCGGCCGGACGGCCGCGACGGTGAGAAGCGCGATGGCGAGACAGGCGAGTTTGCGCATCGACGTCTTTTTTTACCCGCGCATGCTAACACGGCCCGGCTTGGGCGGCATTATGCGTCCATATTGGCGACCGGCACCGGCTCGATGCGGTCGGCCGGAGTGAATCCGAAGACCTTCCCGTAGAAATACAGCTCCGTCTCGAGGCTGCGGATGATGGTGTCCGCCTTCCGGAACCCGTGCTGCTCCCCCTCGAACGCCAGATAGGCGACCGGCAGTCCTTTCGCGCGCACGGCGTCGGCCATCATCTGTGACTGGTTCGGCGGCACCACTTTGTCCTCGAGTCCCTGAAACAGGATCAGCGGACACGCGAGGCGGTCGATGGCATGAATCGGCGAGCGCGCGCGGTAGACCGCCTTCGCCTCCGGATACGGCCCGATCAGGCTGTGCGAGTAGCGCGACTCGAACTTGTGCGTGTCGAGCTCCAGCACCTCGAGATCGCTGATCCCGTAGTAGCTCGCGCCTGCCTTGAACACCTCCGGATGGAACGTCAGCGCCGCCAGCGTCGTGTAGCCGCCCGCGCTGCCGCCGCGGATGATCAGCCGCTCGGGGTCGACACGGCCGGCCGTACTGAAGTAGCGCGTGGCGTTGACCACGTCGGCCACGTCGACAACGCCCCACCGGCCGTTCAGACGCTCGCGGTACGCGCGCCCGTAGCCCGAGCTGCCGCGGTAGTTGACGTCGACGACGGCAAAGCCGCGGCTCGTCCAGAACTGGACCTCGAGATGGAGGGTGGGCTCGGTCGCCGCCGTCGGCCCGCCATGCGTGATCACGACGAGCGGCGGCGCTTCACCCGCCGGCGCACGGAAATCCCTGTTCCGTGGCGCATAGAAGAACGCGTGCGCGGTGTCTCCGTCGCTGGTGGGGAACTCGATCGGGTCGGCCGCCGAAATGTATCCGGGATCGAGCCGCTCGGTCGATGCCTCCCGAAGCGTCTCGAGATGGCCGCTCGCGAGATCGACGCGCACGACCGCATCGGGCGCGGCGGCAAAGCCCGCGACGAGCACCGCATGCGTCGCATTCGCCGCCAGCCAGTCGTGCGGCTGCAGGTCGGGCGCAAGATCGGCGAGCCGTCCGCTTGTCGCGTCGGCGGTGGCCAGGTGCCATCGCCCCTTGCGCGTGTACGACGCGACGAGCCGCGACGGGCCTGCGAACCGCCACGTCGCGGTGCCGAATACCCAGTCCGGACGGCCGAATTCGGCGTCCGGGGGCGCGTTGCGCACGACCGGCTCAATCGAACGATCCGAACGCCCCGAACGATAGATTTTCCACCACCCGTCCCGATCGCTGATGAAGTACAGCGTCCCGTCGGGCGCCCACCCGGGCTGGTAGATCGACTCCCGCGTACCGCCGGCAATCAGGGTCGCATTGACGGACGCGCCGGTGTCGTCCAGGTCGGCCACCCACAGCTCCGTGCCGTCCCACGGCATCAGCGGGTGCCGCCACGACAGCCACGCGAGCCGGGATCCGTCGGGACTGAGACGCGGCGTCGAGTAGAAGTCGTACCCCGAGGCAAGGATCTCGCCCGCGCTCAGCGGCGCGTCGTCGAAGTTGTCGTAGCGTCCGGCTTTAGCCGGACCAACTGGAATCGCGACGAGTGCGTTGATCGGCTCCCGCGTGGGATCGCCGTGATCCTCGCGCACGCAGATCAACCGGCTGTGCCGGGCGTCGACCTCCAAGTCGGCATAGAACCACGCGCCCGGCGGCGTCAACGGCGCCGCGGTCCCGCCATCCTCGAGACGATAGACGCGCTGATCGGCAAAGTTGACGAAATAGACGGTGCGCTCGTGCACCGTGTACGCCCCGCCGCCGTACTCGTGCACGCGCGAGCGGACGTTGACCTCGGGCGGTGTGACGTCCGCCATCGACCCGCCGGCGCCTCGTCTGACGAGCACATAGCGCCCGCCTTCCCGCGGCCGCCCTTCGAGCCAGTAGATGTCCTCGCCGTCGAACAGCACGGCGCTCAGCCGGAGCCCGCCCGCCGCCACGGCCGCCGCCGTCAGCGGCGAGGCCCACGTCCCGTACGGTGCTAGGCGCGACGGCATGGCCCGACTATAATGCCGCCGCCATGACGAAGCAGGGTGCCACTCGCCGCACATTCCTGGTCCGGGCGGCCGCCGGCGCCGGCGCTGTTGCCGGTGCAGGACTGGTGCCCGACGCGGACGCCCAGGACGCCAGTAAGCCCGGCGCCCCAAACGCTCAAGCTCCGACCCAGCCCCGTCCGACGGGCAGTCAACATGGCGCCTTCTTCAACCACGACGATGCCGCGACGATCGCGGCGTTCACCGAGCGGCTCATGCCGAGTGCGCCGGGCAAGCCGGGCGCGCGCGAGGCCGGGGTGCTCAACTACCTCGATCTCGCGCTCGCCGGCGCGTACGCGGATCTTCAGGATTTCTACCGGCGCGGGCTCGCGCAGCTCGATGCCTACTGCCGTGCGACCTATCACGAGCCTTTTGCGCGACTCGACGCCGCGCGACAGGACGAGGTGATCGCGTCGCTCGAGAACGGCCGCGCCACCGGGTTCACGTGGCCGGACGCGCAGGAGCTCTTCAACACCCTCCGCACGCACACGATGGAAGGCATGTTCGCCGACCCGATCTACGGCGGCAACAGGGACTTCGCGGGCTGGCGCCTGGTCGGCTTCCCAGGCGCCCAGGCGGTGTTCACGTCGGCCGATATGCAGCGCCGGCAGGCATTCACACGCGTGCCGATGGTCGGCCTGCAGGTGCAGGCCAAAGGTCCATCGTAGCCATGGCGGCCGAAAGAACCGACGTCGTCATCGTCGGGATGGGCGCGGCGGGGGGAATACTCGCGGCCGAGCTCGGCAAAGCCGGCATGAAAGTGATTGGGCTGGAGCGGGGGCCGCGCCTCGTCACCGCGGATTTCACCCCGCACGACGAACTGCGCTACTTCCAGCGGCAGGATCTCCGCCCGAACGTGAGGCGGCAGCCCGTCACCTGGCGCCCGAACGCCTACGTGCGTGCGACGGCGTTGCCGGTTCTCAATTACGGCAACCAGGCGGGCGGCGGCACGGTCCACTACGGCGCCGTCTCCTGGCGGTTTCACGAGGACGACTTTCGCGCGCGGTTCCAGACGATCGAGCGCTACGGTGAACGGGCGATCCCCGAAGACTCATCGCTCGCCGACTGGCCGTTGACCTACGCCGATCTGGAGCCCTTCTATGATCGCGCCGAATACGAGCTCGGGGTCTCGGGCAAGGCGGGCAATCTGCGAGGACGCACAATCGACGGCGGAAACGTCTTCGAGGCGCCGCGCGCCCGCGAGTATCCGCTGCCGCCGCTCGTGGCGGATCAATCGGGCCTCTTGTTCGACGCCGGCGCCCGCAAGCTGGGCTATCACCCGTTTTCGACGCCGCGCGCCATTCTCTCGCGGCCCTATCAGGGGCGGCCGGCCTGCACGTACTGCGGCTTCTGCCAGGCGTTCGGCTGCCACATCGGTGCGAAGTCGAGCATTCTCGTCACGAAGCTCCCCGAGGCCGACGCCACCGGCAACTTCAAGTTGATCACGGGGGCCATGTGCTACCGGGTGGACAGCGACAACAGCGGGCGCGTGACCGGTGTCTCGTACTACGGCGCGGACGGGTCGGACAACACGATCGAGGCGGAGCTCGTCGTTCTCGCCCCGTTCATTTACGACAACACCCGCCTGCTGCTGCTGTCACGCACGGCGAAGTTCCCGAACAGCCTGGCCAACTCGAGCGGTCAGGTGGGCAAGCACCTCATGGCTCACATCAGCCCGCGGGTGTTCGCCACGTTCGACGATCGATTCGTCAACATCTACATGGGGCCGAGCGCCCAGAAGCACAGTCTCGACGACTTCAACGCCGACAACTTCGAGCACGGCGGCCTGCCTTTCATCCGCGGCGCGCAGATCTCGGTCACGCCGGCGGATCTCGAGGCCGGCCCGATCGGCGCCGCCATGAGCCTGACGCCGCCGCCCGGCATCCCGCGCTGGGGCGCAGCGTATCGCGATTTCCTGGCCAAGTACTTCGCGCGGCACGCCGCCCTCGTCGCGCAGACCGAGAACCTGCCGTACGCCGACCAGACGATCGACCTCGATCCCGATGTCCGCGACCAGTGGGGCCTGCCGGCGCCGCGTCTGACCTATGACTGGCGGCGACCCAACGAGCTGGCGCGCGTCGAATTCATGCAGCAGAAGCTCGAGGAGGTGGGCCGCGCGATGGGTGCCACCAACGTCTGGCGTGCGCCGCTCGGCCCCGGCGCGCCCGGCGCGCACCACGAGGGCGGCACGCGTATGGGGAGCGATCCGGGGACGTCGGTGGTGAACCGCTACGGCCAGAGCTGGGACATCCCGAATCTCTTCATCGTCGGCAGCTCGACGTTTCCGACGATGAGCGGCTTCAATCCGACGCTGACGATCCAGGCGCTCGCCTACATGAGCGCCGATGCGATCGTCAATCGCTACAGGAAGAACCAGGGGCCCCTCGTGTAACCGTCGCGCACCTCAAGAACGCGAAGGCTGGAGGAGGTGTCAGATGAGAAATCGATTCGTGGACGCCACGATTGCTTCAGCTGTGGTGGTGACGATCTCTTCGCTGGCGCCGGTCCCCCCCGCTGGCCCAATCTCGCTCGCAAGCTTCGTCGCGCTCGTCGAAGCCGCCGACGGAGGCGCCCAGGCGCTGACGGTCGCGGGCAAGCCGTGGAATCCGCCGCGCACAGCGGACGGCAAGCCGGATCTCCAGGGTATGTGGGCTGCGACCGTAGGGGGCCATACCTTCGAAGAGGGCGGCGATCCAGAGGCCGCCATTATTCAGGGAGACCCGGCGCCGTCAGGAGAACGACCAAAAGTGATTGTCGACCCGACGCCGGATGGCAGGATTCCTTATCAGCCGTGGGCGGAGGAGAAAAGGAACGAGCACCTGAGAAACATCTTTGCCCCGACGGATCGGGCGCACGTCGAGCCCGAAGACCGCTGTCTGCTGAACGGGGTTCCGCGAATCAATCTGCGTGGCCAGATGCAGATTGTGCAGACTCCCGGATACGTGTTGATGCTGTACGAGTGGATCCACGCGTACCGGTTCATTCCCCTGGACGGGCGTCCGCATGTCGCAAGTAACATCCGATTGTGGAACGGGGACTCGCGCGGCCGGTGGGAAGGCGATACGCTCGTCGTCGACGTGACCAATTTCCATGTCGACGCGAAGAATTATAACAACCAGCCCTGGCTCGATGGTCACGGGAGTTTCTATAGCGACGCGCTGCACGTCGTCGAACGCTGGACGCTGGCCGACGCCAACACGATCAGTTACGAAGCGACGATCACCGACCCGAAGGTGTTTACGAGATCGTGGAAGCTCGCGTTCACGATGGTCCGCAACAAGGACAAGAATTACGAGTTCCTCGAGGTGGCGTGTTACGAGGGGTACAAACCCGAACTCGCGCTCGGAGCGGGACGTGCCCTCAGAGCCGCAGGGAAAACCGGCATCCATGAGCACGCCAAGGGGTTTTACGGGGGGAAATAGAGTTCGTGTAGCCCGCGCTCGCCGATGGGGCGAGCGCGGGCGGGGAGCTGGAGAGCCCGAAATCAGTGACCGGCGAACAGCCGGCTGGCGCGATCCAAATCGCCAGGCAAAACGGCGATAACCGCGGCTGTCTTCTGCGCACGCCGGTACGCCGTCGCATACGCATATGTGACGTTGATACCTGCTTTGTGGAGCTTTTCGGCGGCCTTTGCCAAGGCGCCCGGCCGGTTCCTCAGCTCGACGAAGAGCACGTCCTCGGCTTCGAACGAGTAGCCCGCTCTTGCCAGCGCGTTTCGGGCCAGCTCCGGATTGGCAACCAGCAGGCGGACCACACCTGTGGCGCCCTGGCTCTCGGGCGCCAACAGCGCCAGCAGGTTCACTCCGCCGTGCGCTAGGTCGCGGCAGAGCTTCGCTAACCTTCCCACTTCATTCTCTAACCGCAGATTCAATTGTGTCGCCGTCGCCATGCGCATCTCCCAATCAAGTTCGAAGAAGACTGCTCCGCTGCAAAGCTACGGCGCAGTGTATCGCGGCCGAAGGACGGTTGCACCAGCGCGCATCATTTCGCGCGTGACAATTGACAGCCTTTCTGGCGACCCTGACTCTGGATTCCCCGCGGAAAGTCGCCAAGGGACGCACGATTTGCCGTCGCCAGAAAATCCCCAACAGCAGATCAGGCCACACGTCGTTCTTGGCTTTTACTCAGCTGCCGTCCCGAATCACCCGACAGGATTCGATGTCGAACGTCACCTCCCCGAGCGCCAGGCGCGTCTGATCGCGCAGCCCCGCCACGAACCGCACGAACCGGTAGACATCGGCGAAGTTGCTCGTGATGCCGAGCGACACGCGAATGGCGCCGGCGCTCTTGCCGTCGCGGTGCGTGATGATCAGCAGGAAACGCGGCAGCGTCATGTCCGGATTCTGCTCCAGCGCCGCCGCGATGTCGTCCTCGCTCAGCCCCTCGGCCGCTTCGCCCGCGCCGGGGTTGCAGAAGCAGCCCGTTCGGAGCGAGATGCGCTGCTCGGTGGCCAGCTGCTCCACACGCCGGTAGTCGAGGAGGTGTCCATCGGGATCGTAGAGGTTCATCGTCACCGTGCCGCCCCGATCCGACGTCGTCACCGGCCCGTAGATGCGAACCATGTGGCGGCCGTTGCTGTGCCGCAGGTCGAGCAGCTCGGCCAGGAGCCACCCCGTGAGACAGCGCACGCGCGTCTGGATCGTCTCCAGGCCGACCGCCGCGAGATGGCGCAGCCCGATCTCGACCGCCGGAATCGCCAGGTAATTGAGCGTGCCGTCCTCGAAGCCCGCCTCGCCCGGCGCCAGAATGTGCCGCCGCGCCTGCACGCTGGCGAAGTTCACGGTGCCGCCGGCAAACCACGGCCGGCGCAGCGTCTCGAGTGCGCGCCTGCGCACGAGCAGGCACCCGACGCCGGTCGGATAGCCGAACATCTTGTAGAACGAGAGGGTCACGAACTCGGGGCGGACGCGGCCGAGGTCGAGACGGTTCGACGGGACGAACGCCGCCGCGTCGAGCAGGACGTCCCACCCGTGCGCGTGCGCCTCGTCTACCAGGTCCAGCGGGTGCTTCACGCCGGAAAAGTTCGACTGGGCGGGAAAGGCGAACAGCCTGGGCGCGGGCGGTCTGGCGGCGGCCCCGAGCAGCGCCGATAGCCGCGCCCGGTCGATGCGCAGCTCCGGGGTCGTCAGCGGCGCGTACGTGACGGTGGCCC
This sequence comes from Acidobacteriota bacterium, assembly GCA_016192845.1. Taxonomy (GTDB): domain Bacteria; phylum Acidobacteriota; class Vicinamibacteria; order Vicinamibacterales; family UBA2999; genus MELF01. Next base: position 10,035 of record JACPTI010000062.1, read on the forward strand.
CGCTGGCGGAGGCGAACTCGCGGATGCCGTTGACCGAATTGTGGTTGTCCACCGTCAGCAGGTAGTGGCCGCCGGGACCGAACGGGTACGACTCGCCCACGTGCTTGAGGGCGGCCGTCGCGTTCTGCGTGAACACGGCCGTGTAGTCGGCCTCCGCACCGAACCAGGCCAGCACCGCGCGCCTGGTCTGCTCCACCAGCGCCGTCATCGCCGACGAAGTAAGGCTCGCCGAATGCGGGTTGCCGAGGACGTGCTTGCCGAGAAGCGCCGCGTGCGCGCGGATCTGCGTGTCCGCGTACAGGCTGCCGCCGGTGTAATCGAGGTAGACGTGTTGCTGCTCGTCCAGGCGCCGGTACTCCGAGGCGCGCAGCGCGTCGAGCGCGCGCGTGCCGATGTACTCGGGATAGGCCCTGAGGAAGGAGTCGAACGCGCGTTCCACCCCTTCATTATGGCCGCCGGCCGGCGCGCCTGCCCGGCTTGATAGACGGATGTTCATGGCCGGGGCGCTGCTGCGCCTCGCAGCTCTGCCGTGGAACGGCGGAATGGAGAACGACGATTTTGAACGGCTGCGGTCGCGCCACACGTTCTTAATACTGGCGGAACGTCAGGTTGAACCGGCCCTCGATCCCGAGCTCGCGCGGCGCCGTGCCGGGAAGGATGCGCGACACCCCGTGGTAGCGGAGGCGCGCCGGTCCGCCGAACACGAACGCGTCGCCTGACTCGAGCAGGAGCGCCTCCACCGGATCGCGCCGGCGCAGGCCGCCGAAGAGGAAGCGCGCCGTATCGCCGAGCGAGACCGACACGACCGGCAACCCGGCGGCGAGCGACGCCGGACTCTCGTCCTTGTCCTGGTGGAGTCCCATGCGGCCTTCCGGACCATACCAGTTGATGAGGCAGATGTCCGGCTTCCACCCCGGGTGCAGCGCGAATCCGGCATCGGCCGCAATGCGGGTGGCGAGTGCGGCCAGGTCCTCGGGCAGCGGCGGCACCGGCGCTCCGTCGTGATCGGCGCGCGTGTCCTCGTACCGATACGTGAGCGGGTTCCAGTGCCGGCCGAGACACACCATGCGCACCCGCATCCTGCCGCCGCCGCGCACCGTCGGCACATATCCGCCGGCGGGGCCGTCGATGATCGCGCGGCAGCGCGCGACGAGCGTCTGCTGCTCGCCGATCGCGAGATACCTGCGCAGCCAGACAACGCCCTCGGGCAGCTCGAGCATCCCTCTATCCGTCGGACCGCTATACGGCGCGGTACCGGGAATTTTTGCAGATCCGTTGGACAGGAGCCGTATAAGGGCTGAGCCCGGGGCGGAGCCCTTGGCTGGTTATATGATCGATCGCCCCGTGTCCCTCGCCGGCTTCCATCCGCTCGTCTCGCAGTGGTTCAGCCAGACGCTCGGCGCGCCGACGAGCGCACAGCGGCGCGGGTGGGAGGCGATCCGCGACGGGCGTCACACGCTCATTGCGGCGCCGACCGGCTCCGGCAAGACGCTTGCCGCGTTCCTCATCGCAATTGACAACCTCGTGCGCGAGGCGGCTTCAGGCCCGCTCCCGGACGAGGTGCGGGTCATCTACGTCTCGCCGCTGAAGGCGCTCAGCGCCGACATCCACAAGAACCTGGCGGAACCGCGGCGCGGCATCCGGCAGCTCGCCGAGTCGCTCGGCGCCGAGGCGCCGCGCATCACGGCCGCGGTGCGCACCGGCGACACCACGCAGGCGGAGCGCGCGGCCATCCTGCGCCGGCCGCCGCACATCCTGGTCACGACGCCGGAATCGCTGTACCTGCTCCTGACGGCCGAACGGAGCAGGAACGTGCTCGGCACCGTCCGTACGGTCATTATCGACGAGATTCACGCGGTGATTGGCACGCGCCGCGGCGCCCATCTCGCGCTCTCGCTCGAACGGCTCGAGGCGGTGTGGGCTCGAAGTGTAGCGGCCGACCTCGAGGTCGGCCCCTACATCCAGCGCATCGGCCTCTCGGCTACGCAGCGTCCGGTCGAGGCGGTGGCGCGCTTTCTCGTGGGTGCCGGCGCCGCGCGCGGCGACTGCGCCATCGTGGACGAAGGGCATCGCCGCGCGATCGACCTGGCGATCGAGATTCCGCGCTCGCCGCTCGGCGCGGTGATGTCGCACGAGGTCTGGGAGGAGTACTACGATCGCCTCACCGAGCTGATCGCGTCGCATCGGACCACCCTGGTGTTCGTGAACACGCGGCGGATGGCGGAGCGCGTCGCGCGGCATCTCAGCGAGCGCCTCGGCGAGGATGCCGTCACCGCACACCACGGCAGCCTCGCCAAGGAAACCCGGCTCGACGCCGAGCATCGTCTCAAGACCGGAACGCTCAAGGCGCTCGTGGCGACAGCGTCGCTGGAGCTCGGCATCGACATCGGCCATGTCGATCTGGTGTGCCAGGTCGGCTCGCCGCACCGCATGGCCACGCTCCTCCAGCGCGTCGGCCGCTCGGGTCACACGATTGCCGGCACGCCGAAGGGTCGCCTGCTGCCCGTCTCGCGCGACGATCTCCTCGAGTGCGCGGCGCTGCTGGGCGCAACCCGCCGCGGCGAGCTCGACGCGATTGTCACGCACGATGCGCCGCTCGACGTGCTCGCTCAGCAGGTGACGGCGGAGCTCGCCTGCCATGAGTACACCGAAGGCGAGCTGTTCGATCTGGTGCGGCAAGCCTGGCCGTACCGCTCGCTCGAGCGGAGGGACTTCGACGCCGTGGCGGCCATGCTGGCGGAAGGGTTTGCCACCCGGCGCGGCCGGCGGGCCGCGCTCGTGCATCGCGACGAGGTGCACGGCGTGCTGCGGGCGAGGCGCGGGGCGCGCCTCCTGGCGCTCACGTCCGGCGGCGCCATTCCCGAAGTGGCCGATTACCGGGTGGTGCTCGAGCCGGAGGAGACGTTCCTCGGGACGCTCAACGAGGACTTCGCGATCGAGAGCCAGGCCGGCGACATCTTTCAGCTCGGCAACGCATCGTGGCAGATCACGCGCGTCACCGCCGGCACCGTTCGCGTGGCCGACGCCAATGGGGCGCCGCCGACCATTCCGTTCTGGCTGGGCGAGGCGCCCGCCCGGAGCGACGAGCTGTCGAAGGCGGTCAGCGACCTGCGCGCCGACGTTGAGGCGCGGCTCCGCGCAGACGTTCCCGTTGTCGAATGGCTGACGGCGGAAACGGGCCTGCCGCAGGGCGGCGCCGAGCAGCTGTTCGAGTACCTCGCCGCGGGACGCGCGGCGCTCGGCGTCATTCCAACGCAGCAGACGCTCGTGCTCGAGCGGTTCTTCGACGAGTCGGGCGGCATGCAGCTCGTCCTGCACGCGCCGTTCGGGAGCCGCATCAACCGCGCCTGGACGCTGGCGCTCCGCAAGCGCTTCTGCCGGCAGTTCAACTTCGAGCTGCAGGCGGCGGCCACCGAGGACGCGCTGCTCCTCTCGCTCGGGCCGCAGCACTCGTTTCCGCTCGCCGACGTCTTCCGCTACCTGCATCCGGCGACCGTCCGGGACACGCTGATCCAGGCGGTGCTCGACGCGCCGCTCTTCACGACCCGGTGGCGCTGGAATGCGACCATCTCGCTGGCGGTGCCCCGCAGCCGCCGTGGCACGAAGGTGCCGCCGCCGCTCCAGCGCATGCAGGCCGAGGACCTGCTCGCCGCGGCGTTTCCCGACGCCGCCGCGTGCCTCGACAACATTCCGGGCGACCGCGAGATTCCCGATCATCCGCTGGTCACCCAGACGCTCGGCGATTGCCTCGAGGAGGCGATGGACGTCGAGGGATTGACCCGCGTCCTGACCGGCATTCACGAGGGCAGGCTGCAGCTCGTCTCGCGCGACACGCCGGAGCCGTCGCCGTTTGCCGACGAGATCCTCAACGCGCGGCCGTACGCCTTCCTGGACGATGCGCCGCTCGAGGAGCGGCGCGCCCACGCGGTGCAGATGCGGCGGCCAGCCGATCCGGAGCATGCGCGAACCGGCGCGCTCGACGCCGCGGCCATTGCGCGCGTGGTCGACGAGCAGCGCCCCGATCCGCGCGATGCCGACGAGCTTCACGACGGGCTGCTGACGGCGGGCTTCCTGCTCGAGGGTGAAGCGGACGAGGCGCTGTTCCACGGGCTTGCGGAACGCGCGCGAGCCACGCGGGTGCGCTCACACTTCTGGGTCGCGGCCGAGCGCCTCCCGGAAATGTTGGCGCTGCATCCGGGGGCGGTGCTCGATCCGCCGATTGCGCCGCCGCCGGCCCGGGCAGCCAAACCGTGGACGAAGGAGGCGGCGCTCGTCTCGCTGGTCAAAGGGCGTCTGACGCTGAGCGGCCCCGTGACCGCCGCGGCGCTGGCCGACACGCTCGGCGTGGCGGTGCCGGACGTCGAGTCCGCCCTGCTCGCGCTCGAATCCGACGGCGTGGTGCTGCGCGGCATGTTCACCCCACCCGCCCCACCCGCCCCACCCGCCCTCGAGTGGTGCGATCGCGTTCTGCTGGCGCGGATCCATCGGTATACGTTGAACCGCCTGCGGGCGGAGATCTCACCCGTGACGCCCGCGGAATTCATGCGGTTCCTGTTCGCGTGGCAGCACGTCGGCGGCGTTGGACCGCTATACGGCTCCAAACGAGAATCTTGTCGTCGTTCCCTGGAGCCGTATAGCGGTCCCGACGGGCTGCGCGCCGTGCTCGCGCAGCTCGACGGCGTGGAGCTGCCGGCGCGCGCGTGGGAACGGGACGTGCTGCCGGCGCGGCTCGATCGGTACGACCCGGCGGCGCTCGACATACTGTGCCTGACGGGCGAAGTCGCCTGGGCGCGCCTCTCGACCGGCCCGACACAGGTGGTCGGCGCCACGCCGATCGCACTCTTCCTGCGCCAGCACGCTGACGCCTGGCTGGCGCTGCGACCGGAGCGCACGGCGCCGATCGAGCATCCCGTCCTCGACCGCCTGCGGACGCACGGCGCCTCGTTCGCACATGACCTGGCCGCGGCGTGTCAGATGTCCGTCGAGGAGGCACACGCCGCCCTTGCGGAGCTCGTCGCCGCCGGGTGCGTCAGCTCGGACGGCCCAGGCGGGCTGCGCCGGATCATCGGTGCCTCCTCAAGCGGCAGCCGGCGCGCCGGAGGGGACGGCCGGTGGTTCGCGCTGCCGACCTCCGTGGACGTCTCGCGGGACGCGGCCGTGGAGATCCTGGCGTGGACGCTCCTGCGGCGCTACGGCGTCGTCTTCCGCCGCGTCGTCTCGAGGGAGGCCTCGGGCGTGCCGTGGCGGGAGCTCGCGGCCGTCTACCGCCGGCTCGAGGCGCGCGGGGAGATCCGCGGCGGCCGCTTCGTGAGCGGCATGTCGGGCGAGCAGTTCGCGCTGGCCGATGCGGTCGAGCGCCTGCGCGAGACCCGCCGCTCCGGCCCGGACGACCGGCTGATCGCGATCAGCGGGGCCGATCCGTTGAACTTCACCGGGATCCTCACGCCCGGCGATCGCATCCGCGCCACCGCCGGAAGCCGCGTCGTGTACCGCAACGGCGTGCCCGTTGCCGCCATGGAAGGGGACGTCCTGAAGCAGCTGGCCGACGTCGAGCCCGACGTCGCCGCCGCCGCGGCAGCCGCAGCCGCGGGCCGCAGCGTGCCCGTCGTCACCGGCTACGTGGGGCGACGTTGACGGTCCGGCCAGCGGGGCCCCCCGGGGTCCCCATCGCGCCTGCGCCCGAGAGCGACGACTGGGAGGCGCTCCTTGGCGTGGCGCCAACGTTCCTGATGTACGTCCTCAGCTTCGTGTTCCTGGCGATCTACTGGAACAATCATCATCATCTGCTGCATGCGACCGCGCGCGTCAGCGGCGGCGTCCTGTGGGCGAACATGCATCTGCTCTTCTGGCTGTCGCTCGTGCCGTTCGTGACCGCGTGGGTGGGTGACAGCGAGCTGACACCGCTGCCGACCGCCGTCTACGGCGCCGTGCTGCTGCTGGCGTCGGTCGCCTACTGGATTCTGGTCAACACGATCATCACGCACGAAGGCCCGGAGTCGCGGCTGCGAGCCGCGATCGGGAGCGACCTCAAGGGGAAGCTTTCGATTGTGATCTACGCGACGGCGATTCCGCTGGCGTTCGTCCACCCCGTGATTGCCGGCGCGCTGTACATCACGGTCGCCGCGATCTGGCTCTGTCCGGATCCGCGGATCGAGCGGCGGCTGAACGTCGAGCGTACCTGACCCGCGGGCGTGTCACCGGCGCCCGTCGTACCACTGGTAGCACTGCTCCGGGCTGCGCAGTGTGCGGCCGCCGAGCACGGCGGTCTTCAGCATGAATGTCAGGTGCTCGCGCGGAGTGTACAGGTCCTTCTTCCGCGCGCTCGTGCGCAGCGGATGATCGGGCAGGATCACGAACGTCCGGCCGCGGCGCCGGGCCAGCCGCTTCAATCGCCGGGAGAGGTCGATCTCCTCCGCCGCGTAGAACTCGAGGCTGAATCCCCCGATCTCGCGGAACGCCGGCGCTTCGCAAAAGATGAACGACCCGGCGGCCCAGCGGGTCAGACGGCTGATCACGTTCCAGCACCCGACGAAAAACGTCGAGAGGATGTCGGCCGCGTCCACGCGCACCGTGCTGCCGCCCGCCAGGCAGCGCCCCTCCTGGATGACCCGCGCCATCTCCGCGAACAGCTCCCGACTCGGATGCGAGTCGGCGTCGACGAACACCAGCCAGTCGCCGGTCGCGCGCGCGGCGCCGGTGTTGCGCGCGCGCGAGATCTGATTGATCGGCTCGAAGACCACGTCGGCGCCGTGCTCCCGCGCGATCGCGGCGGTCCGGTCCGTCGAGTTGTTGTCGCAGACGATGAACTCCCACGCCCATCCGCGATCCTCCAGCGCCGCCACCGCGCCGCGGACGGCCCGGAGCGACGCCGCCAGGCCGCGCTCCTCGTTGAACGCCGGCACGACGACGGAGATCTTCACGGCCGGTGCTCCGGGACGTCGTGCCGCGTGGAGGCGACGAAGAGCGACAGCATGAAGCTCACGATGCTGACGACGAGCGCGCCGAGGAACGCGGCGCCGAAGCCGTCGACGTGAAAGCCGAGCCCGAGCGCGTCGGAGACCGCCCCCGTGAGCCAGAGCATCACAGCATTCAGGACGAACGTGAAGAGGCCGAGTGTAACAAGCAGCAGCGGCAGCGTCATGAACCAGAGAATCGGCCGCACCGCCGCGTTCAGCACGCCGAAGACGAGCGCCACGACGAAGAGCAGCCGCCAGTCGCCCGTGAAGGAGATGCCCGGCACGAGGCGCGTGGCCGCCCAGAGCGCGGCGGCGTTGATGAGCAGGCGCAGCAGAATCTGCATCACATCAATAGTACCGTGGCGTCCGGCGGCAGCCGGACCTATCACTCCGTCGGGTGGTAATCCTTCAGGAACTGCCCCCACACGTGCGTCCCCGTGTTGAAGCCGTCGATGAATGGGTCGAGGATGCGGGCGGCGCCGTCGACGGCGTCGAGCGGCGGGTGGAAGCGCTGCTCGACCGACTTGTCGGTTCGTTTCGCGAAGTTGAACTCCGCACACGACGGGCAGAGCTGATCGTAGAAGTGGTGCATGTGCGTGTACTTCTACTTGCAGATGTAGCAGTGTTGCAGCTCATTCGTCTCCTGTGGCTCGGGCTCGCCCGCGCCGCCGGCATGCCGGCCAGCACGCTGCGGTCGGCCGCGATCGATTCGAGCAGCTCGACCGCGCCGCGCAGGCCAGCCGGGAGCGTCCGCGCGTCGGTCCCGGTATCGAACAGAGCCATGTGACTCAGCGTAACCTGCCTGTCCACGGCGCGCTACGGTGTTGACGCTGGCGTCGAGGAGTCGATCGGATTAGGATTGCGCGCGAGGAGGGTCCGCACGTGGCTATCTCACGACGCGACGCGATCTGTAGCATTTCGGGCGCCACCCTGGCGGGGCTTTCGGGCGTGCTGAGGCCGGAGGCGCTGCGGGCACAGGCCGCTCAGGCGCTCCAAGGGCAGGAGCCGTGGCCGGATCGGCTGGTCGAACGGCCGCTGCGCCAGGGGTTTCCGGCGCCGCTCCCGCTCAACCCGGATGGCTCCGCGCCGGAGCACCCGGAAAGCGCCGCCGGGCCGATTACCGATCCGCTGATGTGGCGAACACCCAACCGGCAGGCACCGGAGATCGAGTTCGACTATCGCAGGCTGGCGATCAAGATCGACACACGCGGACTCGGCAGGCTCGCGGGCACGCTGCGCTTCGAGGACGTGGAGAAGCTCCCGCGGGTCACGCGCACCTTCCTGATGCAGTGCGGCGCGCCCAATCCGCGCGGCATCGTCAAGTGGACCGGCGTCCGATTCAGCGATTTCGCCGACATGCTCGGATTGGTGCCGGGCGCGCACTATTGCCGCCTCATCGCGTCGGACCGCCATTACGTCGACGAGCCGATGGCGACACTCCGGCATCCGCAGGTGATGTTGGCATGGATGATGAACGATGCGCCCATTGCTCCGCGGCACGGCGCGCCGCTTCGGCTCATCGTCCCCTTCCGGTACGGCAACCGGAGTATCAAGGCGATCACGGAGATCGTTTTCTCGACGCCGGGTCTGCCGGCCCTGCCGTTGCCTGCCTGATCCTTTCCCCTGGACACACGCGGAGAGAGGACCACGAATGGCGCAACTCGGATACATCGGGCTCGGCACGATGGGCGGCCAGATGGTGAAGCGGCTGCTCGACAAGGGGCACACGGTCACCGGCTACAACCGCACCCGCTCGAAGGCGGAATGGCTCATTCAGGCGGGCATGAAGTGGGCCGACACGCCGCGCGAGGTCGCGAAGTCGGCCGATCTGGTCTTCACCATGCTCACCGACGGCAAGGCGGTCAAGGCGGTCGTCGAGGGGCCCGACGGCGTGCTCGCGGGCCTCGGACGCGGCAAAGTGCTCATCGATATGAGCACGATCAGTCCCGCGCTGAACCGCGAGATCGTCGACATGGTCTCGGCGACGGGCGCGCAGATGCTCGACGCGCCGGTTTCGGGGAGCGTCATCACGCTGCAGCAGGGGAAGCTCTCGGTGATGGTGGGCGGGCCGCGCGACGCGTTCGAGCGCGCGCTGCCGGTGCTGCAGGACATCGGCCCGAAAGTGACGCACGTCGGCAACAACGGGCTGGCGCTCGCGCTGAAGATCGCCACGAACCTGAGCCTGGCCGTGCAGATGCTCGCCTTCAGCGAGGGAGTGCTGCTGGCCGAAAAGAGCGGCATCGAGCGGGAGACCGCCGTCGACGTGCTGCTGCACAGCGTGATCGCGTCGCCGATGGTGCAGTACCGCGGGCCCTTCGTGCTGAAGATGCCGGACGAAGCCTGGTTCAACGTCGATATGATGCAGAAGGACATGAACCTGGCGATCGAGATGGGCCAGCGGCTCGGCGTGCCGCTGCCGACGACCGAGGTGACCAACACGTTCCTGACCGCCGCGCGCGGGATGGGGCTGCGAGCCCGGGACTTTGCCGTGGTGTTCGACGTGCTCGCCCGGATGTCGGGTGTCGAGCCGCGCTGAACGTGCGTGGCGTCCGGCTTCAGCCGGACCTCACGTCAGCGACGCGAGGTTCGCGCGAAGCGTGTCGCGGTCGATCTCCTTCTCCCACCGCGCAACCACGACGGCCGCGACCCCGTTGCACAGCATGTTCATGGTGGCCCGACACATGCTCATGAACCGGTCGATGCCGAGGATGAGCGCCATCCCGGCGACCGGAATGGTCGGGATCACCATGAGCGTGCCGACCAGCGCGATGAAGGCGGCGCCCTGCACACCCGCGGCGCCCTTGTGCGTCAGCGCGCCGACCGCGAGCAGCGTGACGTAGTCCATCGCCGTGAGCGGGGTGTTGGTCGCCTGCGCGACGAAGACAGCGGCCAGCATCATGTAGATGCAGCTCCCTTCGGGGTTGAACATGTACCCAGTCGGCGTCACCAGGCCGACGACCCCTTTCGAGCACCCGAGCCGCTCCAGCTTCGTCATGAGCGACGGGAGCGCCGGGTCGGAGGAGCTGAGCGACAGCACCAGCACGATCTCCTCCCGGATGTACTTGAGGAACCGGATGATGCTGAATCCGGCCAGCGCCGCCACCGCGCCGAGCGCGATCAGCACGAACAGCAGGCTCGTCACCCAGAACGTCACGATCAGCTGCGCGAGCGGGCCGAGCGAGCTGAGCCCGTAGCGCCCGACGGTGAACGCCATCGCGCCGAACGCGCCGATCGGCGCAAAGCGCATGACGATGTTGATCACCCCGAAGATCATGTGCGTGAGGCCGTCGAGGACCTCTACCAGCGGCCTGCCCCTCGGTCCCAGCGCCGAAAGCGCGAAGCCGAACAGCAGCGACACGAGGACGACGCTCAGGATGTTGCCGCGGGCGAAGGCGTCGATCACCGTGGTCGGGATGATCTGGAGGAGGAAGTCGGTGACCGTCTGCGCCTTGGCGGCGCCCGCGTAGTTGGCAACGGCGCCGGCGTCGAGCGCCGCCGGATCGGCGTTGAAGCCGCCGCCGGGCACGGTCAGCAGGCCCACCACGAGGCCGACGACGAGCGCGATCGTGGTCATCACCTCGAAGTAGATCAGCGCCTTGCCGCCGACGCGCCCGACCTTCTTCATGCTCTCCATGCCGGCGATGCCGGTCACGATGGTGCTGAAGATCACGAGCGTGATCACCATCGTGATCAGGCGGATGAACGCGTTGCCGAGCGGCTGCATCGCCACGCCCGTGGCGGGCGAGATGTACCCGACGACGATCGCGAGGGCGACGCCGATGAGCACCTGCCCCCAGAGGGTCCGGTAGAACGGCTTGCGGCGGGCGCCGGCCGCAGCGGCCGGCGGATGGGTCGCGACGGTGGCTTCCATAGAGGCAGATACTACACGTTCGCCGGGGCCGGCGCGACACCCGGCGCGATCTGCGGATCCACGAATGGCCGCTCGGGGTGCATGAACGGCGCGAGCGCCGCGCCGAGCAGCAGCAGCCCGAGCGAGCCGGCAAACGGCAGCGTCCAGCTGCCGGTCGTGTCCGCGACGATCCCGAACGCCAGCGGCGAGACGATGGCGGCAAACGCCGAGCCGCTGTTCATGAGCCCGCTGGCCGTGCCCGAGTACTTGCCCGCGATGTCCATGGGGACCGCCCACATCGGGCCGATGATCATTTCCGCGAAGAAGAATGCCGCCCCGAGCGCCAGCACGATCGTCGTCAGATCGGTCGTGATGAAGAGCGGCAGCATGCAGGTGAAGGAGGCGAGAAATGCGAACATGGCGAGATCGCGACGCGCTTTCTTGAGGTCGCGGGTCCTGTGGAGAATACGGTCGCTGATCTCACCGCCGAGCAGGTTGCCGAGTACGCCCGGCAGATACACCGCGGCGGAGAAGAACGCTGAGTCGCGAGTATTGAAGCCGTACTCGTTCTGGAAAAACGAGGGCAGCCAGCTCAAGTACAGCCACAGCGTCCAGCCGTAGCAGAAATACACGACGGTCACCGGCATCATGCGCCGCGTCAGCGGTCCCCACGGGACCTTCGGACGCTCGACGTGCGATCGACGGCCGTGATTCGGCAGCCGTTCGAGCAGCTCGGGCGTCATGCCCTTGTGCTCGGCCGGCACGTCGCGGAAGTACCAGACCCATGCGAAGACCCAGACGAGGCTGGTGCAGCCAAGGACCACGAAGGAACCGCGCCACGTCGTCAGCGCGATCAGCCATGCCACCAGCGGAGGCGTCGCCACGAGCCCGGCGCGCGCGAACGCATGCGTAATCCCCTGCGCGAATCCGCGCCGGCCCGCCGGCATCCAGTTCTGCATCGCCCGCGTGGCGACCGGGAACGTCGCGCCTTCGCCGACGCCGAGCAGGATACGCAGGAAGAGCAGGCTGATCAGGCCGCCCGCCAGACCCGTCAGAATCGTGGCACCGGCCCAGATGACACCGCAGATGAACAGCGTCCTGCGCGGCCCGAACCGATCGCCCACCCACCCGCCGAAGACCTGGAAGAGCAGATAGGGGTACCCGAAGACTGAGAAGACGAGGCCGTATTGCGTGGCTGTTAGCAACATTTCACGCCGGATTTCCCCCGCCGCTGTCGCGATGTTCACGCGGTCGATGTACGTGATGAGGTACATCAGGCACAGCAGAAACAGGACGTTGCCGCTCGGTGTCAGGCGTTTCATGCGTCTCCCGTTCTCCTCGGAGGCTCGATGTCGACGACACGGCCGCAGCCGGCCGTACACGATCCGGCAGCCGCGGCCCGGCGCAGATCTGAGGGCCGCTCAGTGTATCCCACAAGGTCGGGGCACGGAAGTCCGGAGGCGCAAGACGCGGACGCCTGTTGGATTGTGCGCGGGGGTGTCACGCCGGACGCGTGAGTGCGGACGGCGAAGGCGCGATCACTGCGCGCCGAACGCCTTCATGGTCTGATACCAGAACTGGGTGGCGTCGTAGAAGGCCTCGACGCCCAGACGCTCGTCCTTGCCGTGCGCGCGCACGTCGTCGGGATCCTCGGGCAGCGCGGACGGCGCGTACGTGGAAATGCCGGCCAGGCGGGTGTACATCCCGTCGGTGGCGCCCGCTTCCATGACGGGCGTGACCGGAACGCCGGGCCACTGCACGGCGGCCAGGCGCTCGAAGCGCGCCAGCATCGCCGCCGAGAGTGGCGAGGACGGACTGGCCTGGGGGGCACTCAGCACGGTGAGCGTCACGCGGTCGCCGGCCAGTCGCCGCAGCGCCGCCTCGACCGGCCCGGTCGGCTCGCCCGGCAGAATCCGGCAGTTGATGACGGCGCGGGCCGTCTGCGGCAGCGCGTTGTTGGCGTGACCCGCCTCGACGCGCGTGGCGACACACGTCGTCCGGAGGCGCGCGTTGTAGAACGGCTGCTTCGACAGGCGGGCGGCGGCCTGCGGGTCGGGCGGCGTGGCGGCCACGGCGCGCAGGTCGGCGGCCATCCGACCGCTTTCCACGCGAGCCGACCGCTCGAAGAACAGCCGCGCCACCTCGGTGACGTTCAGCGGGAACTGGTGCGCCGCGATCCGCTGCAGCGCGGCGGCGAGCGTGTAGATCGGGTTGTCCGGGCGCGCCAGCGAGCTGTGGCCGCCGACGTCCCTCACGTCGAGCTGGTAGTCGGCATAGACCTTCTCGCTCGCTTGCACGGTGAAGAGCGACGGCTTGCCGCCGCGCAGGATGATCCTGCCCGAGTCGGTGTTGAGCGCGAACTCGGCATCGACGAGGTGGCGATGCTCCTTCAGCAGCCACTGGATGCTCGCCTGCGTCGTCTCCTCGTCACCGGTGAGCGCGATGATGAGGTCGCGGCGCGGCTGCCAGCCTTCGCGCCTGAGGCGGATGAAATTGGCAACGAGCATCGCGGCGCCCGCCTTGTTGTCGGTCGTACCGCGTCCGTAGAACCACCCGTCGCGCTCGGTGAGGGTGAAGGGGTCGAGCGACCAGTCGTCGCGGCGGGCGGGCACCACGTCGATGTGCGCCATCAGCAGGATGGGACGGGTGCGCGCGTCGGCGCCTCGCAGCCGCGCGACCAGGTTGCCGACCCGCGGCGTGAGCGTGAGCACGTGGACGTCGGTCGCGGGAAAGCCCGCCGCGAGCAGCCGGTCGGCCATCGCCCGCGCCGCCCGCGGGGTCATCCCCATCTCTTCGGTGGTGGGAATCTCCATCAGCTCGCGGAGGATGTCGCGCGCCAGCGCGCGCTCGGGCGAGGGGACGGTCTGGGCGTGGATGGCGCCTGCCGCCGAAACGACAGCCGCGAACGCGACAAGACGTACGAACGTGACAAGACGTACGTGGTGTCCGGCTTCTTGACCGCCGGGACGGTCCGCGGACGCGGACCGTCCAGCCAACGCTGGCTTGTCGCGTCGCAGAGCGACGCGACATCGGCGGAGGCGGTTCGCCGGACCTCCTGGCAGCGTGCGCATGCGAAGAGTATGCACGAGGTGTGTCGTCGTACGTAGTGTCCGGCTTTAGCCGGACCGGCAGGCTCCGGTCGCGCCGCCGCGGGCGTGCCGGCCTTGACCGATCGAGGGCGACGATGGCATCGTCGTCGCCATGACTTCTTCAAGGAGGTGCCGATGA